>JAGRAX010000001.1 GCA_020434365.1 Bdellovibrionales bacterium
CAAAGTCGTCTCCTCTTGGACAGGCGTTCCCGTCACGCGCATGCTCCAAAGTGAAAAAGAAAAACTTAAATTTATGGAACAAGAGCTGGCAAAAAGAGTGGTCGGTCAGGACCAAGCTCTAGCTGCGCTCTCCAAAGCTGTGCGGAGATCGCGCGCAGGCTTAAGTGATCCGAGCAAACCCATTGGAAGTTTTTTATTTTTGGGACCTACAGGTGTAGGAAAAACCGAGACCGCCAAGGCCTTGGCGCAGTTTTTATTCAATGATCAGAATGCCATTGTTCGCGTGGACATGTCGGAGTATATGGAAAAACACGCAGTTGCGCGGCTTGTTGGCGCGCCTCCGGGATATGTGGGCTATGAAGAAGGTGGTTATCTCACCGAGTCTGTGCGAAGACGCCCCTATTCGGTTCTTCTCTTGGATGAAGTCGAAAAAGCGCATCCAGATGTTTTCAATGTTTTCTTGCAGATCCTCGATGATGGAAGACTTACAGATGGACAGGGGCGAACCGTAGACTTTAGAAACACAGTCATTCTTATGACCTCTAATTTAGGAAGTGATTTGATTTTGGAAAATCCCGATAAAAATTCAGAAGAGATGAAGGTGCTTTTGCAACCGGTTTTGGCCAAAGTCTTTCGCCCTGAATTTTTAAATCGCTTGGATGATATCATTGTATACAACCATTTAGATCAGCAGCAGATTCTAAAAATTGTAGACATTGCCATTGCAGAACTGCAAACAAGAATTCATGAGCAGGGTCTCACACTCACCATCACAGACGAAGCAAAAAAGGTTCTAGGACAAAAGGGTTTTGATCCGCTTTTTGGTGCCCGGCCTCTCAAAAGAGTGATTCAAAGAGAAATTGAAGATCCTTTGGCTGATCATATTTTGGATCATGATTCCAATGTCACGCAGTTTGTCCTCGACGAAGAAAACGGCCAACTTTTGTTTCGTCCAATGAGTTAAAAAATTTGGCTTTTCAAAATAGAAAAACTTATTTAGGGTAAGCCCATGGACTATGAGAGCATTCATGAGTATTGGTTTGGACCCGAAATTTTATCGTCTCCCGAGTATTTCAAAGAACGTGGAAACCTTTGGTTTGGAAAAAATGAAGACGTAGATCAATACATTCGAGAGCATTTTGCGCCCATGCTCAAAAGCTATGAAGAGATCTCTCAAATCGAGCTTCCCTCAGATCCAAAACAATTTATCAGCACAATCATTCTCTTGGATCAAATGACCCGCAACGCCTTTCGAGGCCAAGAAAAGATGTATCACTTTGATCCTATTGTTTTGGATTTTTCAAAACGAGGTATTTCAAAACATTTGGATCAAGATCTTCACTGTTTGGAAAGGGCTTTTTGTTACCTACCTTTGGAACATTCAGAAAAACTTGAAGATCAAACTCAATGTGTAGAGCTCTATGCAACACTTCATGAGCAATGTCCCTCAGAATACAAAGAGTACATGGCTTCTATGTTGGAATATGCACACAAACACAAAGTGATTGTCGAACGCTTTGGTCGATTTCCTCATCGAAATGAAATTCTTGTAAGAGAAAGTACAAAAGAAGAGATTCTCTTCTTACAAGAAAAAGGAAGCTCTTTTTAAAAAAGAAAATCTCTATCTAGCGCTTGAAAGCTGCGAGAGTAATTTTTGCGCAGGCTGATACTGTGGATCCGCTTCCAGTGCTTTTTGCACGTAGGCCAAAGCTTTGGCTTGGTCACCCTGCATCTTTTCTGCATTGGCAAGATAGTAGTAGCTATCGGCATCTGACATTCCCTTTTGGATCGAAGACAACAAATATTGTTTTCCTTCCTGAAGGTTCTGACTCAAGATCATCGACATTCCCAAATACTTTTCCAAGCTCTTGTCTCCGGGTTGCAGCGCAAGTGCATTTTGATAAGCCGCTTTGGCTTGCTCATACTGTCCAGAACGAAAATAAGAAGCCGCAAGAAAACTTGCAGTCTGAAGATCACGTGTTCTAATTTGCTGGGCCTGAGAAAAAGAAACAGATGCAGCCTGATAATTTTTTGCATCGAACTCAATCCGACCTTTTTCATAGGCGATGACCCCTCTGTTCTTACTTTGGGCTCCAAGATTTGCATCTTCCAATGCCAAGGCGAACTGCTGAACGGCTTCTATTTTTCTTCCACTTTCTATCAGAGCTTTTGCATAGAGATACAGCTGCTCCCAACCTTTTGCGCCATGATCTCCTGAGCTTTCGACTTTGGCAATGAGCTCATCATATTTTTTTTGGGCACTTAGAGATCGGTAGTATGCGGTACGAAGGTTTGTGTCCGTCGCATCTTTGAGCATCAAACCTTCATACAAAGTTTGCGCGAGATAAGGAAAGTTGGACATCAAATACATATTGGCCAGAGTTTCGGTAATCGGAAAAAAATCTGGATACCTTGCATGCAAAACTTCAAAATTTCGAATTTGATCTTGAGTCTCTATTGAAGCCTCAGCATTTTTTACCAAAGTCACTGCATATTGAGCTAGAGCATCCTCTTTGCGTTTTTCTAGTGTTGGGATCCAAGTCGGAACCACACTTTGATTGGAAGCCAAGCTCGCCATAAGCGCCGCGCGCTGCCTTTGAGGACTGTGTTTTTTTTCTTCTAGTAAAATCAAGGCGGGCGCCAAAATGCCACTTGCAGATGCACTGGCATTTCGAAGTGCGAGCATGCTCTTGGCCTCTAGACTCAAAATTTCAATTTCAGGATGTTTTTGATAACGCTCGTCCAAAACCGCAATGCGTTCCAAGCTTGTTTCGAGTTCAATGGGTGAGAAGGTTTTGTACACATCAAAAAGAACGCGCACATCTCTAGGCAAACCTGAGCCAGGGCTTCTTACTGTTGCTGTCTTTTCTGGAGAAGCTTTTTTGGGTTTCGAAACCACAGGGGCTTTGGCGACAACTTTAGGTTTTTCTTCGGTTTTTTCTTTTGGCTCAATATTTTGAGTGTTCTCTTGACTTTCTTCCTCTTCGAGCAAAGCAAGTTCCTGCTGCGCAGCTTGTTCTTGCTTTTCTTTTTCCGCGGCTTCTTTCTGCGCCAACCAAACATCCCATGGAGTTTCGGGCACCGTAATCACCAAACGTCCATTGATTTTTTCTACCTTTGTAATTTTTTCTTCCTGAACTTGTGCCGGAGTTTCCGAAATGTCTTGGCTTTGCTCGGCTTGAGTTTCTTCTACATCTGCAATTTCTAAGGAAGTATCTTCCTCTGTACCTTGCGTAAATTCCTCTTCAAGGTCTTCTTCCATTGCAGATTCAGCAGGTTCTGAGTCCAGGTCTTCGGCTTCGTTGACAGCGACCTCCTGTTCACCTTGCTCCACGGCTTGAGTTTCTGGATCTACGGGCTGCACATTTTCGACAATTTCTACTGAAACCTCGGGCACCGAAATTTCTTGCTTGATCGTAGATTCTACAAGCTGCTTTTCTTGGGTTTGATTCCCAGACGAAAACATCGCAAGGAATACAACAAAGAGCAAAAAGCCTCCACCAAACCAAAACAAAATTTTAGGCAGACGAAAGAGTCCTTTTTCTTCCAAATTTTGAACAAAGTCTCTGCGGGTTTTTTCATTTTCCATAGACACTGTCTACTGAAAATTGCCTCTCGCGTCAATCGCTTTGTGCAGAGTTTTCAAACAAAAAAAATCTAATGATTTTGATAGGTTTTAAAAAATTGCCTAGTCTTAGGCTAGGGCAAGGGTAACACTGAATCAGCCTAGTGTTCTTAAATGTTATTTCTGATATTCTTTAAGTACGCTCTCATAATTGAGCAATACTGTAGAAGTTGTGCCATCGGCATATGTGGCTCGAACGGCTGACCAAGTCTTATCTTCGCGTATCGCCGAATCCATCATCTCTGTCCCTTCATTTTCAAGAGACCTGGCATAGCTTCGAAAAAACACATAAGGAAACTTCGTGCTGCTCTTAGACATCATATTGACGAACAATAAATTTGAGGCATTTTTTTTAAGTTCTTCAAACGCACATGTATCCATCGATTCGCTTTCTGAACCTACACAGTAAGAGTAATTGACAGGTTCTTTACCTCCTAAATCTTGTGGAAAGTAAAACGTGAACAAATCCGTAAAATCTTCAAAGTATTTACTGATAGATATGTTTAGGACAAGATCCCCTTCATTGTCGATACTCTTTGTAAGAGTGTCTCCACGATAAGTATATTCACCAGTATTAAATCTATGCGTCAAGGGATTCCAGAGCCCATATGGATCCATTTTTTGCTTGGTCATGCTTCGTAAAATTTCGCCGTATAAATGCAAAGCTTTGCCTTCGTAATAAGACATGGGGTATCCCTTAGGATTGCTACTGTGGTCAACAGTGGCATTAAACGAAGATAATTCTTTCAGATATTTATATTCAGCAACAAACTTTGTTTGATCTGCAGGTGCAAAGACCTGCGGGTACATTGCAGGATGAAATAAGCTATCCTGCGCACTGGAGTCAGTGGCACATAATCCACAGATCAGACAACTCCACAAAATTGAGAAAAAAAATCTTTTGGCTCGAGTATTCATAGTATTGCACCTTAGACCATAACGTGCTTGTTTTGTCAACAAAGATAATGCTTTGCGTTGTACTACTGGGTAAGATACTGAATGTGCATAAAATTTTGGAGGTACTATCTCTTCTCTCTCTCAAGTACCGCCATTGTGAGTCTGCTGATGCATACGAGCTTTCCTTGGTCGTTTTCGATGCGGATGTTCCAAATGTGGGTGCTTCTGCCCAAGTGTAAGGGAGTCGCAACTGCAAAGACCCAGCCCTCAGACTGACTTCGTACATGGTTGGCATTGATTTCCAAACCCACCGCAGTTTGCGTCTGGGGATTGAGCACGCAGCCCGAGGCCACACTACCCACCGTTTCAGCCAATACGCATGACGCCCCTCCATGCAAAATCCCAAAGGGCTGCTGCGTTCGATGATCCACCGGCATTTTCGCCGACAGACTCTCCGCATCTATCGCTGTAAATTCAATGCCCACATGCTGCGCCAGGTTTCGGTGCCCCCATGCCTGGACCTCTTCAATCGAGTATTCTTTGTGCCAAATCATGTTTGAATCTCTATCTGAAATTGCAAAAAATGACGATCAAAGTTTTTTGAGAGACTTGCGACGTTTTCGCTGTTTTTTGGATGACCTACGAGGATTGCCTTTTTTCTTGGTTGAAGAGGAAGGTCTGTGATCGTCCACCTCTTCTCTGCCTTCATGCCAAGGTTTGTGTAGGTCTTGCTCCAGGCTTGATTTCTTCGAATCAGACTCACCCCATTCGAGTCTTTTAGAGAACTCACTCGCATAAATAAAATTCAGAGAAGCGCTTCGAGCAAAAGACTGCACCTTCCGATCTGAACTTACAACCACGCTGTCCGAACCCTTGAGAGATCCAACGAGATTTCCTATATAATCGTCCGCAGTTTCTGTGATGGGCGTATACACAAGCTCAACCTGATCAAAAAAATCTCTGTCTCCAGAAAATGTGCCTTCATAGGTCCCATCAAAAATTACCAGGATCTTGTGTCCACTGTTTTTTTGGTATTTCGAAAGCAAGTGCAACAAATCGTCGCGACTCGAAGCCTGCGACTGGTGAAGCAGGTTATACCCATCAATAACGATCTTCACGAGCCGTCAATCACTACAATTCAAAATCTAGACCGGTAGGCCCGAGTAGCTCATAAAAGCCATGCAAGGTATTTCGAATGTCTACTTGCGTAGAGGCTTGTTTGGGGTTGAGAGTGATCCCAACGATGTCTCCTGTCTTGCTGTTGTTGACCAAAATTTGCGCCACAGTTTTGTTTTGGAGTTTTTTTTCTACTTTTGTTGGCGTGCCCAAAGGCCCATAGGAAAATAAAATTTCCTGATTTTGCTGATCCTCAATGCGAGAGATTTTTCCGTGCTCTTCATAAAAAATTTTTAAGCTCTTGGGAGTTATTTTTTTGTCTTTGGGAACTTTGAGCGCATAACTTAAATTTCCATTTTTATCGTAGCGGTATCGCACCTCATCTCCATTGGGACTGATGACCCTCTCGAGATACCCATATTTGGGCTCATACATAAATACCGTAGTTTGTCCGCTGGCATTGGTTTTTTCTTTTACGCGACCTTGATCATCATATTTGAAACGATCTCGAATCCCATTGCTGCTCACCACCGATACGGGTTTTCCACAGCAGGTTGATAAAATGGTGGTGGTCTTTACGCCACTTCGATCGGTATAGGACACCGTATTTTCAGAATCTACATATTCATACTTTGAATTTTCTCCTTGGTTGTCCTTGATGCTGCACCAACTTGTTTTTCCATCGCGTCCGTATTCATAATCCGTTTTTTTGGTTCCAGGACCAATTTGACTTTTCACCCTTCGCGTCTTGGGATCATACACAATTTCTGTCACTCCTCCGGCCTGATAGTGAAGTTTGGTCATCTGTCCCAATTTGTCATACTCGTATTTTTCATTCTTTCCGTCCATCGACGTCATAGAAATCAAAAGAGTGTCTGTGCCTTGTACTTGGTACCCATAACTCATGGAGCGCCCCATGGAGTCTTTGATCAGAGAGATGGTCCCGTCCTTATTATAATCTATATGCAAATAATTTTTGCATCCGTCATAGATACGTTGCAAACGACTCTTTAGATCGTATGTAAATCTAAGTTCATTTTGATTGGGGTCATGGACGCGAGACAATAGCCCTCTCTTGTTATAGAGCTCGGTTCTCCCAGAAAGACTGCTGCGTTCATATCCACTGCTAATCTCTTTGATGGTGGTTGTACCTCGGTTTTTTGAAACGTAGGTTCCAGAAGCGGAGACGTACATCTCTTGCTTTGCATATTTTTCAGCCTGGCGATCAAAAAATTCCTTATCCGAGCGCAGTTTTTTCTCAAAATCTTGGTAGAAGGCTTTGCCTTTGCCTTCTTTGTTCTTCATGTAGCGAAGATCTTCATTTTTTTTGGCTGCTACAATTTTTACAATCAACTTGGCTGAGTCGGCATTGGCAAACTCGATCGGCTGATATTCATTGATAAAGCCATCAGCCTCCACCACACGCAGGCCCTTTGCTTTGGCGACTGCTATCTTGCTATCATAATTAAAGGTCCAGCCCTTTCCAAAAGGCCCCTGCCTCGTCGATAGAGAATTATATGACCGATACACTTCCAAGGGAAAACCATAGCAAGGCAAATAGTAGTCCTGAAGCGGCAAAAAGAAATTTCCATTTCGTGTTTGAACAGGGTCTGGAGCATGATGGACATAATGTAGGCTTCCCGCTGCGCCCCACCCCAATGACTCTTCTTGAGCCCCCAAAGGATAAGTCATGAATAATAATGGGAAAATTAAAAATACTCCGAAAACGCGACGTCTCATTCTTCTATTATCCAATTCATAGGCCAAAAAATCAAATGATTGATTTGATTGAAAAATCCTTCGATCTAGGCCCTAGGCTTTTTCAAGCTGCGCCATCTGATTGAGAATCACCGGATTGTCAGGCTCATACTGAATCGCCAACTTGAGATTGATGGACGCGCCCATGCGATCATTTTTTTCAAGACACTCCATAGCCGTTTCATAGTACTTTCTGCCGTGAAGAGTTTTAGGCAAAAACTTGTTCATAAACACTTTTTGACTCTCTTCATCTGGAGCCTCTACCGAACCCACTCCCAAAGAAATATCGTATTCTTTGCGCTTGCTGCTGTCTTTGAGGGTTTGATACGCCGTGGTCATTTTTTTGAACCATTTTTTGCAGGCTTTGGAAATCTGCTCATCTTGATTTTGGAAAAATCGATCGGGATGAAAATATTTGCTACAAAAACGAAAAGCATGATGAAAATCCTGTGAACCCTGATCCGAAGACACGCCAAGAATATCATAAAGACTCAAGTGATCTTTGTGCTTTTCTAGTACCTCAACAATCACTGCAGTTGCTTTTTTGATATCGATGGAGATCATTTCTTTGCGTAATGATAAAGAAGATGGATTGAGAAGCAGCGCCTTTTGATAAGCTCGAAAAGCATTTTCCAATTGATTGATGGTTTTGCACCACAGTGCAAAGGCCTCATAAATTTCGAAATAATAGGGAAAGAGCGTCATTGCACGTTTCATAAATTGAAACACTTTTCGATTGATTTCTACATCTCGATAAAGTTCCTGCTTGAGCGCAAGCTTGGCATAGGCAATGGGGAGCAAAAACAAAGAAGGATTGTTTTCAATTTCTTTTTCGAGAAAAGAAAGCGCCTCTATAGGACCATCTTTGGAAATGGCTTGCTGAAGATCTTGCAAAATTTTCTTTTCTTTGAGGGTATGACTTTGATGAACAAACTCATGTCCTTTACCTTCAAGTAAAAATTGATTGTATTCTCTTCGCTGATCATCTTTGGACAAAACTTGATAGGCTTGTTCAATTTTATGTACCACATCTTCTAGAATGCTTTGTTCCTCAACATTGAAAAGTTTTTTTACTTCTTGGTTTTCATATTTTTCTTTTAAAGCCTGATATTTTTTTTTGATATCTTCTGCGCTGGCTTTGCTCTCCACTCCAAGCCAACGATAATAGTTAAGGTCTTTGCATTTTTGATAAAAGTTTTCGACCTCTGCCCGTTGAACTTTTTGATCTTCATCAAGAGACGTCATGAACTGTCGTTTTGAAGATTCATCTTCGGACTCAACCGTGATCAAACCCATGTTAAAAAACAAAAACAGTGTTTGATAGATTAACAGTTTATCAAGAAAACTGGCTTCAAAAACTTCTTTGACACTGGAGTTGTGTAAGAGCACATCAAATATACTTTGCTGCTCTTTGCTCAGCTCATTTCTTTCTTCTTTCGAAAGCAAAGACAGTTTGGTACTGCCCTCTTTTAACTTAGGTGCGATGGAAAAAATTCGGTCAATAGAATATTCCTGAACCACACGTTCCAAAAAAGCTTTTCGAGAAAGAATCATAGGTACCGTAGCTGGAAATGTTTGATTGGCAAATACCAATTTGGATTCTTTTTCCCGAGCAATGTTTTGCAGGATATATTCTGCGAGCTCTTCTTTTTTTTGAGAAATTTCGTTAGGTGAAAGCTCAAGATCTTTGACAGCCAAATCCCATTGACGAATGTTGGGGTCTGCGGCCTGAATCAAATAGCTTTCGTATTGCTTGGTGTTGAGGAGCTGTTTTTGAAACAAAAAAGAACCCGGAAGCTCCATTTTTGCATTGGAGGAAACCACCAAACAGTCCCCATCTCTAAAAAGAATCTGCCGAATGCAATGCCCATTATCGATTTTTAGAATGCCGTTTAGACGATGTCGGTAAATAGAGGAAACTCCCTCGATGAAGTGCAGCTGAGAAAAGGCCTGTTCTTCCACTATACAACTCCAGGAGCCAGTTCTTCTGGAAGATTTTCAAGGGTTTTTAAACGTTCATTCTCTAGACGGCCCGAGGCCACCAAGCGAACGGACTGCGTATGTTTGGTCTCTACATCTCTTGCCGTCACATTGAGGATTCCATTGGTGTCGATTTCAAAAGTGACTTCGATCGCCACCTCTCCCGCTGCAGCTTTTCGAAGACCGTCCAAAGTAAACTCGCCCAAAAGTTCATTGTCTTGGGCCTTTGCAGATTCTCCCTGAAAGATTCTAATTTTCACTGCGCTTTGTTCATCTACGTTCGTTGTAAAATTTCGCGTATGATCCACAGGCAGAGGCGTATTGATATCAATGATTCTTTGAATGAATCCCCCCCGAATTTCAATGCCCAGAGATAGAGGCGTAAGATCCACCAACACTACATCGGAGGTTTGGCCTCCGAGAACGCTTCCTTGAATCGCTGCCCCAACAGCCACAACTTGTTCCGGATCAA
Source organism: Bdellovibrionales bacterium (assembly GCA_020434365.1). GTDB lineage: Bacteria > Bdellovibrionota_G > JALEGL01 > JALEGL01 > JAGRMV01 > JAGRAX01. The sequence goes on from JAGRAX010000001.1 coordinate 9,849, forward strand.
TTTCAGTTTTGGGTTGTTTTTGAAAATAACTTTGAACAAATTCTCGAACTGTCGGCATTTTTGTGGGACCTCCGACAAGAATCAAACCATCTAAATTTGAAACCGAAAGATGCGCCTTTTGGAAGGCCTCATCCGAAACTAAGAATGTTCTTTGCATGAGCTCCTGAATGAGCTTTGCAAAAATGGTTCGAGTCAAAGACACTCGAAGATCAAAGCTCGTGGTTCCCGGTCTGAGAATGCCTGGAACAAAAATCTCGGCCCCTTCTTCTACTGAAAGAATGTGCTTGGCACGCTCACAGGCTTCTTGAACTTTTTGCATCACAACCCGATCGGCTCGTAGATCACTTTGAAATTTTTCCTTTGCAAAGTCTACAACCCATGAAATCAATTTCTCATCGATATCATCTCCACCCAAATACGTATCTCCAGCCGTAGAAACCACCTCAAAGACTCCATCTCCAAGCTCCAGGACCGAAACATCAAAAGTTCCTCCTCCTAGGTCATAGATCGCAACTCTTTGATGCCTTTGGCTTCCAAAACCATAGGCCAAAGCTGCGGCCGTGGGTTCGTTGATGATGCGAAGAACTTCAAGACCTGCGATTTTTCCTGCATCTACTGTAGCAGCTCGTTGATTGTCATTAAAATACGCAGGAACCGTGATTACAGCTTTGCTAAAACTCTCAGAAAAATATTTCTCTGCAATACTTTTCATTTTTTTGAGAACCATGGCTGAGATTTCCTGCAGCGTATACTGATTGTTACGAATGAGGAGCTCGATAGAATCGTTGGGCCCTTGAACAATCTTGTAAGGCTTAATCGACTTGGCTTTTTCGACCTCTGGTGAGAAAAACTTACGACCAATCAAACGTTTGGCAGAGCTGATGGTATTTTCAGGATCAAGAATCAAATAGGGTTTGGCCTGGTGCCCCACCAAAATTTTTCCGTCCTCCCGAAAATGAACAATGGAAGGATGTACCTTTGCGCCGTTTTGATCGGGAATGATGAACGGTTTCCCATTGACAACCACGGCTACTACCGAGGTCGTTGTACCCAAATCAATGCCTAAAATCTTCTCCACAATTGACCCTCTACTTGTACAATGCTAGCTAGGGACTCACATGAAAGCACCCAAAACAGATGTGGTCCAACTCTCAGATATTGAAAGGGCGCAAAAGCGCATATCCGATTCTCTCTATTGTACACCATGCATTGAGTTTTTTTCTCCTTTTTTTTCAAAGCCTTCGCCCAAACTCTATCTAAAATTAGAAACCATGCATCAAACGGGCTGCTTCAAAGAACGTGGCGCGTTAAACAAACTTCTCTCCATTGATGAAAAAAATCTAGGCAAGCGGGTCATCGGAGCTTCTGCTGGGAACCATGCGCAGTCGGTTTCTTATCATGGGGCGCGTTTGGGATTTGAAGTCTCCATGATTATGCCGGAAAGCACGCCCAACAATAAAATTTTTGCCACCGAAAAATGGGGCGCGCATACGAGATTGCAAGGACATACCGTAGACGAAGGAATTGTCTTGGCTAAGGAGCAAGCCAAGAAAGAGGGTTGGGAATTTGTTCACGCCTTTGATGATCCAGAAGTTATTGCGGGACAGGGTACGCTGGGTCTAGAAATTTTGATGCAGGTTCCAGATGTAGAGTTGGTCGTGGTCCCTATCGGAGGAGGAGGATTCATTTCAGGGACTGCCGTCGCGATCAAACATCTCAAACCTTCTTGCAAAATTATCGGCGTGCAGAGTGAAAAGTTTCCCAGCATGTACCACAAATTTACACATACGCCCGCTCCCCCTCGAAGCCTGGAATCTAGCATTGCCGATGGAATTGCCGTGAAAGGACTTGGCAGCTATACGCAGCCTCTGATCGAAAAATACGTCGATGACATTGTTTTGGTTTCGGATGAAGAAATAGCTCAAAGCATTTTACAGCTTTTGGAAGCCCGAAAAATCCTTGCTGAAGGTGCTGGGGCTGCGGGACTAGCCGCCATTCTTCATGGAAAAATCCCGCAGGCGGACTCGAAAGTCACGGTCACGCCCATTTGCGGCGGCAATATCGATATGAATCTTCTATCTCGGATCATTGAGCGCGGATATATGAGACAAAAAAAGCTCATTCGTCTCAACGTGGTCATCTCAGATCGACCCGGCTCTCTACACAAACTAACCGGAGTGTTGGCAGAGCTAGGTGCCAATGTTCTTCAAATTCATCATCAAAGAGCCTCCACAGAAATCCCTTTTTACAATACAGGAACCGATATCACCTTAGAGACTCGAGGAGAAAAACACAGCCAACAAATTCTCGAACGCCTAGAAAAAGAAACCTACAAAGTCACCATTAAGAATTAGAGACTGTTCTGTTCTTTTCTTTATCCCAATGGAAAGCCATTGAAAAAATATCTTTGCCCTTGACATTACTCACTTCCCTATCCTAGGGTCATTTCAGATACAATATACGAGACCTAAAAGGAGGTATTTCAAATGAAATAATATATAGGGCGATATGCCATAGGAGCTTTTTTGGCGCTAATGGCCACAACTCAGGCTTATGGAGCGGATGCAAGCATCTCATACAAGATGATCAATGGGACAGAGAACACGTCGTGCAGCTATGAAGCGCAATGGATCACCGAAGACTCCGTAGATAAAAGTAATATTATCTCTAGAAATGATTTTACCGAAAAAGACTTAGGCAACTATGGGAATATTTACGCCCAAGTTATCAGAACCTACTACACTCAAAAAGGTAACTTCAAAAATCAAAGTCCAGAAAAACAAATACCGGGACAACAGTCATTTTGTGATTCATTCTCGGTTTGTGCTCTAACTTTTGTTTGTAAAAATACTGCTGAGAGCACACAAGTAGAAGTCACGATTCAAGATCACAAAGGAAAAACTTCAACCTACAACATCGATGTTCATAAAAAAGGGGAAAAAGGGAAACCTTTCGAAGGATCTCATATAGATGGTGTAAGTGTATACGTAAAATAACTCTAAAAAAATACATACTTTACCTCCTGGGTTTTCCAAACTCAGGAGGTTTTTTTTGTTCGCTACATTTTTTTCATAAAGTCACAAAAGCTTATGTTTTTGAAGAATTCTGATCAATAGAGAAGAATTTTGATCTCGTAAGAATCTTGGAAATCCCCAAACATCTTTGTAGCTGATTTGAATCCAAGAAAAGGGCAGCATGTTTCTCTTTGAAAAATCTGGATCGAACTTTATCTCTTTTGTGTCTGTGTTATATCTGTGACCATGTTTGCTTGGATTGTACTGGTGCAGTGGCTTGCACGTTTGATTTTTGCCCTTTTGATTGCTCTTTCGATCTGGTCTGTTCGGATCATGTTGGAACGCAAAAAATATTTTGCTTCACTGAAGCTAGATCCTTCGAAAGACTTTGTGGAGCAAGCTGACCAGAATGCGTTTTTCGCGCAGGCGCGTGCGTCTCTCTCCACAGCTTCAACTCCAGAATCTGTAGAACGAAAATATCAAAACCATCTTCATTTGATTTCAAAGGATCTTCAAAAAGATCTTGCAAGTTTGGGTACACTGGGAAGCATCAGTCCTTTTATAGGTCTATTGGGAACGGTGTGTGGAATCATTGCAGCTTTTGGAGATCTTTCGCAGGGAACGCAAAATACAAATCAGATGATGTTTTCTTTGGCCGAAGCGCTGCTTCTTACAGCTGTAGGTTTGGGCGTAGCCATTCCTGCTGTGGTTGCCTACAATTATTTTTCTCGTCAGGTCAAAGAAGTGCTGTCTCACCTTACTTGTCTTAAAAACGAACACCTAGAATCTATGGAAAGCTAATGGCTTTTTCTCCTGAATCAGAAGACGGCATTTTTGACATCAACATCACGCCTTTTGTGGATGTCGTATTGGTTTTGCTCGTCATTTTTATGGTGACTGCGCCCATGCTGGCCAAACAAGCTCTTACACTTACACTTCCCGACTCTAGCGTCTCTGACCCCATACAAGCTACAAGTCTGGGCATTTCGATTTCGGCCTCCGGTCAGTTCTCCATGTACGGTGAGCTCACTTCCGAAAAAGCCTTTGTGGAAAAAGCCGCGCAGGCCATGCAAAAAGACCCAAACACTCAAGCGATGATCGCAGCGGATGTCAACTGCGCCCATAAACATGTGATCAAAGTGATCAATCTCTTGCGCCAAGCGGGAGTTGAGCGCTACGCCTTTCAAGTCAGAGTAGAGGAGTGATGCTTGCTCAGAGTTTCCAATCAAAAGCATTGGCTTGTTTCTATTTTTATTCACCTGTCATTGCTGATCATTTGCATCTTGTTGGCTTGGGTGTTTTCAAAAAATCCAGAAAAAATAGAACGTTTTGAGTTTACGATCAAAGAAGTTCCTGATTTTGAAACGGCTCCTATTGCGAAAAACATAGAAAAAAAAATGCAGCCCATCCAAAGCAGTACAAAAGAGATTGATACGAATCAAAATCAAAATGTTCCAGAAGTCTTCGGCATTCGAAAAGACTCTCTGAAAACAAGTGGCTCTTCAGGAATCCATGAAAAAGCAGGCAATACCCTAGGCAAAGATCCTGATTCGCTCATACTTGAGGATGATCGAGAACTCCCCACTCCCAAGCCGGCCTACTTGGTTTCCCAAATGCCCGTGCTCCTGGCTCAGATTGACCCTGTCTATCCAGAAGAAGCCCGAAAGAAAAATATCGAAGGGCAAGTCGTATTGAAAGTTCTCATTGATGAAGAAGGAAAAGTTGCAAGGTCCATCATTGTAGAAGATCCTGGCTATGGTTTTGGAAAAGCTGCAAAGGAAGCCATGATGGACTATACCTTTAAAGCTGCGCGTATCGAAAATCAAAATGTAGCCGTAGAGATTCGCTATGTTGTGCGCTTTGAACTGAAGTAAATGTTATGAAATATTACAGCCTTCTCATATTTTTAATTGCCAGCTTACACAACCTGAGCTCTGTGACTTTTGCACAAGAAAAAATATGCTCTGTTGCATTTACGATCAAAGAAAAGGGCAGCAAAAAGAAAATTTCCAATGCGAGCATGTTTCTCCTTCCCGAGGGCCTGGAAAAAATCTCCGATGATCAAGGACAACTGAGCTATGATCACCTAAGCTGCACAACACATGCTTGGGTCATCAATCTCACGGGCTACCTTCGAAGAGATCTTGAAATCAATGTGGAAGACTCCATGTCAAAAACCATTTTTTTGGAGGCCGCCAGCAGTAATGAATTTGAAACCATTGTTACAGCAGATAAAAATACCCGAGATGGATCCAAAAGAAGTATTGCGCAGAAAGATTTTATCTCTGCCATTGGGAGTCGCGGGGATCCCATCATAGCCTTAGAAAATGAAGTGGGCTTTTCGGGTTTTGGCTCGCAAGGAGGTGTCGTTTTGCAAGGCGCGGATCCTGAAGATACGCGTTTTTACATTCATGGACATGAGATTCCTCTGATTTTTCACAACCTAGGCTTTTCTTCGATTCTGATTCCCGACGTGGTGGATTCTGTGCAGCTTTACACTGCAGGGTTTGGTGCAGAGTACGGACGAAGCATCGGAGGGAACGTCAATTTGGAAACTGTCGATCCTCGAAGTGATCGCATTCATGGAATGAGCTATGTAGATTTGCTCAATGCCGCGGCATTGGTGGAGGGACCCATTGCAGATCATCACTCTTTTTGGATGGGCGGTCGAATCAGTTACATTGGTCCAATTTTTTCATTGGTAACCATGAATGATGACAGTGTGTCTTTCAATCAGGTCCCACAATTTTTTGATCTTGAAGCTCAATACAAATGGGACATTTCAAAGAATCTACAGTTTGACCTTTTGGGCATTGGATCCAAAGACACTGTAAATGTCTTGCTTCGAAATACGGATGATCCTTATTTCAAAGGAGAACTTGGATCCACCACAGCCTTTTATCGTTTCATCCCTCGGATTCAATATACATGGAATGAGCAAAATCGATTTGAACTATCTATGGGTCTTGGAAAAGATTATGTAAAATTCTCTCTCGGAGATCAGTTTTTTGATGCCGAAATTTTTCAACCTACCTTAAGATCAGAATGGGAGCAGCATTGGAACGATCAGTGGATCTCGTATGTGGGTTTGGACTTTCAGTATCTTGACTTTCAAGCGGATGTAAATTTGCCTGCAGGATCTTTTCCCAATGCAGAGGATGAAAATGTGCCTTTGAGTTTGAGAGATGTCATTGTCAAAGAAATTGAGCAACAAGCACTGCAAGCTGGAGCATATCTGCGAGTTGATTTTTTGACTCAAGATCAGATTTGGAGATTTTCTCCCAATCTTCGTTTCGATTATTTTGGTCTCACACACAACCTACACATTCAACCAAGGCTCGAGATCGAATCTCGCATTGATAAGCATTGGCGCGCGAGGCTCTCAGGGGGATTGTACCATCAAGCTCCTCAACCTGCAGAACTGGAAAGCAGTTTTGGAAATCCAGATCTCGAAGATCCCTATGCCCTTCACTATGTTGTCAGTGCTTTGATGGATTTTAGAGATAAAAAAGCAGAAGGTTTGTACGGAGATTTCAGCATTTTTTATAAGGACCTTTACAATCTTGTCGTAGACAGTGATGCGCTGATCACAAGAAATGGCAGCCTCGTCCCCCAAAGATATAGCAATGATGGCAGCGGCTACAGCATCGGAAATCAATGGTCACTCCGATACAATAAAGGCAGATGGTCTCATGCTTTGGCCTATACGCTTCTTTGGTCAGAAAAATTCTCTCCCGATGAAGCGCTGTATCCATCATTAGGAGAGCAAAGACACAATGCAAATCTTCGATCGACGGTGAAGCTAGGAAACTGGTCATTGGGAGCGCGACTACGTGTCATTTCGGGTCAGCGCTATACGCCGGTGCTATCTGCAGCCTATGATGCGGACCAAGATATTTTCTTGCCTTCTTTTGGGGCGCGTAATTCTCGTCGCGGACCTTTGTTTTATCAATTGGATCTACGCCTGGATCGAAAATGGATCTATGATCAATGGATTCTTTCCTTTTATCTCGATATTCAAAATGTAACCAATCGAAATAATCCTTTCGAAGTTGAGTATAATTTTGACTACTCGGAGCAAGAGTACTCATCGGGCATTCCGATTTTGCCAACTTTTGGAATCAAAGGAGAGTTTTAATGAAGTCCTTAATTTTTTATTTTTTACTTTTTTGTCTTTCATCTTGCAGTGACCAGACCATTGAATATTTTGAATTGGGAGAATTTAGATTTTTAACAGCCATTGCCAACCTACCGGAAGTCGATGGATCTGTGAGCAACATTGTAAGCATTACGCCTTACATTTCTGACATTGATGCTGGAGGCAGAACCATTGCTCTCGAAATTTATGCTTGTCCAGATCCTGGAATTTCAAATGGCCAAGAAGCTGCCTGTCAGCCTAGCCTAAGCACCACACAAAATATTTCCTATTCTTCCATTCACACTTCAAGTTTAGGAAGCAGTTTTACAGGCGCGCTGCCTTCGTTTTCAGTTTCCGTTCCGGCAGGTCTTTTGACAGGTCTTGCAGATGATGTTCGATTCAATGGGATAGATTTTATTGTCACAATGAATTTTTCTTTTGATCAGGAACATTTTTATACCTACAAAAGAATCAAAGTTTCGGAAAGGCTTTCAAAAAATACCAATCCTTCTATCAATGAAATTTTATTTTCTCAGAGCGCAAGCAAAGCCTTAGAAGACAAAGATGAGCTTTCGATTACCACAAGCGGAAATGCCGAAGAAAGTTATGAAATTGCCAAACCCAATACAAACGACAAAGAAACTCTGGAGGAAGAAGCTTTCGTGACTTGGTTTACCTACCAAGGAACATCTGCCTTTTCTCGAACTTTTGTAGATGAAGGCACAAGCTTCGAACTTGGAAAAGAGGGAGATATCTCCAAAGCTTTTGTTGCCGCCATTCTCAGAGATGGCCGAGGCGGCGCAAGTTTTGCGATTCGTTAGGCACTGATCTATAAAAAATTTTTGCTTTTGAGAGGCTTTTTTCTAGTTTCAGCAATGGTATCCAGCATCACTCGATGAAGTTTTTTGTTACTGGCTACAATTTGCCTGTTCCAAAAGTCTTTGATTTTTTTTCCCTCATAGTCTGTGACTTTTCCTCCCGCTTCTTCCACAAGTAGAATCCCCGCAGCCACATCCCAGGGATGAAGTCCCGGTTCCCAAAAGCCATCAAAGCGTCCACATGCAACTTGTGCCAAGTCTGTTGCTGCAGATCCCGGCCTACGCACGCATCTGGAACGAAGTTCAAAACGAACAAAAGCGGCCATGTTGTTTTCGTCGCTCTCTTTTCGATCATAGGGAAAACCCGTAGCCAGTAAGGCTTGAGAGAGTTTTTTTGTGGAAGAGACGGAAATTTTTTCTCCATTGCAGTATGCGCCTTTCCCAGACACAGCTGTGTACGTTTCTTTCCACAAAGGATGTGCGATGACACCAAAGAGAATTTTTCCCTTGGATACAAAGGCAATGGAGACCGCAAATACCGGAAAGCCATGCGCAAAGTTTGTGGTTCCATCAATGGGATCGATGATCCATACCTCACCTTTGCGTGGATCTACGCTGTGATCACTTTCTTCGGCCAAAATCTGATGCAAAGGAAAATGCTGCCTAATGATTTTTTTGATGGCCGCCTCGCTGGCCAAATCTGCGGTCGTAACCAAGTCGCTCTCGCCTTTCATTGATGTGACGAAATCCCTTTGTTTGTAATGTTTTCGAATGATGGCGCAGGCTTTTTGAGCCGCAAGTTTTCCTACGGTTTCTATATTTTCAAGATCAATCTTTGAAGTATGTTTCATGGTCTATTGTGCTTTCTATGCTTATGAGGCCATTTCTGAGTCATTTTTCAGCAAGAGGAACCTGTTTTTTCTCTTAGTGTAAACTTTTGATTCCATTTTTTTTGCCGCTTTTTTTTAACTAGTGAATATCATTAAAGCAATGCGCTGGCACTGCTTTTGCTAAGTATATGGGCATGAAACAAAGATCAAAAGAAAATCGAAGGATGGGAAGAATGATCCCTGATCTTATGGATCGCTAACAAAGGCCTGCAGCACTTGGGTCTTTTCTCTCAAGACTCAAGTTGAGGCCAAGGCCCTCACAAGAGGGATTATGGTTACCACAACAACGCAAGTAAAAGCCTGAATCGCTACCCTGATTCGGGCTTTTTTCTTTGACTGCCGAAATAATGCACAAATCGCTTGGTTTTTGCGCACAACATCGCGTAAAATAGTAGTCATCCCACCCATTTTTGAGCAGAAAGTAGGCAAACTACAGCATGGAATATGAAAAAACCCAACCGCAGTTCATGGACAAAATTGATGACGAAAAATCCGTCCCTCTTGAAAAATCCTATTTGGTCGCTATGACCGGTCCCCAAGCCGGTACTGTATTCACACTATCTGATGGGTCCATGATTGTGGGAAGACAACCGACTGCAGATATTTTTCTTAATGATCATCAGGTCTCTCGAAATCATGCCGAATTTGTCACCAGCATGGGAGAAACGCAGGTCCATGATCTGGGCTCAACCAATGGAACCTTTCTCAATGGAGAAAAACTAGAAAAAAAAGTGGCGATCTCTGATGGAGATGAAGTTCAGCTGGGCGCAACTTGTTTTCGATTTTCGATTCACAACCCCATCGATGGAAATCGACTGGGCCTGAGCAATCACGGATATTTTGAAACGCGTTTGCACGAAGAACTCGATCGAGCCTCTAGGTACAAACGAGATCTGTCTGTGCTCATGATCAGTCCTGCCATCGATCCCAAAGAAATTTTAGACAAAGCCAAACTCCTCTCGGACCACTACCCTGACGTCGTTGAAAAAATTCGAGGCATCATTCGCACCATGGATTTGCTCGCGCACTATGGAAAATATGAATTGGAACTTCTTCTGCCAGAAACATCGAAAAAAGATGCGTTAATTCTAGCAGAAAGAATCTTGGCCGATGCTACTTTTGGAAAAGATGAAAACCTTTCCATTGGAATGGCTTCTTTTCCGGAAGATGGGCGCACTCCTGACATCCTTTTAGAGCGATCTCGATTGGCTTTGAAAAAAGCTCGAACGGAGAAAAAAACCAAACCCGTTGTAGACTTGGCAGAAGAAAGACATCGTCTCATTCTTTCCAATGAAAAAGAAGTCATCGTTCGAAGCGAAAAAATGAAGGAGCTTTTTGATGTTATCGAGCGCATCGCCAAATCTACCATCACCGTTTTAATTCAAGGGGAGACAGGCGTTGGAAAAGAGGTTGTCGCTGAAACCATTCACACCAAAAGTGATCGCTCTAAAGATCCATTGGTTTGTGTCAACTGCGCGGCGCTTACGGAAACGCTTCTAGAAAGCGAACTTTTTGGACATGAAAAAGGATCTTTCACTGGCGCAGATCAAACCAAAATTGGTCTTTTCGAAAGTGCCAATGGTGGAACCATTTTTTTGGATGAGATTGGAGAAATGCCGCTAAAAACTCAGGCCAAACTTCTTCGCGTACTTCAAGCCAAGAAAATCATGCGCGTGGGATCAAACAAAGAAATTAACACCGATGTGCGTATCATTGCTGCCACTAATAGAAAGCTCGAAAAGCAAGTAGAGGAGAAGAATTTTCGCGAAGACTTATTCTATCGACTCAATGCCGCTACGCTCACCATACCTCCACTACGAGAAAGGAAAAAAGAGGTTCCCTATCTCGTACAAACTTTTATCAAAGAATGCTGTGAAGAAAACGGCATCGACAACAAGGACATTTCACCCGATGCCCTAGATATTTTGATGAAATACTCCTGGCCTGGAAACATTCGAGAACTACGAAATACCGTAGAGCGCGCCGTTGTCATTTCTGAAGGTGAGACCATTTATAAAGAAGCCTTGACCAGCAGACTCACCTCTGATGTAGATCAGATCACTTCTTCTTCTTCGATCGACAATCTAGATGCGGCCGTAGACTCTACCATGGTCGGAGACATGAAAGAGGTCATCGCCGCATACGAAAGAGATCTGATCATCAACGCCCTGAAGAAAACGCAGTGGAATCAAACGAAGGCCTCAGAAATTTTAAATGTTCCCAGAAGAACACTGGTCTCAAAAATCAAAAAGTACAAAATCAAAGAGGATGAATAGATCGGAGGATAGATGAAAAAAATTGTTCCGCAAAAAAATCTGCACGAGTTTTTTTATCAGGAAATTCAATCCATCTTGGCTCAAGAACCTGACTCTATTGATCCTGCCGCAAGTTTTTATTTGGTCAATCTTCTCTCCACCATCTATCAAAAAAATGAAACGCAGCAATCTGTCATCAATTTTTTTGATGAACCCTTGGCCTTACTCCTAGCCCGAGCACATCACAGCAATGATCCAGAAGAAAGATTTACGCTCTTAAAGCATTTGGGAGATCGAGCATTATATATTTCTGGATTTTTTGGGGACAGTCTCGGACAAAGTGCGGTGGATCTTGACTATTATATGGCCATGGGTGGGACGGCCTATCGATCTCTTTCTTCCATTTCCAAAGAAAAACCCCGACAAAAAAATCTGTCAGAGCTTTTTCAAAGTCTTGCCGCACATTTTGCGCAGCTTGTAGACATCATCTCACAAATCAGCGAAGCTTCGGGGATTACAAAAAATGAAGACCTCCTTAGACTTTATGAGAGATGGATTCACACCAAGAGTTCTAGACTTTTGCAAAAACTCAAAGATCAAGGCATTGATCCACTAGAGCAACATAAAAAAATTCTTCACTAAGCTTTCTAATGTTGGGGCATTTTTTACATAAACGTCTTGAGTTGATTTATGGAGCTAGCAGTTCGTTGCGACTACACGATTTTATTCTTCCTCTCAAAGAGAATCAGGTATCAACAGTTTTTATGATAAGAAAAAAAACTGATGTATCCATCGCCGTCGGCCTGAAACCTCAAATTTTGGAACTCGCAAAGAGCAAGCAGATCTCTCATAGTTCTATGGAAAATTTTTGGGAACTGGTGGAAGAAATTTCTCATTTTACATATTTGACTTTTTGTCTACGGATACAGAAACCCATAAGTCTTTTGGATATGGAAATGCAGGGAGAAATCGACAAGTATGTACTCACACAAGATTTGTTTGATACCGATCACACGCTCTACACAAAACTGTTTCACCAGTATTCATTGAGATCGCATTTAAATCCCGAAGAAAAGCAGCGCTACCATACCGCCAATCGATTGGGGGCAAAATTTATACGAAGTCTGACTCAGAAGAAATACGGACGTTTTTTTTGGTCTGAAGGGCTTTTGCGTAGGTTTAGAGATTTTTATCGAAGAGCATCTTTCGAAAAATGTCGTTGGGTTGAATCAAAGTTAAGCTTTTATTCCCGCAAGGAAATGGAGAAAATCTTTGCGCAATCAATGAGATCATGTAGGTAAGGAGTCAAGCATGAGCAAAGAACAAAGATCCGTAAAAAGAGTCCCTTTACAAATCAAAGTTGATTATAAATCCGAAGGTAATTTTCTTTTTGAAAATGCTACCAACATCAGTGAACACGGGATTTTTATCGAAACGGATCAACCTTTGGACCCCGGAACCGTTCTTCAACTTCAGTTTACCTTGCCTGAAACACGCAAGACACTCAAGGTCATGGGTAAAGTCAAATGGATCAACCCTTTCCGAGAAAATGCCCAGGAGAATTACAATCCAGGCATGGGTGTGCAGTTTGAAAGTTTGGGAGAAGTAGATCGAGAAATTCTTCTCAATGCAATCAAACGCATTGCCGTATTATAAAATTTGCTTTTCTTTCACCTGTATAAGCTCACCCTTGGAGTTATACTGTATGTCCCATTGCACTTTAATCCCCAGACGATTTTCCGTTTGAAATTCCATCGTAAAATTTGAGCCCTTTTTGATGGGTAAAAAAGCAGCATTTTGATGAATGAGTTTAGATTTTGGACGATGAACGCCTACAAAAGTTCGTACAAATTTTTCGTGATCTTCCAATTTTTGTATCTGAAATTTTTTTGCTGCAATCCATCCATTCCAAATCTTAATCTCTCTCACATCAAAAATTATGTATTCTGATCCAGATTTGCCCAGAACCCAAAAGGGGTTGGGGAAAAAATCCGTCGCACTGACAAAGAACAGCTTCTCTTGAGGAAAAAGCGCGATAGATCTTTCGGAAATCAAAAAATTGCATTGCGCGCAAATGGGATCTCTTTTTTTTATGCTTTGCTCAATTTTTTCTTGATCTACTGCAACGGCAGAAGAAGTCAAAAAAAGCGTCAGTCCCAACACCCATAAACATGTCTTAGGGATATGCAATGCCCACCTCCAGATTCTCATAGACCGTAAACGCATTTTTTATGCTTGAGGGGGAAAGTTGCCCTCTCTTTTTTTCCTTATTTAAGCGCTCGATGGCTCTGCGGAGACTTCCATCTTTTTCTTTTTGAACGTAGACCATCGCCAAAGAAACGAGGTACTTTACCTCATCAGGCGAACTCGCGGCAGGATGGATGTATATTTTTTTGGAGGCGACATCAAAAATAACAGGCTGTTCTGGAAAGAAGTGTTCCAAACGAACAAAATGATCCACATTGACTACAATGTGTGACACCGTCTGCTCCAACAAGCTCTGAGTCTTTCTTCGTCCCAAAAGAGTCATCAAATTGGAGAAGTTTTTGTTTGCCGCGCGGCTCCATGGACCGCCACTCTGGTCTGTTTTTTGTAAAGACTCAAAAAACAGATGTTCAAAATCAATTTTAGATTCTGAAACATATCCCATGACCTGATTTGGCGGCAATGCTTCAAAAGATTCGAGTTCTTGCAAAAAGGAATAACTACCTTTTTTTTCATACTGACGAGATTTTCCAATCCACCCTAGACCTCCATCCGCAGACATATGGACATTGCTGCTGGCAGCCACCATAAGCTGGGCCAAGTTTTCAACTGCAGCTCTGGCTGGAGCAAGCGAGCCCCCAGAAGGTGTACACGAGTTCATCATTTTTGCCATAGACACCGCACGATCCATGCCTGAGCTTCCCGATCCCCCTCCGCCTGCCACGGGATTTTGCTCTCCGCTCATCGCCTGATCCATTAGACGATTCCACTCCAACAGGTCTCCCAGTGATTTTTGCTCTCGGATGATTTGGTCACGTTGATCTGCCGGGTTATTTTTTTGACCGGGAACCAAACCTTCAAAAGAAAATATGAGCTCTGTCAAACGATCGGAGGAAAGCGAAGACCAAGATCCCGACCACAAATGGCTCGACACCAATTGATCCGGTGTTTTAACCCCTACAGTGCAGCGCCCTTCACTGTCGATCACCACACGATACTCGTTTGTCCCCACACGAAAACGGTAGGTACGGGTCGAAAAGCCTGCTCTTTCTTTAAGTTCTTTGGCCAGCAGAGGCTTGTTTCCAGTGCTTTGTAAGAGCTCGTTGAGCATTTTCTCAATTTTGGCTTCTTCAGCGGGAGTTTTGGCATAGGCCCCTTGAAAACAAGACAAAACCAGAAACGTCATGATCATATGGATTGTACCCGACTGCTTCATTTGCATTTCCATTGTATCATGCCAAGGGCCTAGATCCCATGCCTTTGCAATCATAGGCATTTTTGCTGTAAAGAAAGAGACTTTGAACTTTGATCATCCTCACAAGTTCAAGTAAACTGGCGGATGTATAATATGCCTACACCCCATTAGGACTGCGAGACATGATAGAAAAACGTAAATACCCCCGGATTGAAGCCAAAATCAAAGTGAGCTTTCATAGCAAAGAAGAGCTCTCACTTGAATACACCAGAAACATCAGTGCAGGAGGGATTTTTCTCAAAACTGATAAATTGCTCGACCCCAACTCAGAAATTGAACTGACCTTGGACTTACCGGAAAAACAGGGCGAAGTTCAAATCAAAGGAAAGGTGATGAGAGTCATGAGCATGAGTCATCCAGTGGATCCCGAAAAAATGGTCTACGGTGTGGGGGTCCGTTTCATCAACTTAACTCCAGAAATTTCTGAAAAAATTGAAACCTGCTTACAAAAACTAAGCGGCTCATAGAAGCCTATACCGTGAATTTTCTTCTTTCACTTTTTTCCCGTTCCCACTATCTGCCGATGTGGAGAAAATTTACGTTTCCGCTGCTTTCCATGATTGCATTTTTTGTGATGATCAACGCAGCTTGGACCTATTGGGTACTTTCTCAGGAAGTGGTCATTCGGGACTTGTTACAAACTTTAGCCACTCAACTTGAAATCAGGCCTTACAACGCTGTGGCCCTGTTTAGAGAGGATCTCGACAGTCAGCTGACAGACTACGGTCAAATTGCTTACATCACCTATCAATCCCTGGTTAATGAAGATCGACATGGATACATAAACCTTCGCAGTTTTTCTCAAGGGGCTGGAAAGCTCGGCGATGTATTTTTTTTGCAGGGAGAAAAAAGAAGCTTAGAAGCCATTTTTCAAAATGAGAACTATTTTGCTTCTCCTTACCTAAAAGAACTGTCACAAAAAATTTATGACGGCCGCATTCCTGTGGGTCTACTCAAAGCGGGCTTTATTTTTCCAGGATATCATTCCTCATTGTCTTGGCTGGGCAGAGGTTTTGTCAGCATTCTTTTGCTTTTGAATATGTTGTGGGCCACATTGCTTCTTTTCTTTCTTCGAAAATCTCGACCCTTGCTCGAAAGATGCAAAAGATTAGAAGAGGCAGGAGACAAATTGATGGATCAAGAAATTGAAGTCAAAATTTCCAAAGATTTAGCTTGGCTTAGTCATCCAAACGCAATGGATGCGCAGGACGACGAAGATACAAAAATCAATCAGCCGATCAAAGGAAAATGGAATGAATTATTTTCTGAGAACGATCTTCGACATATGAACTCGCAAGGACAATGGTATGTTCACAAACATCATGTCATTGGATTTCCCTGGGGAAGCTGCCTGACCATGAAAGAAAAATTGCATTCCCAATCTTATGATTTTGAGGTGGAGGTGCAAAAAATTTCTGGCATGGAAGGGTTTTTGCTTTTGTTTCCCTGCAATGGACATCAACTTTATTGGGTATTGGGTGGATGGAAAAACAAAAGAAGTGAAGTTGCCGGATATCCTCAAACCGTCTCCAAAAGCAAAATCGAAAGAGGCCGACGTTACTATTGCAAAATCGAGGTCGACGCGCATGAGGCACGTGGTTTTTTAGATGGGGTTCATGTTTGGACACTGCAAAGAGAAGAAATTGATCGACCCTCCCCAGATGCCGGTCTTGCAAAAGGTCTGGGCGTAGGCGTTTGGAATTCTCTGACTCGCTTTGACCGCATCCGCATCGTTGAAAATATATAAATTCTGATTCAAATACTTATGAAATCGCAAAAAGCCTCTTGGCGTTTTCTGTACTCTTTTGAATGAATTCATGAATCCCCAGACCATGAAGTGCGGCCACGTGATTTGCTACATGTGCTACAAAAGCCGGTTCGTTGGTTTTTCCACGATGTGGCACAGGAGCCAAATAAGGACAGTCGGTTTCAATCAAAATTCGATCTAAAGGGACAATTTTGCATGCTTCTTGAACACTTTGAGCTTTTGCAAAAGTAACAATTCCCGAAAAAGAAATGTATGCGCCTAAATCAATATATGCCCGGGCTTCGTCTGGACTTCCAGAAAAGCAATGAATCACACCTCCGACTTTGCGAAAAATATCTGTGGAGGTAAAAATTTCAATGGAGTCTGCTGCTGCTTCTCGGGTATGAATACATACAGGCTTGGCCACTTCAACGGCCAAATCTAAAAGCTGCGCCAAAACATTTTTTTGAACCTCTTTGTCAGAATGCTCATAGTAGTAGTCCAAACCAATCTCTCCCAATGCAACAACCTTTTCTTTCTTTGCATAGGATCTAAGAAGGTTCAGATGCTCCGATGTGAAATGTTTGGCATCATGCGGATGAAAGCCTGCAGCCATAAACAGCTGCGGCCACGCCTGCACAAGAGCATAGGCCTGATCATATTTTTCAAACTCAGGACCCAATGCGATTTGAATGATATGCGTAAGCCCCGCAGTTTTTGCTCTTTCTAAAATTTGATCCAATTGACCTTGATACTGCGGAAAATCTAAATGCGCATGCGTGTCGATCATAATTGAGGCTTTCGAAGGTGCAGCAAAAAATTCTCAAGACCCAGTTGGATATTTCCATATCGATGGTAGATGCTAGATTCCAATTCTAGACATTGAACATACTGAGTTTCCCAGTGATAAAAGAGGCTGCTATCCCTATGGGCTTGTAAGATTTGTCGCAGTTTTTTTTGGAGAAAGAAAAAAAACTCCCTAAGCTCTTCTCGATCCTTAGAAAAACTCTGAGAAAAATCTAAGATCTCTTTGGCCGAAACCTTCTGGTCCAAATCATTAATGTGTTCTAGTGCCTGCCCCCAAAAGGGTGGCTCTTTTTCTTGTTCTTGAAAAAAATGCACATTTGGGAACTGCACTGAAAAGCAGCGAGAGGTGATGGTCTTAAGCATCGAGCTTTCATTGGGCGCAGAAAGAAAGAGCGTGAGATAACTTGGCGGCTCTTCTAAAATTTTTAGGAGCGCGTTGGACGCCGCGGGATTGAGCCTTTCGGCTTCGGGTATACTTAGAACTTTGCTCGCGTTTTCTATGGGGCTACGATGGGCCCACTTCGAAAACTCTCGAACATCATCGACTTTGATCTGCGCTGCCTCACTTTGTAGACAATAAAAATCAGGGTGCGAAAGGTTTATAATTTTACTTGCTACTTTTTGTTTTCGTTCTGGGTCCTTCTCTTCTAGAGCCAGCAAATAGACCGCAAGATCTAAGACACATCGCGCTTTGAGTTCTGTATCTAGACCCAAAAAAAGAAATGCGTGGTGCAATCGGCCTTTTTTATGCATTTCTATGATACGTTCTGTAAGCAGTGACATTACCAAGAAGCTTTCCGGTCAATACTTTGAATCAATTGCTGAGATAAAAGAGTTGAATCTTGTGTGCCGTCAAACTCTTTGATCCTGTCAGATTGTTTCTTGCATAAATCTTGATACCCTTGTCTCACCTTTTCATGAAATCTTTGATCTTGTTTTTCAAAACGATCCTTGTTTCCACTTTGCCGTTGGTCTACTCGCTCAAGAGAAAGCTCGACAGGAATATCCAAAAAAATTGTGAGATCTGGAACGAGACCTTGAGTGGCAAATGCATTGATCTGATGCACGGTATCTACATCCAAATCCCGACCCGCAGATTGATAGGCCACGGAAGAGTCCATATAGCGATCACACAAAATCAAATCGTATTTTCCCATGGATGGAAGCAGCAATTCTTGAACATGTTGAGCTCTGGCTGCAGATACAAGCAAAAACTCGCAGCGATCGCTCATTTTTTCTTCTTGTGTAAAAAGCGCGCGCATGCGCTCTCCCAACTTGGTCCCTCCCGGCTCACGCGTAGACAAAACAGAACGGCCCTGGGCCTGATAGTGCTTTTGCAGAAGTGAAATTTGCGTGGATTTCCCGCTACCTTCTATGCCTTCGAAGCTGACAAACAGCGTCTTCGATGACATCAGAAAGAATTAGGAAAGAGGTCCGAGAATAGAATCAAGCGAAGGAGTCGTACCCTTAGATCGAAGCTCACGCTTGCGATCTTTACCCGCACGACGGTCTTTGCGTTTTCGAATCTTTTTTGTTTTTCGATAAGGCGATGCCATAACCCGACGCTTATAGTCTTTTTTGACTAAGGATGCAAGATGAAGCCTTCAATTTTTTTTCGCTTAAGGTGAGATAGGCTTTTTTGTGCCATGAGCTGCGTGGCATAGGGTCCCAGCCAGACCTTGAACAGGCTATTTTCTTCATAAATTCCAATATTTACATCCCCTACCCGGTCTTCCATGCTCTGCGAGTATTTCTCGGCTGAGCCCTGACTCGAAAAACTTCCCAGCTGGATGTAGGTCATGTTGCGCGCGCTTTGACGGGGTTTTTTCTCAATTTCGATCAATACTTTGGCCGTTCCACTCCCGATCATATCGATCTTTTCCGCAGCTCTTCGAGACAAATCAATCACGCGTCCTCGAACAAAGGGGCCACGGTCATTGACTTTGACCACCACGCTTTTTCCATTGCTCAGATTGGTCACGCGAACCCATGTATGAAATGGAAGTGTCTTATGCGCCGCCGTCAATTTGTATTGATCATAGACTTCACCCGACGCAGTTTTTCGCCCGTGAAATTTTCCACCATACCACGAAGCGTATCCATGAAGTTGCGATTTGGAAGTTCCCTGAGGGATCTGCGTTTTCGAATAACACCCGCTTAACAAAGCCATCCACAGACAAATCAAGAGGCCAAAGATTTTGTGTCCTTTTTTTGTTTTCAGCTTCAAACTTTGCTACCCTACCGATCTACGATCAAGTTTACAAGAATTGAAGGTCAAAAATGAAGCGCGCGCACTACATTCATCGCTTTGGAGCCAAGGCCATAGACTTAGGTCCATTTTTATTTTTCTATGGGGATCTATCTTTTTTTTGGCTTCTGCTTGCTGGCGCTTACATTGCATGTGCCGATGGCCTATTTAAGGGACAGAGCATAGGAAAACGCATTGTGGGTCTTCGAACCTTAGAAATCATAGATCCTGTAGATCATAAAACACAAGCTTGTTCTTACTTGGCTTCGGCCATTCGTAACAGTCCCTTTGTCCTCATGCTTTTTTTGGGAAAAATTCCGCTTCTCAATATTTTATTTTGGTTGGTGGGCGGCCTCTTTGTGTTGGTCGAAATGTATTTTATTTACACCGATGAGGAGAGCACACGCATTGGTGACATCTATGCAAAAACGCAAGTCGTGGAAGCCGATCACTATTAAGGCCCGTAAGCATAAAATTTTCGTGAATGAACGTCGGCACTAGAACATTATCATCGATAACTTTGATCGTTTTTTTCTGCATCTTGCAAGCCTGCGGGAAAAATTCTAAGCCTTCTTCTGTTTCATCCTCCAAGAAAAATACTTCCCTACGCATTGTGTGGATTACTTCTCTAGAACATGATCCATGGTTTGATTCATTTCAAAAGTGTTTTTCTCATCAAAAAAATATTGTGCTTGTGAAAAAAAAAGAAGGCTCTGATCTTTATGATGCGTCGATGACCTTGATCCCGGGAAAACTACCCTCACTGAAAGTAAAAAATAGCGCTTCTCCCGAAGGAAAAATGTTTTCCATGGATGAGAACCCAAGCTGTGAAACCTGGCAATATCTTGCAGGCTTTGTATTGATTTTTTCTTCGCCTCCCGGTGCAAATGTTTTTGTTGATGGAATGCAAAGACCTTCCGCACCGAGCTGGGCATTTGTAGACAAGGGAACTCATGAACTTCGCTGCAGCTCCAAAGATCAAAGCTTCCGACAAAAGAATTTTTCTTTCCCCGAAAATCTACGACTCCTATGCGAAAGAGAGAACACTCAAACCACAACTCAAGAAGTGATGGACTTTGGCTCCGAAGATCAGGAAAAAAAGACAGCCTGGATCATGTATGTTTTTTTGGCCTTGGGCGCTGTAGGCAGTTTTCTTCTTCCTCTATTTATTTTCTAAGGGTTTTGCTTTAGGGAACGATCAAACTTGTACCCGGATGAAGTGTGGCTTTTGGGCTTATTTGATTGATCTGCGCCAAACTTGCTACCGTAATCCCATGCTTTCGAGAGATGTCCCAAAGAGAGTCTCCTTTTTGAACAAGATATTGCCTTTTGGGCTCATCTGATTGCAATGAAGCATCGAGACCTTGGGAAGCATCACCTTTCACACGAATCCACTGACCTGGCCTGAGATCACGAGGACTCGTGATACCGTTCCATTGTTTCAAATTCGTTACGGTAACTCCGAAACTTTTGGCCAGATCCCACAAAGTGTCTCCATATTGAACTTTATACATTCCCTTTGCATTGGAATGATAGACTTTCTTGACCCTTTGAGGTGAGCGCGTAGTTCCTTGATTGGGAATGGGAATCACCAATTTTTGTCCGGCGCGAATTTGATGCGCTGACCGAAGGTTGTTGTAGCTCACAATGCTATACGTAGATACACCGTACTTTCTTGCAATCACTGAAAGTGCTTCACCTGAACGAACGCGATGAACCATCACATCTGTATATTCGTACTCTGGCAACTCCCCTAAGGCTGCAAGCAAGATCTCCCCTGTTCCTACAGGAACATGAAGTTCATACTGATCATACTTTGGAGGCGTAACGTCTCTCAAAAGGTCTGGATTGAGAAAGCGCAGATCTTGCACCGTAACCTCAATGGCTTTGGCGATATGTTTGAGTTCGATGGGTTTGGAAACAGGCACTCGGTCATAACTGATAGGCTCTTCATAATGGATATCCGTAAACCCATAATGTTCTGGATTTGACGCAATCATCGCCGCTGCAAGCATTTTGGGAACATAGTTTTTGGTTTCTGGTTTTAGATATCGATATTTTGATATTTCCCAGTAGTCTTCTGTGCGATATCTAGATATAGCGCGCGCTATTTTTCCTTCGCCTGCGTTGTAACCTGCTGCAGCTAGGTACCAATGTTGAAATTCTTCATATAAATCTTTTAAATATGCAGCAGCCGCTATGGTTGATTTTTCAGGATGTCTGCGTTCATCAATCCACCAGTTGACCTTGAGTCCGTACCTCATACCTGTTCTTCGTACAAACTGCCAAGGTCCTACAGCTGCAGCTCTAGAATAAGCGTGAGGTGTAAAACCACTTTCGATCATTGACAAATACACCAAGTTGTCGGGAAGTCCGTTTTCTCTCAGTATACTTTGCATCATCGGAATGTATCTTCCAGATCTCGCAAGCCAACGAGCAAAAGAGCCGCTACCTCGACCTTGAAAATACTCAATCCAGCGCTCGACTTTGTGATTTACCATTAGAGGCACATCAGGAATGCCCACTTCTTGGCTGGCAAACTCTTCTATTTCTTTTCGCTCCTGATCCGACATGGAACTGATCTGTGTCGTATCTTCAAGTTCTGCTCCTTGAAGTACTTGGGCAGGAGACTGTTTTGACAAAGACTGCGCTCTACGTGCTTTGATGGACTGACATCCCATACTCAAAAGCAATAAAGAGCCAAAGGCAAGGTGAAAAAATTTGCGATGATCGATCATCATGGTTCCTTACAGTAAAATAACTACAAAAAAATAAAACAACATCAATTTAAATACAGGGCTTTTGGCCCGATGCATTGATTTGTAAAAAATCCTACATCAAAACTCAAAGAGTAAAGAAAGTCCTCTAGACTGTCAACCACATGCGGCTTTCAAAAACACTGATCCATGGAAGAGAATATCAAAGCTTTTGAATGGCGTGAAAGCTAGGCATTTGTATCGACAAATGCATCGACATTTTTGGGCCCCTCCCCTATGATGTGCAGCGTTTTGATTCGAAAAATTGTATTGGTTTTGGGCTGCGTCCTGCAAAGCTTCTGGGCACAAGCGTCTTCTCTTTCTGTTCACTATGACTTGAAAGTACAGATGCTCGATCCTAAAAGTCGTACTCTTGAGATTGAGCAAATCTCGACCATCGAAAACCATGGAAACAAAGAACATTCTCAGCTTACATGGCTGGTGTATCCCAACCGCTTTCAAAAACCTCTGCCTCATTTGGGAGATCTCAACTATCACCGCATTTATCCACATGGCTTTTCAAAAGGTGAGATTGTATTTTCTCACATCTCTGTACCAGGACAGAAAAGCGCTGACCTTAAGGATTCTTTTTCAACCATATCTTTTTTGAATATGCCCAAAGGCATCGCCTACACTCAGCGCTTGGACAAAACGTTAAAACCCCAAGAGTCCATCACAGTCAAAATGAACTATAAGCTAATCATCCCCAACAAACTTGGTTCTTTTGGTTTTTATCGCGATATCTTGACCCTCTCGGGAGGATGGACACCTTACCTTGCATCACTTAACCAAAACGAAGAATTTGATCTGCGCGCTCCACCAGAAAAGAGTTCTTGGAACATCAACATTGATAGCGCCTGGCCTTTTGTGATCAAACACAAGTACTATCCAAAAGGACAACATCATATCGAAATGAAAGAAGTTTCTCAGGTGAATATGCAAAGCTCGCCTCGTTTTTTTTCTTATCAAACTACGCATGCAGGTCGTACTGTGGAAGTTTTTTATCCAAAGAAAAAAAATCGAAAAATTCAAAAAAACATGGAGATTTTTTTGCTGGAATTTTTACGCTACGTAGAAAAAAATTCACAGCTCTTTGCACAAAGTCCTCATAGGCTTTCACTTTCTCAAGCACCTCTACGAGAGATGCTTGCAGTACAAACATCCGGAAGTTCTTATTTTTCAGATCGTACATTTAAAACTGTTGAGTTTTTGCGTAGCTTTCACACTTTTCCACTACTGCAAACTCTTTTTGGTCAATTGGTCTACGACAAAACCCATCGTCTCGAAAGCAATCTAGATGCTCTATGGGTCACAGAACTTTTAGCTCAAAAATTGACTCAAGAGTTTATTGCCTATCAAAAATATCAGCACACTGATGCACGAGACATTCAGGCCATCAAAACCTTAAGTATCTTTCCCATTGTAGATCAGGTCATTCATTCCCCGCAGTTTGCTTTTTTTGATGTTTTTTATGATTTTGCCTACCCTTATGACCCTGTCCGAGATGATTTTTTACGCTTCAATCATCGAAGAGCTTATGGAAGGTCTATGATGTCCAACATGGAGGATGTTGTTGGAGAAGAGCTTGTAGAAAAAACCATATATCAATACCTAGTTTCGTCTGAAAAAAACTTTATGCGTCTTTTGCAAGAGCACGAAGATGATGACCTTGGAAAATCTTTTTCGCAATGGATTGCGCCACGTCCTCCCATCAACTACAAATTGAGTTTTAGAAATACAGAAAAAAAAGATGGCCAGCTTTTCCATCAAGTTTCACTCATCAAAGAAGGTCCCAAAGATTTTGTCGAACCTGTTGAGCTACGAGTCAAAACAAAAGGCAAAGATCAACTTCTCATATGGGATGGGGAGGGAAGCACACATGAATTTGAATTTCAAAGTACGTATCCGATAAAACTGTTAGAGATTGACCCCAGACGCAGACTCCTAGAAACTGATCTTTCTGACAATCGAAAACCTGCCAAAAGAAAATTTGTTCTAACTGAAAGTTATTTCAATTATGACGTGGTAGCAGAACAGCCTCAAATTTTTATTGCGGGGCAGTTGCGAAAAACTCATGGAGGTGCCAATCGCTTTAACGTTCGAGCTACGTATCTCAAAGATATCTATGGAGTGAATTTTTCCTATCTCAGACTTTTTGGAAGTTCTTTGGATCACATACGTTTGAGCCATGGAATCAGCGCTGGTATTTCCATCAATCGCATCGCAGATGATTTCGCGCTGGTCGATGCTGGATCTGGACCCACTGCAGTTCAAATCGGACAAGAAGGTTGGATCACTTCGGTCACCAGTTCCTATCTCTATGGAAATCAGGTGTCTTTTACCAACCCTCTGGAGGGTGGATACGGCTCTGTAAGTCTAAACCTTGGAACCACAATCCTGGGAGGGGATTCAAATTATTACCGCATTTCGACCCATCACGCATGGATTCTTCCTCTTCATCCCAATCATTTTCTCGCTTTTCGGGGACAATTTGGAACCTCAGGACAAAGCGGCGTACCTAGCCAAGTGCAATTTCGCTTGGGGGGTATCGATGCAATGAGAGGTCTTCCACTAGACGACAATCGATTTACAGGTCGTCACCTTCTCCTGTTGACTGGAGAGTATCGCCACTTTCTCTATCAAGACTTTGATGTTAATTTTTGGCTCTTTCGAGTTCGATCCATTCAGGGAGCTTTGTTTAGCAATGCGGGGCGTGTCACACACACCACTGAAGAAAAAGCCCTGCATTTGATTGACTCTACTTCTTCTGTTTCGGGGCTGGCCGACTTATTTAGACCTGATCAGATGCTTGTAGATGTTGGATATGGTTTACGTTTTCACATTGAGTACTTTGGAGTTTCTCCAAGCCTCTTAACCTTTGACATTGCCCGCAGCATTTCTGATCTGGGAACAGGTCTACAATTTTATTTGGGCGTAACTCAAACTTTTTAAGTTACGCCAAGCGAAAACTTTTATGCTGTAATCGAAGAAGTTTGCTTACGTGAAGTTGTTTTTCTTGCGCTACTCTTGCGACGACTTTTTGTTTTGATTTTACTTACCGTATCGCTTGTTTTTTTGCTTTTGGTTTTTGAAGTGGATGTTTTTTCTGTTGGTGCTTTTGCAAGATAAATTTTTTCAATGGATTTTCTAAACTTGGGGTCTTTTGCATCTTTTCGAATTGCATCCAAAATGGACAAGGTCTTTTTTGGGTCCCTGCTGTTAAATACTTCTCCATTGGCATTGAGCTGAATGTAGGGTTGTGCTCGTTTCTTTTCCAACTCTACCCTTGAAACAAAAGAGATGCTTCCAACAGCTTGAGGAAATCGAAAGGCCAAATTGGATGGCTCTTGGTCAAACTCCACTACACGTTCCAAAATTTGATAATTATCAATCATTTTTTTGGCATCTAAAACCGTCATGGTTTTTTTGTTTTCGTAGGGATCTTCATTTTCATTTTGTGCATCGTATTCAATAAAACGAATGTGTACTTTACGTTCTCGGGTCATTCGTGCGATTTCTACAATTTCATCTTCGTTGATGCCTTTAAGCAAAAGAATATTGAGAACAATGTCGCTGTATTTTAGTTTCTCAACTTTATCGATACCGTCCAATACACGATACAAACTATCATGACCGGTAATGCGCTGATACTTCATAAAGTGAAGCGTATCAAAATTGACATCCACTTTTTTAAGGCCCATTTTTCGCAAAGGATCTGCATAAGCTTTGAGATATGTACCGTTGGTAATCAAGCGAACGTCTTGAATTTTTTTGTTTGCATGTGCAGCTTTCACAAAACTTGGAGCATCTTTTCTAAGAAGCGGTTCTGCGCCTTCGATAAGTACTCGATTGATTCCAAACTCACCTACGATTTTTACAAATTTATTTACGTCCGAAGCGCTCAAAGATTTTTTGAGCTCGAAAAATTCTTTGTCGTGTTCCAAAGCTTTGCAATAAAAACAATTTAAATTGCATTCCCCCGTGATGGATAGTTTTAAGGTCCGAATGTCTCCCAGAGGTTCAAAATGCTTTGTTGCAGCCACAAATACGCTCCTTAGTTATAAATTCGAAGAACATCAAAGTTGATGTGCCAATCCGGCATTGAAACCGATCCTATATAGAAATTCAAAACTCTTTGTCAAGCTTTGCTTTTTTTGACGCGCTGAACCTCTTTATTTTTGACGTCTTGGAGAAATTACTCTTTTTTTAATTTTTTGTACTTTCTGAAAAGCTTTGAAATGATCTGTTTGCCAGCATCATTGAGCTCCATAAACTGAATGCCCATGCCTTTTCTTTTGCTGGGGTCTTTTTCAACCCACTTTACAATTCCGGTACCTTGGATGCTCTCTTCTTGGTTTTTGACGCGAAACTCAAAATTAAGCTTGGTCCCTATGGGTTTTGGACTGTTTGTGACCAGGAACAATCCGCCTTCACTTAAATTTTCTAGGAGAACTTGATCCCGTTGATCTTCTTGCGCGAAAAGAATCTTTACGTTGCTCTCTAAAAAAATACGGGCAAATTTACGGCGTTCATCAGACATCAGCGGTACTTTCCTCTATTCCTTATGCTCAATTGGTGATAGTCTCCTAAGCTACTTGAAGGCATAAGTATCAACAATCAGTAGTATAAAATCATTGTAAGTCAGATGTTTCAAAATTGGAAAAAATCTATCATGAAAATCTTTGCGGCCATGCTTGTTGTTGTGGCTTTGCTCGGTTTTGGCGTTCTGGGATATTTTTATTCCAACTTGCCTTCCATCGACATGCTTCGAAATTATCAACCTTATTTGGCGACGGAGGTGTTCTCTAGAGAATACATTAAAATTGGAGAATTTTTTCAGGAGCGAAGAATTTTTACACCTCTCGAAGAGATTCCTCCCATGATTGCCAAGGCCTTCATTTCAGCTGAAGACGCAGATTTTTATTCTCATCGTGGAATTTCGCCGATTGCCATTGCCAGAGCCATGGTAAAAAATGCAATTGCAGGATACAAAAAGCAAGGCGGAAGTACCATTACGCAGCAGGTAGCAAGAAGTGTGCTTCTGACTCGTAAAAAAAGCTACACACGAAAAATTCGGGAAGTTTTGCTCGCGCTAAAAATGGAGCGAGAACTGAGTAAAGATGAAATTTTAGAGATCTATCTCAATCATGTGTATCTCGGTCACAGTGCATATGGTGTGCAAGCCGCGGCCAAGGTGTACTACAATAAAAATCTCAAAGAGCTTTCCATTGCTGAACTTGCAGTCCTTGCGGGTCTTACCAAAGCTCCCAGCCGTGACAATCCATACAGCAGCCTCGAAAAAGCCAAAGGGAGACAGGCCTACGTTTTGTCTCGATTGCAGGCAGAAGGTCATATTTCTGAAGGAGAAAAAAAAGAAGCGCTTTTGCAGCCTCTCATCATTCAATCAGAATCTGACATCAACCTTTCTGTGGCGCCCTATTTTGTCGAAAGCATTCGCCGCTACGCTATGGATAAATACGGAAGTCAAAAAATTTTGGGAGAGGGTTTACAGATCATCACCACACTCAAATACGACGCTGCACTTGCAGCCAATCATAGTCTCAAGCAAGGTGTGATTGAATTGGATCAAAGACAAGGCTATCGAGGCCCCTTGGAGCAAATTCAAGAGGACCAGGTTGAGCAGCGCTTGGAGCAAATCAAAGCCAATCAAGAAAGTTTTGTACTGAGCACCGATCAAAACTATCAAGCCTTGGTCACTCAAGTGGATGATCAAAAAGGTATCAGCTACATCGACTTGGGTTTTGTCCAGGGCTCCATCGAAATCGAAAGCATGCAATGGGCACGAAAACCCAACTCGGATGTATTTTGGGAGAACAACAAAATTACCAAAGCTTCTCAGGCCCTGAAAAAAAACGATGTCATCCTTGTGCGTTGGAGAGATGAAAACAATGGCACGCAGCGATTTTTGCTGCATCAAGAACCCCTAGCCCAAGGCGCGCTTATTGCCATGGACCCACACACCGGTGCCATCGCAGCCATGAAAGGAGGATATGATTTTCGAAGCAGTCAATTCAATCGCATCATGCAAAGTGAGAGGCAACCTGGATCGAGTTTCAAACCTTTCATTTATTCATCGGCCCTGGATCATAACTACACACCTGCAAGCATCATTGTGGATGCACCTCTTGTCTATGACGATCCCACAACTGAGCTTCGATGGAAACCCAAAAACTACGGCGGAAAGTTTTATGGTGATACCATTTTCCGAGACTGCTTGATCAAATCTAGAAACGTTCCAACCATCAAAATTGTTCAAGACTTGGGCATTGATACCGTGATTGAATATGCTTCTCGTTTTGGATTTACAAGTTCATTAGATCGCAATTTTTCTCTGGCTTTGGGTTCCTCGGCACTCAAACCCATTGAACTGGTCAGTGCCTACGCTGTGTTTGCCAACGGAGGTACGCTTCCTCAGTATCATATGATCAAAAAAATTATGGATAAGGATGGGCAAATTTTGGAACGCCATAGTTTTGACGATCCAGCTTTGAGTATAGAAGAACAATTGCAAATCCGAAAACAAGCTCTGCTTGAAAAGCAAAAACATCGAGACGCCATCGTGCAGGGCTTGCAAGAGGAAAATAACATAGCAGAAAATTATGTGATTTCGCCCCAGACCGCCTATATGATGACGCATCTTTTGAAAGAGGTCATTACCTCAGGAACAGGCAGAAGAGCTTTGAAACTCGGAAGGCCTGCTGCAGGAAAAACGGGCACAACCAATGACAACTTTGATGCATGGTTTGTTGGATATACACCACAGCTTGTAACTCTTGTCTGGTTGGGCTATGACCAAGCCAAAGACTTGGGCGTTCTCGAAGGTGGGGGAAGAACTGCCGTTCCTGTTTGGAGCGAGTTCATGCTCAAGACTCTCAAAGATGAACCCAAAATTGATTTTGATATTCCTCAAGGTTTGGTTTTTGCTCAAATTGATTCCCAAACTGGAAAACTTGCAAATGAAAAAAGTAAGGAAACGCTTTTCGAAATTTTCAGGGAGGGGTCTCAGCCTACCGGATATTCGGATCAAGCCATTGGTTCTTCGCAGTCGCAAGATTTTTTCCTTGATGAGTAATGCATCCAAGACATGTGTGTAGGTTTATGAAAATAAAAAAACTGCTTCATTGCAAGCCGTCTGACTACAAAAATAAATCCTATCTGCACCTTATTTTTTTTCTCAGTTTATTTATGATTCCGGGATGTGGTCCTGTGCATGTTGGACCCAGTCCAGAGATACGCGTAACAAAAAAACCCAGAGTCATTTTGCACCCTACACCTTTGGGAGATGGAGGATTTTTATCTAGAGATTTGTTTCGCAGTTATTGGACACCTCCATCTTCGGATGATGACTTGATCAGCATCGGCGTGGTGCTCTCCGAAGATGAAATTCAATTTCGTGGGGACAAAGATTTTTTGATTCGCATTTATAATGATCACACCTCTCTGGACATCGCGTCTCCTGCAGGTGTGTTGTGGAGAGTCAAAGACTTGCATATTACGCGACCGGCTCTCATTCGTTATTTTGCAATTACAGAAGAAATGCTTCTTTCCTCAACGCAAAGTCCAAATCTTGCTGCACTAGAAAAACTTAAAGCCCAAGGTTTCGCATCAGCGCAGTGGATTGGCCCTCCCAAAATGGATGCCATGAAAAAAAATCCTGAACTTGGAAGGTGGTTTTTGAGTTATCAATCTTTTTCCAAAATCGATGCTGCCAAACAGTTTTGCTGGAGACAAAAAAAACAAGGACAAAAAAACTGCAAAGTCATTTCACGTGTGGGCATTCCCCCCTTGGCCTCGGGTACTTTAAAAGCGCATCAGAGCAGTTTTTCAAAACACTTTGAAGGCATCATTGAACTGATCTCTCCTCAAGGTCCGATAGAAATATTTGATGTAAAAAATCATTTGATGTCTGATGAGCTCTCTCATGGTCAGGCTTATGCTTCGAGGCTATTTATCATTCCCAATGCGGAATCGAAATTTTCTTTGGTCCAACAAACTTCATTTTCAGAATATCTCGAAGGCGTTGTCCCAGCAGAGACTTTTCCAGCGGCGCATATGGAGGCACTAAAAACTCAAGCCATCATTGCGCGAACCTACGCCCTAAGCCATGCGCCCATTGAGTTTTCTTCGATGCCTTTTTTTACCTGCGCGAGCACGCGCTGCCAGGTATATCGAGGAGAGGGCGCAAAAACGCAGAGAACTTCTACCGCTGTGGAGCAAAGCAAAAACTTGGTTTTAAGAGACAGAGAAGGAAGATTTGCACATACATACTATCATTCGGTGTGCGGTGGACATACCGAAGACAAAATCTCTAGTTTGGGAGGCAAAGGCTTTGACTATTTGAGAGGCCTACCCGATGGTCCCGGACATTTTATATCTTTACAAAATGAAAGGCAGCTTCAAGATTTTGTTCGAAATCCTCAGGGCGCCTATTGCGAAACATCCTCTTATTCCTCCAAATCAAAATATCGCTGGACACAAACTCTCTCTCAAAACCAGCTCCGCAGCATTGCCAAAAGCCAAGGACTCGATGGTAGCCTCACAGACATCCGAGTACTGTCCAGAGGCGTATCTGGCCGAGCCGAGAAACTTTTACTCTCACATCGAGATCAGCAAAAAACCATTCATGGCGAGTTCAAGATTCGCAGCGCATTGGGGGGATTGCCCTCTTCTCTTTTTATCTTGGATTCTATGAAAAAAGGAGGAACCATACATAGCCTTCGAATTGAAGGCGGCGGCTTTGGCCACGGTGTTGGGCTGTGCCAAATTGGGGCCATTGGCCGCGCAGAACAGGGTCAGAGTTTTCGAGACATCCTCCAGGCCTACTATCCGGGTTTGACTCTGGATCGAATCATTGAAAAATAGAGGCTTTTTCTCTCTATTGAGAGTTGAAAGCCATTTCCAGCCTCTATATAATAGAGGAAATCATGAGTTTAACCCGTTTTCAAGATGTGGAGCAAATCGAAAAGGACTTGGAAAAGCTATCTGCATCCATCGAAGAGCTTAAAATCAAGTACGAGCAGTATTTTATAGGTCTAAATAAGGAAGAGCCTGCCAAACTCAGAGATAAAGTACAATCCATGGCCAGAAACTATTATGGCCTGAGCATTCAAAATGCTGGGCTCAAATTTCGCTATCAACAGGCCATTGCCAAGTACAACACCTACAGTACACTTTGGGATCGCACGCTCAAACGCATTGAAGAAGGCACGTATGAGAGAGACTTGTTCAAAGCGCGCATTCGATCCAGTGCCTATCAACAGGGTGCTCAAAGCCATAGATCAGAAGAGTCTTCAGATGATGGGCCTTCAAAACAGGAGCTCAATCAACTCTACCAAGAATATCAAGAAGCGGCTGGAAAGAAGCTCGACTTTGTTTCTTTTCGCCAAAACATCGCGCCAAAAATTATGGCGATCAAAGAAAGAACGCAAGACAAAGACGTTCAAATTCGCATCGTCAGAGAAGGCGCAAAAATTCGCGTAAAAGCCTACAAAAAGAAAAGTTAATCATTATTTTTCTACTAGAGGCTTGATAGGCATAGGCTCTTTAGATTTTTTTGGGTATATTGCCTGGCCGATGTCATTGATCCTTCAAGAGTGTAAAAAAACCATGCACCTCGCATGGCCGATGGTGATCTCTCAGCTCACGGGCGTGGCAATGGGAACCATCGATACCATTATGGTGGGACAGCTTGGAACCAAAGAGCTCGCTGCAATGGCCATGGCAAATTCGCTACTCTATTTTTGTTTTGTTTTTGCCTTTGGCGTACTTAATGCTTTGAGCCCTTTGGTCAGTGAACGTTTCGGTTCACGAGATCTCCATCAAATTCCTCCACTGGTTCGCCAAGGCATGCGCATTGCTATTTTGTTTTCGGTTTTTTCCATTGTGCTGTTCTTTTTTTCTCGTACTTTATTTGTTTGGATGCATCAGCAAGCAGATTTGATTGAACTCGGCCATCAGTATTTGCAATATATATCTATAGGGATGCCCGCCTTGTTTTTGTTTTTGACCCTGCGGATTTTTATGGAAGCGGTATCTGACCCCAAACCCTCCATGTATGCAACACTGATTGGAATTTGTCTTAACATTGTATTCAATCAAATTTTTATTTACGGGTACCTCGGTTTTCCTGCCATGGGCGTGGCCGGCTCAGGTCTTGCTACTTCGATGGTGTATATCTGCATGTTTTTGTTTTTGCTTGTATACATTGAAACATCCAAAACATATGAGTCTATGAGAATTCTTGTAGGCCCTTTTGCGACGGACTGGAATCGAATCAAAATGATTTTTCAAATTGGTTTGCCTTTTGGACTCAGCTGGACCTTAGAAATCGCTTTCTTTATTTATACCTGTTTGATGGTGGGAAGTTTGGGGCATATGCAACTGGCTGCGCATCAGATTTCAATTAATTTTTGCGCGACAGTATTCATGCTCTGCGCAGGAACGGCTCTCGCCGTTTCGGTTCAAATTGGACAAGATCGTGGTCGTGGAGATTGGCATTTGATCAGATTGCATGCATGGATTGGATACCTTGTGGTTGTGGCCGTGGGATTGTTATTTATGTTCGTCATTTTTCAATTCCCAGAATTCATTATTGGCATCTATACAAAAGATATTGAGCTTACAAAAATCACTATACCTATTGTCCTCATTGGGGCTTGGTTTTTGATCACCGACGGTGCGCAGTCCATTGGAATGAATATCTTAAAAGGTCTCAAAGATACCACCACTCCTTTGATCAATTCATTGATTGCCTTCTGGATCATTGGTGCGCCTCTTTGTTATTATTTGTGCTTTGTTCAGGAGATGGAAGAAGCTGGCGTGTGGTGGGGAATGGTCGTGTCTCTTTGTTTGGCTGCTGTTTTTCATTTGATTCGATTTTTGTGGGTGACCAAAAACTCACATATGAAAGAATATAAAAAAACACAGGCGACATAAAACATTACACTTTATGTCGCCTGTCAGGGAAAAAGATTTTTGCATAAAAATCTTTTTGGAAAAAATTACTGTGCCTTGATGGTAATTTTTTTCTGTGTTTTGGCTTCTTTGCTTTTTGGTAAAGTTACCGTGAGCACTCCTTTTGAAAACACGGCTTCAACTTCATCTTCATTAACTTCTGTAGGAAGCGTAAAGCTACGTGAGAAACTTCCGAAGCTACGTTCGACGTAATAGTGATTTTCATCTTCTTTTTTATTTTCGGATTTTTTCTCTCCTTTGAGTGTGAGCACACCCTCATGAATGCTCACATCCACGTCTTGCTCCGAAAGACCTGGAAGCTCTGCATGTAGCAGCAAGGCCTTAGGTGTTTCTTTTACATCAATTGCAGGAACAAAGCCCATCGCCTGCGACGAAGATGAAACCCCAGTCTGAAAATGGTTGAAGAGATCATTGACCTCGCTCCAGAGCGATCCAAAAGAAGGATCTACTCCAACACGGTCAAGACCTTGTTTGCGAAACGGTGAAAATTTTACGAGTGTCATAACATGACTCCTTTCTTGTTGTATGTACACAAGAAAGGCACAAAAAATATCTTGTCAAGAGCTCTGTAAGCAAATCAACCCTATGCAATTGGTTTTTTCTTTTGATTAAGAATTGAATTTTTGTCATTCCAAAGATACAAATACGAGGCAATGAAACACCTTGTCTCTCCCTATCTCTTAGCTGGTCATTCGATTGCTCCAGGGAGCCAGAAAAACTTTGAACTGCCCGCTTTTCGATTGCCTACACAAACCATGATCTCTCTGCCCATCTCGGTTATTCATGGGCAAAAGCCGGGACCCACTCTTGGGCTTTGCGCAGCGATACACGGCAACGAAATCAATGGAATTGAAAGCATTCGAAGAATTACAGAAAAGCTAGATCCTAAAAATCTTTCAGGAACGGTCATTTGTGTTCCCGTAGTCAACGTGTATGGCTTTATGAGCGATTCTCGCTATCTTCCAGATGGCAGAGATCTCAATCGAAGTTTTCCGGGATCGAACCGAGGATCCATGGCCTCACGTTTGGCCTTTTTGTTTCGAACCGAGGTCATTGAACGCTGTGATCATGTCATTGATTTTCACACAGCCTCAAGTGGCAAAAAGAATCATCCTCAGATTCGATGTGATTTGACCCATCAGTCAAGCTTCAATTTGGCCAAGGTTTTTGCAGCTCCTTTGATTGTGCATTCAAAAACCATTTCAGGATCTTTACGGGAGTGCGCCGCGAGTACGGACTGCTCAATGCTCGTCTACGAGAGTGGAGAGCCCAGTCGTTTCAACCAAAGGTCGGTTCAAATTGCTGTGGAAGGCTGTTTTCGTGTGATGCGGCGATTAAAAATGGTGACCAAGGATCC
Organism: Bdellovibrionales bacterium; assembly: GCA_020434365.1. Classification (GTDB taxonomy): domain Bacteria; phylum Bdellovibrionota_G; class JALEGL01; order JALEGL01; family JAGRMV01; genus JAGRAX01. Next base: position 44,334 of record JAGRAX010000001.1, read on the forward strand.
TGAGGCCAAAAAAGGCAAAAGTGTGATTTGTGAAGAAACGCGATGGATTCGGGCATCTCGAAGTGGAATCTTTCTTTCACATGTAGATTTGGGCGATCGAGTCAAAAATCATCAAATCATTGGCAGCATCAACAATATTTTTGGAAAACCTTTGAGCAATATCCGGAGCCCCTATGCTGGAGTGCTTGTAGGAATCTCCACTCACCCTTCTGTCCATCAGGGCGATGCCCTGATCCATATTGGAAAACAAAACCCCTCTCTATAGATAGGGACGTATATATTTGAGCTCCGACAGGTAGAACATACCTCCACCCATACCCAAAGGTCGCAGTTGAGAGTTTTTTGCTGAAAAATGGCACAAAGACGTCAATGGGTCACAAAACATTTTTCAAAATAAAAACAAATACTTATTTCCGACTCGCGATTGGCATGAGTCTTGAGATGAAAGTGGGGGATGGATAAGGTGGAAAATACTATGAATACACTCACATTTCGACTCAGAGCCTCTTGGCTGCTTTTTGGTTTTGTATTTTTGATGGCTTGTCAGGAAGTGCCTCCTGCGGGAAAAAGCAGCGGTGGAGATGTTCTTTCAACGGTTACCTGCTCAGACGGAAGTGGAAGTTGTACGGTCCTTTCTTGGAGTGATTTGCAACAGTGGCTCAATACGCAGCTGATGGGCTACGTCAAATCTTCTGACCTAGAAGTACCCAGCATTTACAATCAACTCAAACAAGAGTGTACCTTGCAGTGCGTAAGCGCAGAAGATCCTAGCTGCGTTTCGGGAACTTTTCCCAATCAGACCATTTCGAGCTCAGGCAGTTGTCCAAGCCATGAAAATGTCTGCGAAAGTCGATGTGATGATTTTTTAAGTTCCATGATCGGAGGCTCTGAACCTCAAATTCAAATTCCTGAAAACTACCACGCTGTGAAAGTAGAAATTGATTTTTGTTCCAATCCGGGAACCAACCACTTGGTGTTTGAAGGACCTACTTTTCAATTCAAAAGAACACGCGGAGGCCTCATTGCTCCTCTTAGAACCTTCGTACCTCAAGAAGTGGGATATGGAGTGTTGTGTAAAAATCAAAACAATGGAAACACACGTAGAAATGCTCCCGTTCGAATCATTCCCCAAACCGGCAACAATGTAACGCTTCCCAATGGTAAGCTTGTGTACATTGAACCGCTCACAGGTCTACCTGCAGTCATCGAAGGAAACTTGCGTAACCCTGCCATTCACCGCTTTGGCTTGCGTAGCCTGATCGACAAATCGGATTTGCATGATGTGATTTGGGTCGTCAACGACATCAGTCAAATCGGAGGATCGGTCAAACCCGCTCTGAAAAATCTAGAAAGTTATGACAATGGAATCATGGGATCAGCTCATTCTACAAGCATTCACTGGTTTCAATATCTAGCACAAGGAAAACAAACGATCAGCATGTGGGCCTTCATTCCCCCAAGAGCCAAAGTACAGTAAGGAACAATTGAGATGAAAAGGGTAGAACATATGAAAACAAAGTATATGAAAATGTATCTTCAAGGAATTCTCAGTATGGTACTTGCGATTACAGCCACAGCTTGTGGCAATGGTACAAGCGAAGGAATTCCCGGAAGAACCTTGATCAGAAACCTGGAGGCTCCTTTCAACCTTTCTGCCCAGGCCATCTCAACCAACGCAATTGAACTGACTTGGAGCAACCCCAGCATCAGCGGAAGCTATCAAATTGGAATTGAAAAAAAACAGGCCAACAATAGCTCTGCTACATTTCAACCTTTGGCCATGTTAAATCAGTCTCAAAACTATACAGCTGTAGGTCTGGTTCCCAATACAGCCTATGAATTTCGCGTTTTTGTTAGCAACAACAGCAGCCAAAGTGAATATGCTGTTGCTACAGCGGTAACTTTCAATGTCATTGGCGCGCCAGATCCCGTCACCAATCTTAGCGCTACGCTTACGCAAAACACTCCTCCATATGAAGTCACTTTGAGTTGGAATCACAATCTATCTTCAAGCGTAGATTATTATCTGGTCACCAAAAGAGAAAATTCAAGCAACAATACTGCAGCGGTTCAGTATATTAGCAACACTTCATTTACAAGTCTCATTGACAACACCAGCAACTCATACTTTATGTATTCAGGTTCTTACCTAGGCTTTCAAAGTAACACCGCATACTACTATGAAGTACAAGCCTGTATTGTAGGTGCTTGCTCTGCAGCACAAAACATCACCCAAGCCATTCCAGGCGTGGGCACACAAAAACCTCATATTACAAGCTTTACAGCCTCAGACAACCAATCTGACAAAGTCGTTGTGGACTGGGCTTTTGATATTCCCATCAACAATACCGTAAGCAGTATCACTGTAACCCGAGGCAGTGGCGGACAACCCTTATTTTTCTGGAATGGATCTGGTAACATCCTGACTCAAGTCACTGACAATAACACCGTCAATGGAACCATCTATACTTACAAAATCAAAATGGTCTACACAGACAATAGTTTTGAGGAACTTATTGACGACGGTCAATCTGTTGCAAACTCAACACAAATGGCCCCGCCAACTTTTGAAAGTTTCAATATTGATCACTACGCACCCAATGCAACTCAGGTAGATTTTCGCTGGTCGCATGCCGATATCAATATGGGTACCAACGATTTCATCATCAAGAAAAAAATTGGAAATACCTATAGCAACATCTTTGGTACCGTTGTGTACAACTCCGGAACGCAGGACTTTAGAATGGATAACGTCTCTGTGGGTTGTGCGGATAGTTCGGTAAGTCATAACGTAAAAATTTCCATTGTGGCAAAGGATCCTTTGGCTTCGGGCAAATCTGACTCCACGGAAGTTCTGTCTACGATCTTTACCTGTTACTCTACTGTACCCGCGCCTACTTTGAATGCATTTATGATTGCAACTCCATCTCAAACGCAACAAGGACAGTATGATTTTCCTTTGGGCTTTTCACACATCAGCGCTGTAAAGCCGGTGCTGACCTTTAACGGATTTGAGGCTCAGTACCGCAAAAAAGGAAATGGAAGTTCGACCTGGGGAAGCTATGTTACTGTCGGAAACAACTTTATCACTCAAAGTGGTTCAAGTTATACCGTCAAGGTTACCGATACCTGCCCTTCTGGAACGCAATTTCAATATCGAATTCGGTCCAAGAGTACGGCCTCAGGAGAAGAATCGGCATGGATCACAGGACCCACCGCGACTTGCAACTAATATTTCTTACCATGATCTATCCATCTAAAAAGGGGGACGTAGAAGATTCTACCGTCTCCTCTTTTACCTATGAAAAGGTTCCATTGTAGAGCCTCAGCTATGTTATACTTCTCACAACGATAATCATGAACAAAAAATCCAATCACAATGATCCATCTGCGGAAATCAATGCCTTGGCAGAGCGATATCTGCAACGCGCCCAAAGAGGTCAAACGAAAGAAGTTGATGAAAGTTATACCATCAATTTTGATGGGGAAGCCAGTAAGAGTTCTACGCTCGCGTCTATTGATCTGCAATCGGGCAACCCTCGAAGTCGTTTGACCGCCTATATTCTTTCGTGGATTTTCCCTTATGCCGGAGCGATGTACGCTCGATTGACTCTTTTTGCTTTGTTTTTTTTCTTATGTTTGAATTTTTCTCTTTATTTGCTCTTTGCTTTGATCCATCCGCAGACTTTAGACAACATCAAAAACTCTTCTGCTTTATGGGGAGAGCTTTATTCGCAGCCTTGGATATTTTCTTTTCTTGTTGGGCTCATTTATTTTTTTTGGACTTTGGGTTTTGTCGCTGGACCCCTGGCCATTCATCGAAGAAAAAAGAAAGAAAAGGAAAGCACATTGAGAAAGGCATTATGGATGTGGCTTCCTGCCTTTCATGAATTTGGAAGATCAAAAATATACAAAGGCTCTCTTCTTCACCTGTCTCTATCTTGGTCTTTATTTTTTCCTGTGATAGCGTTGTTACCTTGGATTCCAACTTTTGATATTCAAGATGCGCACTACAGTCATTTTCTTTCTTGGGGTTTGACTCTATTCGGTAGCAGCATTTTGATCTGTCTCTCGAGTTTTCTCTACCGTTTTTATATTTTGTTTCGAAAAGATCGAGGTCTAGCTAGGCTCCCTGGAATTTTTGTGTACACTGTGGCCTTAGCTTTTCTTATATTGTTTTTTGTAGGATCTTCTACAAAGACCAATGAATCAAACAATCAAGTCCAATCTTTTTTGGAGCTTTTTTCCTCAAAAGGTCTACATCAAAGCGCTGACTACCTTGGAGATGTTTTAAAAAAGTAAGCGCCCGAAAAAAAAGATATCCGCTTAAGAACTTAGAGCCTGCTTCTGCGCATCTAGCCACTCTCTCTGCGCAAAAAGATGTTCCCGATCTTCAATCGATATCTCTTCCGAAAGAAGTTTGGTTTCCAAGTCCTCTAGTTCTCGATCGAGTTCGTTTTTTTGAATCTGATCAGGAAACAAAGCCTGATCGGCAAAAATCATGACATTGTTTTCGCGCACTTCAAAAAAACCATCTCGAAGTGCAAGATGCTTTTTTTGATCGCCCTGATCGATCACCACAACACCTGTGCCAAGCACCGCCACGAGCCCTGCATGCTCAGGCAAAATGCCTTCCTGACCTTTGGCCGTGGGAAGATATACATCCACACAGGTCGTATCAAGCACATGCTTGGAGGGCGTCACAATGGAAAGCTTGAGCTGACTCATTCTTATGAATTTTCCTGCGCCATTTTTTTGGCTTTTTCTATCGCTTCGTCAATGGTTCCCACCATGTAAAAAGCTTGTTCTGGAAGGTCATCGTATTTTCCTTCGGCAATTTCTTTGAAACCTTTGATCGTATCAGAAAGTTTCACATACTTTCCAGGTGATCCTGTAAACTGCTCCGCAACAAAGAAAGGCTGAGACAGAAATCTCTGAATTTTTCTTGCGCGTGCAACTACAAGTCGGTCTTCTTCAGAAAGTTCATCCATCCCCAAGATGGCAATGATATCTTGAAGGTCTTTGTATTTTTGCAAAATATTCTGAACACTTCGTGCGGTATTGTAATGTTCCAAACCGACAACCTGTGGATCCAAAATTCGCGAAGTCGAATCCAAGGGATCTACCGCTGGATAAATTCCAAGCTCTGCAATTTTTCTCGAAAGTACTGTCGTCGCATCCAAATGAGAAAAAGTTGTAGCAGGTGCAGGGTCGGTCAAGTCATCTGCAGGTACATACACGGCCTGTACAGAAGTGATCGAACCTTTCTTGGTTGACGTAATTCTCTCTTGCAATCCACCCAAGTCTGTCGACAAGGTCGGCTGATATCCTACAGCCGATGGTATTCGACCGAGAAGCGCCGATACTTCCGAGTTGGCTTGCGTAAATCTGAAAATATTATCAATAAAGAGTAATACATCCTGACCTTCTTCGTCTCGGAAATATTCAGAGACGGTCAAAGCCGTAAGACCTACACGGGCGCGAGCTCCAGGGGGTTCGTTCATCTGGCCGTACACGAGAGCAGCTTTGTCGATAACGCCGCTTTCCTTCATTTCCATCCAAAGGTCATTTCCTTCACGGGTCCGTTCACCCACACCTCCAAAAACAGAATAGCCTCCATGTTTTGTCGCGATGTTGTGAATGAGTTCCATAATCAATACGGTCTTGCCTACACCGGCGCCTCCAAAAAGTCCGATTTTCCCCCCCCTTTGATAAGGAGCCAAAAGATCTACAACTTTAATTCCGGTCTCAAAAGCTTGTACACTGGTATCTTGGTCTTCGTAGGTTGGAGGTTGACGGTGAATGGGAAAAGTTTGAGAAGCTTTGATGGGACCCGCTTCATCTACAGGCTCACCCACAACGTTCATGATTCTTCCCAAGGTTTCTTTTCCTACAGGAATCAAAATTGGATTTTCTGTATTTTTTACAACCATGCCTCGAACCAAACCTTCAGTAGAATCCATCGAAATGGTTCGCACAGTAGAATCTCCCGTATGCTGGGACACTTCTAAGATGAGGTTGTCCTCTCTGTCATCAATTCCGGGATTGGTCACGGTCAATGCCGTGTTCACGGGTGGAAGTTTTCCTTTGGGGAACTGAACGTCCACAACAGCCCCGATGACTTGTTTGATTTTTCCTGTGATCATTTGTGTTGCCATGTTGTTTTCCTAGTTTTTCTATTTATTGAATTGCCTCAGCCCCTGAAATGATTTCTACCAATTCATTGGTAATGGCAGCCTGTCTCACACGGTTCATATGCAAGGTCAAACTGTCGATCATCTCTCCTGCATTTCTTGTGGCGGCGTCCATCGCCGTCATTCTCGCGCCATATTCACTGGCCAAGGAATGCAAGTTGGCTTGATAAAAACTTCCTTCTACTGCTTTGGGCAAAAGCAGTTGGATGATTTGCGCTTTTCCGGGTTCAAACAAGTAGTCTATTTCTTGTTCCAAATCATTTTCCGCGCCCTGACTTTCTTCTTTTTGAAGAGGAAGCAAAGTCAAAGATTTTGGTTTTTGTGTCATGACAGATTGAAATTCGTTGTACAAAATTTCAATGCGGTCGACCTTTCCATCCAAAAAATCTTGCGTCAGGTTTTGACAAAGGTTTTTTGCTTTTTGATGATCAAAGTCTGTCCAGTAGTCTTCCACAATGTGATGGATTTTATCTTTTTGATTTCGAAAATAACTGATGGCTTTTTTTCCAATCAGAATCAAAGAAGTCTCATACTCTGTTTGAGACAATGCGCTCTCAACTTTACGAAACAAACTTGCATTGAAAGCGCCACAAAGTCCACGGTCCGAAGACAGCACCACAAGATAACGTTTGTTTCCTTGAGGCCTTTTTAATAGTGGATCCACACTGTCTTCCACAAAAGGAAGAAGTTTGGCTAGCAAGCTTCGCACTTTTTCTTGATAGGCTTTGCTCTGAGACACAGCTTCTTGACTTCGACGAAGGCGCGCGGCTGCGACCATTTTCATGGCGCGCGTAATCTTCTGCGTAGAATTTACGCTGCGGATTCGATTGCGAATTGCTCGAAGATTGGCCATGAAAAATTACAATCCTTGTTTAACGGGGTTAAATTCTTTTTTAAGCTCTTCCAAGGCTTTGACCAGAGAAGCTTTGACCTCGTCATTGACTTCTCCTTTTTCTCGGATCATGCGAAGCACTTCTGGATGTTTTTCATCCATAAAACTCAAAAGTTCTTTTTCATACTGCGCGATCGCCCAGGTTTCGTACTCATCCAAGTATCCATTGATCGCCGCATAAACCACAACAACTTGTTTCTCTACTGGGTAGGGAACATATTGTCCTTGTTTGAGAACTTCGACCAATCTTTCACCTCGAGCCAATTGTTTTTGTGTGGCTGCATCGAGATCCGAACTAAACTGCGAAAAAGCAGCGAGTTCTCGAAACTGCGCAAGTTCCAATCGCAGGGTTCCTGCAACTTTTTTCATGGCTTTGATCTGCGCAGACCCACCCACGCGAGACACTGAAAGACCTACGTTGATCGCAGGGCGAACACCCGCAAAAAATAAATCTGATTCCAAATAAATCTGACCATCTGTGATCGAAATCACGTTGGTAGGAATATAGGCCGAAACATCTCCCGCTTGCGTTTCAATAATGGGAAGCGCGGTCAACGATCCACCACCAAGCTCGTCATTGAGTTTGGCTGCGCGTTCGAGCAAACGAGAATGCACATAAAACACATCCCCCGGGTAGGCTTCCCGGCCGGGAGGACGACGAAGCAAAAGTGACAACTGACGATAAGCTACCGCATGCTTGGACAAATCATCATACACAATCAAAGCGTGCATTCCGTTGTCTCTAAAATATTCACCAATGGCCACACCTGCATAGGGCGCAATGAACTGCATGGGCGCAGATTCAGAAGCGTTGGCTGCAACGACGGTGGTGTACTCCATCGCGCCGTGTTTTTCGAGTTTGTCTACAACCTGAGCAACGGTGGATTGTTTTTGTCCAATGGCTACATAGATACAGTAGACGTCCAAACCTTTTTGGTTGATGATGGTATCGATGGCTACCGCTGTTTTTCCCGTTTGACGATCACCAATGATGAGTTCTCGCTGACCTCGACCAATGGGAACCATTGAATCAATGGCTTTGAGTCCTGTTTGCAAAGGTTCATGTACAGATTTTCTTGTGACAATTCCTGGGGCTTTGAGTTCCACACGTCTTTGCTCTGCTGCCTGAATCTCTCCCTTGCCATCAATGGCTTGTCCGAGTGCATTGACAACGCGCCCTACAAGTTCCTTACCGACAGGAACCTGAGCGATCTCTCCGGTTCGCTCTACAATGTCACCTTCTTTGATGAGCGTATCATTTCCAAACAGCGTTGCACCTACGTTGTTTTCTTCAAGGTTAAGTGCCATGCCATATACATCATGAGGAAACTTCAAAAGTTCTCCGGCCATGACATTTTCTAAACCATAAATTCGAGCAATCCCATCCCCAACAGAAATGACTTTTCCCGTTTCGGAGACTTCCATGCGCGTGTCATAGTCTCGCACCTGCGTTTTGATCAGCTGTGATATTTCTTCGGCTCTTATGTTCATGATGTTTCCTTATTGTATCCTTACATTTTTTAACTTTGCTTACTCATTCGATCCAAATATCCGAGAACAGAAGCATCAAACACAATGCCTCCAACCTGTGCTCGAACGCCCCCTATCAACTCTGGGCTTTCTTCGACCTGAAGGTTGATTTTTTTGCCCACAGCTTTTTCCAAAGCTTTTGTTATTTTATCTTGCTGCACTTGGCTCAAGGAAAAGGCTGTTTGCACAAAAGCTTTGGTTTGTGCGCGGAGCTCTGAAAGTTCTTTTTCAAAAGCCTGCGCCACTTCTTCCATCAAATAAAGGTGACCTAGCTGCGCCAAGCACTGCGTAAACCTTTGTATCGGGGCAGAGATTTTATATGTCGTAAATATACTTTCGAGGACTTGGTTTTTTTCCTCAGCGTCGAATACAGGATTAGAAAAAAATCCCTTGATCTCACCTTGACTGAGAACGGAAAGCTGCTCAAGCTGCTGAGCGCTTTGATCATATGCTTTTTCATTGGCCTGTTCCTGAAGAACATCCAATAGAGCGTGCGCGTAGCGAGCTGCGAGCTGATCACTTTTTTGTGCCATTTAAATCTGCTCTCCTAACTGCGAAACAAACTGATCCACAAACTGATCGTGGTGTTTTGAACTCATTTGTTTTTTGAGCTCTAACTTACTTTCTTCAAGAGCTTGGCCCATGAGTTTTTGTGCCAGCCTTTGCTGCGCAAGTTTTTGCTCTTTTTCAGCTTGGCGCTGCGCCGCCTCTACAATTTGATCTGCTTGTCTTTGCGCGCGTTGTAAAATTTTTTCTTTTTCAATTTGTCCGTCCTGTTGGGCCTTATGTAAGATATGCTCAACTTCTTGATCTAGAGCATTGATTTTACGATCAATGTCTTTGAGCTTTTCTTCAGCTTGTTTTCGAAGTTTTTCACTCTCATCGATATTTTGTGCAATGTCTTCTTTACGCTGCGCCAAACTTTGAGCGACTGACTTTCTCATGAGAAAAAACAAGGCCAAAGCCAAAAGCACGAGATTTAAAAAAGGTGCAATCAATGACGACAATCCGTGCATATTATGAAGCCCTCGTTGCTTGAGTTTGGCTTTGCGCTCGAGGCCTTTGCTTCGCATCGACTTGTCCCAACACTTTTTCAACAATGCTTTGGGCAAGCTCATCACGGTGAGAAGACAGCCCGCTTTGCGCGTCTTTTTCCTGTGAAGCGATTTTTTCTTTTTCTTTTTCTAGCCATTGGCTGGATTTTTCTCGGGTGGCTTCTAACGATTTTTTCTCTTCTTCTTCAGCTGCCAAAGCCAGCGCCTCACGAGTTTGCGTGGCCTTGATCTTGGCTTCTTCAATGCGCTGCTGATACATGTCCCATTTTTCCTGACTCAAGAGCTCGTCTTTTTCTGCGAGTTTTCTTTTTCCAAGGGTTTGAGCATCTCGCTCATCGGCTGTCCGTATATAAGGTTCAAATACTGTCATCTGCAAAAGCAAAAGAAGTCCCAAAAACAACAAGCCTTGATACAAATATCCATGAGGAGCTTCGACTCCAATGGCTTTCCAAAATCCAACAACAGGAAGCAAGAGCGCAAAGGCGGAGAAAACTCCAGCCAAAACAAAAATGTAGGTAAAGGAATGTTTTTTCATCGCTTAGGCTTGAGGACTGATTCCGTTTTTGCTTTTGTCGGCTGTGGCCTTGACTGCAGCAAAGGGCGCATTTTTCTTTTGATGAGCAGACTTACTCATGCTGCACTTTCCATCAAACTGTACTCCATCTTCGATAACAAGGGATGGGGTATCAATGTCTGCTTCTACAACTGCATTTTTGTGGAGTTCAACGCGGGTTTTTGCATGAATGTTTCCCTGAAAACTTCCCGAAATGGATACTGAACCCACATTGATGTCACCTTCGACTTTTCCGCTTTCGCCGATGACCATGTGTGATTCGGAATAAATTTGACCCTTAAATGTGCCGTCGATGCGAACCGTACCCTCAAAGGTGAGCTTGCCTTCGAACTCACTACCACGATCTAAAATCGCATTGAAGCCACCGACAGGGGTCGTTACTTTGTGACCTGCTCCGTTGGTACTGAAACTCTCGCTCTGTGTACTTCGTTCATTTTTTAGGATTCCCATGATTTTTTCTCCTCGAGCTACTTGGGCCGTATACAGACGGATTGACAGCCCACAAAGCCTACGCCGGAACTATAAAATTCGCTCTCAACTGTCAAGGAAAGAGTGGCTCAGGGGCGCTTTTGGCATGCTTTTGCTGCAATGCTACCTAAAAATCTTACGCTGCCGATATGATATGAGTCTGACTCGTGACGTCGCTGCTTTTTTGATCTACACTTAAAGCCACATGCCAAAACCCACCCTTCTTTTTCTGCTTGTCATCGTATCTTGTTCCCGGCTATGGGCTCAGGAAAAATCTCATCCAGAGGACGCTTTTCCTTGGGTTGAGTTTCGGCAAAGGCCTTTTTCTATCCAAAAGCCGGAGCGTATTCGACATCAGGTTTGGCACAGCGCCTGGATCAAGGGCATTCATAGGAAGTTCATTCTACAAAACAAGACCCAAGATCCACCAACTGGACCTACGATCTGCGCGCCTGTGAAAGAGTTAGACCATGCGTATCTTTGCATCAGTGCGAGGCAGGAGGACCAAAATCGGCTCTTTTCTCGTATGTCGATTTTTTCAGAAGGCACCAAGGCTCTCGCTCCTGGAACCTGGGTGGAACTTTCAAACCCTTGGTATCAATACTATAGTTATATGGTCGGTGGTCACGATCTGAGACAGAGCGTTCTTCAGGATTTTTTCTCTCACAGCCAAGCAAGCAAGCGGCCTTTATCTCCAAGGGAAGATGCTTTTTATAGGGAGGTATTTCTTCCTCTGGAAAAGAAATATTTCGACCCCTCGCCACAAGCTGAAAACATAAAAGACTTTGGATCCATGCAAGCCTATTCGATCATTACAGCATCTGTACAAAGTCATTTGGATTTTGAGGTGGTTGTAACGCATGAGTTTTTGCATGCGCAGTTTTATCTAGACTCTCAACTTCAAAAACTTTTGTTAGAATATTGGAAACGTAAACTTACAGAAAAAGAAAGGGCGGACATCACCCTCGCTCTTTCGAAAGCTGGATATCACAAAGAGGATTTGTATGTTGTCATCAAAGAATTTTATGCCTACCTTTTTCAGAAAGATGCGCAGCACTCACGCATGAAACCTTGGGTCAACACTCATCAAAAAAAAATTCGCCGAAGATTAAAAAAAGCAGGCATTCCCGCATACACATTTTAGTGTTTATAAAGATGAAAAGCCAAAAGACTCTAGCGCAGCTTTTGCAACTTGCTCGCCATGCTCTTGTACAAAATGCCCCGCCTGCGAAAGACATAGCGGAGGCGGGCAGTTGGCAATAACTTTGCTCATGGGTAGCATCACATCCGGTCCAAGAATGGGATCTTTCATCCCAATGGCCATAAAACTGTCTCCACTCCAAGAAGTCTTCCACCACGCAAGAGCTTGCTGCGAAAGTTTGGCAATTGGGTCGTCAGATGAGGTAGGTACAAGATCTGGAAAACGTCGTACTCCAGCGCAGTAACGTCCATTTGGAAAAGGCGCGCTATAGGCCGATGCTTCTTCTTGGCGTATTGAAGGTTCCCATTTTTGCATCAGCCTGTCCACGTGAAGAAAGTCATGCTTTCGATTGAAATCTCTCCACTGCAAAAAAGCCTCGTTGACCTTTCCGATTCCAAAACCCGTATTCATGATTAACAGTCTTGTGAAAAGACTTGGCATTTCCATGGGAAGCGTTAAGCCCAAAAGACCTCCCCAGTCCTGGCAAACCAAGGTGATATTTGTAAGCTCTAGTTTTTCGATCAAGGCAATCAAAAGGTTGCGATGAAAGTTAAAGGTATACACTTCATCGTCAACAGGTTTGTCTGATTGTCCAAATCCGAAAAAATCTGGAGCCACAACGCGAATCCCCTTTTGCACAAAAACAGGAATCATTTTTCGGTAGAGATAACTCCATGTCGGCTGGCCATGCAAACACAAAAAAATATCTTTGGAATCTTTTGGACCTTCATCGAGATAAGCAAGACTCAATCCCTCATAGCCAGGTACATTTTCGAGTCTGAGTGTAGAGAATGAATACCCTGGCAAAGCTTCGAAGTTTTCCTGCGGCGTCCGAAGAACTTGAGTTGATCGCATCAGACTCAACTAGTTTCGAAGTTTATCAAAAAAACCTTGCAGCTCCGATCGCGAAAAATAGCTGATCGTGATCTCACCCTTTTCATGGGTTTTGGGTTTGATTTGTACTTTGGTTCCCAATTGTCTTTGTAAATTTTCTTGAAAGTTTCGAAGAAACACATCCAAATCCGAAGTGCTTTGAGTTTTTTTACTCTTGCGGTTGGGGTTTGCAATTTCGTTTTTTACAAGATTTTCAATCTGCCTCACAGAGAGATCTTCTGCGATGCTTCTTTGGGCTAAGCGTGTTTGTTTGTTGGGATCTGAACTTGCAAGCAGCGCACGTGCATGCCCCATGCTCAATTGTTTTTCGCTTACAAGTTTTTGAACAGAGTTGGGAAGTTTGAGCAAGCGAAGCATATTGGTCACCGTGCTTCGATTTTTTCCTGCTTTTTGTGCGAGTTCTTCATGACTCAAAGAAAACTCTTTTTGAAGGCGCTGATAGGCAAGAGCTTCTTCGATGGGATCCAAATCTTCCCGTTGTAAATTTTCAATGAGCGCGATTTCCAATTGTTCTTGGTCTGTGCTGGAACGAACAATGACGGGAACATTTGTAAGTCCGAGTTTTTTGCAAGCTCGAAGTCTTCGCTCACCCGCAATGAGTTCATAGTGAATGCCCACACGTCTGGCAACCAAAGGCTGAATGACTCCATGCTCTTTGATGGAGGCAACCAGATCTTCCAGGGCTTCATCCCGAAAATATTTTCGAGGTTGGCGTGGATTGACTTGGATGTCCTGAATTAAAACATCTCGAACAAGCGCGCTGGTTTCAAAATTTTTTTCTTCCGTAACACTATTTTTGCTCACTGTAGATGCGTTTGTAGAAACTGCACTTTGAGCCTTTTCATCAAAGGATTTTTTTTGAGGAATCAGTGAAGAGAGTCCTCTTCCGAGTCTTTTTTCTTTCATTGCTTACAGCCTTTCTATGTTTGCAGGTTCTGAGTTTGTTTGCAGTTCTTGCAGGGGCGCTTGTTGTTTTTGTTTTTGTCGGTCAAAAAACTCTTTGGCGAGAGCCAGATAGTTTTGCGCACCACTACTGCGAATGTCATACATCAAAATAGGTTTTCCAAAACTCGGTGCTTCACTTACGCGTACATTTCTTGGAATTTTTGTTCGATACAAAATCCGTCCGAAATGATTTTTGACTTCGAGTTCTACCTGATGACAGAGAGAATTTCGTTTGTCGAACATGGTCAGAAGTATGCCTTCCAATCGAAGTTTGGCATTGAGGTTTTCTCGGACGAGATCAATGGTTTGAACCAACCGACTCAAACCCTCTAAGGCGTAATACTCCGCTTGCAGGGGAACAATCACTTGGTCTGCGCAGCTCAAGGCGTTGACTGTGAGTAGGCCCAATGATGGTGGGCAGTCAATAAGAATGTAGTCGTACTGCTCGCTCACCTGCTGCAAAAGTTTTTTGAGTTGGTATTCCCTCTCGGGCAAATCTACAGCTTCGATTTCAAAACCAATCAAATCTGGTGTCGTAGGCATGACATCCAAAAAAGGTGTGTCCGTTTTTTTAATGATCTGCTCTGCACTGCTCTGTCCAATCAATCCGTCATATAGCAGATGCTCTTGACCTGCGGTCACACCTACGCCGCTGCTTGTATTGGCTTGTGGATCTAAATCAACCAAAAGAACTTTTTTTTCTTGAACCGCAATAGAGGCTCCCAGGTTGATGGTGGAGGTGGTTTTACCCACACCACCTTTTTGATTGGACATGGCGATGATTGTAGCTTTGCTCATGAATTCTCCTTGATGGATTGGCTTTGGAATTTCTTTACGTACATAGAAACAATACTCACAGCTGCGGGCGTAACACCGGAAATTCTAGAGGCCTGTCCCAGTGTGTGAGGTCTGATGCGTGAGAGTTTTTCTCGAACTTCTGTGGAAAGACTTGGAAGCTGAGCATAGTCAAAAGTTTTTGGAATCACCGTGTGCTGCTCTTTTTCACTTCTGGAAATGTCTTGCTGCTCGCGCGAGATATATCCCTCATATTTGCAAGCAATGTGAAGGTTTTCAATGTAGTCATGCTGCTCTTTTTCCAACTGTGGTGCCAAAACTTGTAAATGTTTCCACTCCACTTCCGGCCTTTTGAGAAAGTCCCACAAACTGTTGGGACTCTTGAGCGGTGTCAAACCCATCTGCGTGATTTTTTCGTTGGTTGCGGGTGTGGGTGTAAGTCGAAGGCTTTGAAGTTTTTGTTTGCTGTGCTCGATGAGGTGGTTTTTTTCCTTAAACTTTTGATAACTCCACTCCTCAACCGTTCCAAGAGCATAGCCTTTTTCTAGCAGTCTTTGATCTGCATTGTCTTCCCTTAAGTGCAGGCGATGCTCTGCCCGTGAGGTAAACATGCGATATGGCTCCGTCGTCCCTTTGGTTACAAGATCATCGACCAAAACGCCGATGTAGCTTTCTGACCTAGACAGCACAAAGGGTTCAAAGTTTTTGTCTAGAGACTTTGCAGCATTCACACCTGCAAGCCAGCCTTGAGCTGCGGCTTCTTCATAACCTGTGGTTCCATTGATCTGCCCTGCATGAAAAAGTCCCGGAATTTTTTTCACCTCAAGCCACGGCGAAAGTTCGGTAGGATCAATATAGTCATATTCAACGGCATAGCCCGGGCGCATCACTTCAACCTTTTCCAGGCCTTTCATACTACGGAGAAACTCCACCTGTGTTGCCAAAGGCAAGGAATTGGACAGGCCGTTGGGATAGATTTCTGCTGTTTCTAGGCCCTCAGGTTCTAAAAACACTTGATGTGCGTCTTTGTCAGCAAATCGAACAATCTTGTCCTCAATGCAGGGGCAGTAGCGGGGACCGACACTTTGGATTTTTCCGCTATACATGGCAGATTGTGAAAGTTTGGATTGGATGATTTGATGAGTCCGAGCATTGGTATAGGTCACATGGCAGGGAAGCTGCTTTTGACGAGTAGGTGTTCGGAAAAAAGAAAACTGTGGCGTGGGCTCGTCCCCAGGTTGCTCTTCTAAGATATTGAAATTAATAGTTTTTTTATCAAGTCTGGGCACGGTTCCTGTTTTCATCCGCCCTCTGCGAAGCCCCACACCCAAAAGAGTTTCACTCAAAGACTTCGAGGCCTTGTCGCCAGAGCGACCTCCGGACAGACTCAAAGCTCCGATATGCATCAGACCATTGAGAAAGGTTCCGGTTGTCAAAATGACGGCCCCCGCTCTGAGCTCTTCACCAAAGTGAGTGACAACACCCACACATCGACCTTGATCCAAGATAAGGTCCTCTACCATAGCCTCTCGGCATACAATAGAAGAGTGAGATTCAATGATACTTTTGGTTTTTCGTGCGTAGAGATCTTTGTCAGCCTGCGCCCGCGTTGCCCAAACCGCTGGGCCTTTGCGTGTATTCAGGGTTCGAAATTGTATACCTGTTTCATCAATAGCCCAGGCCATCACTCCACCCAAGGCCTCGACTTCTTTTACCAAGTGTGACTTTCCCAAACCCCCAATTGCCGGATTGCAGGACATATGCCCAATTCGATCTAAATTACTGGAAACCAAAGCTACTTTTGCTCCCATTTGAGCCGCGGCCCAGGACGCTTCGATCCCGGCATGACCTCCTCCAACAACAATGACATCAAAAGTGTTCATGTTACCGTCTCACCAAGCTTTCAGTTTCATAATAACGATTGGCCACAGAGACATTGGGATACACAAGACAAGCTGGGGCCATCAGCACACCGGGGTTTAAAACGCTGTTACATCCTGTTTGACAGCCGTCACCTATAATGGCGCCCATTTTTCTCAAGCCTGACTCTATGTCATCCCCTTGAATTCGAAGCTTGACTTCTCCATCCGTAATTTTCAAGTTCGAAACTTTCGTACCCGCTCCCAAATTGACCTCATTGCCAAGAATGCTGTCCCCAACATAGGCAAAGTGCGCGGCCTTAGCGCCGTTACAAAAAATAGAACTTTTCACCTCTGTCGCATGACCAATCACACAGTGTTCTCCTGCAATCAAACCTCCCCGGATATAGGCTGATTGGCGAATCTGACTGTGAGGACCTATAATACTGGGTCCCTGAATGTAGGCTCCAGGCTCAACGGTCACACCTTCTCCAAGCTCAACCTCTCCCTCAAAGTAAGCTCCAGCTTTAATATAGACCTTTCCTCCCCCTCTGGACCTTAATTCTGTATCTTCTAAAATCAGTCCCTGTGGAGTGTTCGGTGAAATTTGACTTTCAATCCACTCTTCTTTTACTCCCTTTGACAAAATATCCCAGGCAAATTCTAGATCTTGAAAAAGATCACGAAACCACAAAAGCTTTGTGTCGACATAGTGATCAATATTATATGTTTCACGTGAAACATTCATGGCTGGAAACTATACCTTCTTTTCTTCCTCAAGTGGAGCAGAAAAACTCTTCAATGAATGAATTTTTCGTTTTCGAAATAATTTTATAGTAATCCTATAAAATCGATCACATTCTATAAATAAAAGTGGTTAAAAAATCTGTCATGTTTCACGTGAAACATGGAACTACTTTATCTTCAGACACGCATAGGCATAATGACACCAAAATAGCTTGGGTCATCAGGAATTCGAACTACCCCAGGGCTTTGCTCGTGGTTAAACTCAAAAACAACTTTGTCTCCTTGACTTGCGCTCAAGGCATCCAAAACATATTTGGCGTTAAAACCAATATTGAGTTCTCCCCCATCAAACTCGCCAAAAATTTCTTCCTCTGCTTCTCCCAACTCTGGTGAGTTGGCTCGAAGTAATACTCCCTGTCCATGGATTCCAAATTTTACACATTTGGATTTTCCTTCTGAAAGAAGCGAAACTCTACGTAAACTCTGATAAAAAGATTCTTTTTCCAAGGTAAGTTTTTTGTTGTTGTTTTTAGGGATGACAGCTGTGTAATCTGGAAACTCTCCTACAACCAGTCTCATAAAAAGTTTAGTGTCTTTAACTTTACATACGGCATTACCTTGACTCACAGCAAAATCTATCTCATTTTCTTTGGCATCCGAAAGAAGTTTTTTCAATTCAAAAACACCTTTTCTGGGTAATATAACACTCTTATCAAGGTTAAAATTCTCATTTTCATCTAAGTCTTTGTTATAAAAAGCTAAACGGTGTCCATCTGTCGCAACCATTCTAAATATTTTTTTTCCATTACCTAACGTTTCTGTTTCTATAAGCGAGCCGTTGAGATTATATCTCATCTCATCAGTACAAATGGCAAAAGAGGTTCGATCAATGGCATACTTGAGTGTGTTGGTTTGCAGACGAGAAAATTCTATATCTGAAGACGAGGGCATCTTTGGAAATTCACTGCCATCTACGCCTGCGATTTTAAATTGGGCCTTGCCACTGTGAATTGTAATCCAAGATTGATCGCTGGATACAAGTTCGCCCTGCTCTGCAGGAAGTTCCTTAATAATGCTTATAAAATAACTCGAAGGAACGCAGATCCGTCCCGGCTCTTCAACTTTAGCTTCGATCTGAGTTTGAATTCCTATTTCTAAGTCTGTGGCTTGAATCAAAAGACATTGGTCTTTGGCTTGAATTAAAATATTTCCCAAAATGGGCATTGTAGTTTTTTTCTCAGCTACGCTGGAGACACGACTCAATGCTTTAAGAAAAGGAACTTTATCAAACTGAACTTTCATTACACACACTCCCTTAAGATAGTATATTCTTTAATATAAAATTCGTCGTAATAGAAGATCTTGTGGATAATTTTTTTCTTCTATACAAGTTATGAATTTTATTTATGAAATCGTTAAAAAACCCCTGTGGAAAAAAACCATTTTGTAAAAGTTTATTCCAAGACATGTATTTTCCAAAGTTGCAAACCTGTGGAAGATAGAGCAATTTTCCACAGAAGTTCACATGCTTTGTGGATAAGATAGTAAAAAAAAGTTTATTAGACATGCTCATGAAGGGCCTGCTGAAGGATTTGCATCGTCTGATGAAGCTGTGGATCCTGACTTAAGGTTTTAGAAATTTTAGAAACGCCGTGCAAAATGGTGGAGTGATCCTTTCCTCCAAAAGCTTGACCCAATTCAGGAAAAGATTGTTTGGTTAATTGTCGACAAAGATACATCGCAATTTGTCTGGGTTGTGCGACAACTTTATGTCTTTTGTTTGATTTAAGATCAGAAACTTTGAGATGAAAAAATTTTGCAACGGTCTGAAGAATCATTTCCACTGTGATTTCTTTTTCTTTGGGGGTCATCGAATGAAGAATTTGTTTGGCAACAGTCAAAGAAATAGGCTGCCCCGAAAGAGAAGTATACGCGCCCAAACGAATCAAACAACCTTCCAAAACACGAACATTGGTTTTCACCTGGCTCGCAATGTAATAAGACACCTCGTCTGGAAGGTCTATATGATCGGCCAAAGATTTTTTTCTAATGATCGCAACCCTTGTCTCTACGTCCGGAGCTTGAATGTCACAGAAAAGACCAGATTGAAATCTAGATCTAAGCCGTTCATCCAAATCGGGAATTTCATGAGGCATACGATCAGAAGTTAAAACAATCTGTTTATTGTTTTGAAAAAGTTTATTGAAAGTATGAAAAAACTCTTCTTGAGTTCTTTCTTTCTTTGCAAAAAACTGAATGTCGTCAAGTAGAAGCAAATCACATTGCCTTCGATACTGATCTCTAAACCTTTCAGTCTGGCCGTTTCGAATGGATTGAATCAACTCATTGACAAACTCTTCAGAACTTCGGTACAAAACTTTCGCCCTAGGGTTTTTGTCAAGCCACACATGTCCAATGGCATGAAGCAAATGAGTTTTTCCCAAACCCACTCCCCCATAAATCAGCAAAGGGTTGTAGCTTTTTCCAAGTTTACTGGCTACGGCTTGCGCCGCAGCATGCGCAAATTGATTGTTTGGCCCCACAACAAACTCATCGAAACGATATTTTTGATTCAAACGTAAAGAAGGTCCAAACTCCTTTTTTTCTTTCAAAGAGACTATGGAGGGTTTCTCTTCCAAATCAGGTGTATGCATTTGTTTTTCAACTTGCGCAGAGATCGAGAGCCTTACTTCGCCACCCAGGCGTCCAGAGTGATGTACCAACATTTTCTCAATGGTGGAAAGGTAATCCTTTTGAACCCTAATTTTATAAAACACATTGGGAACTTCTAGGATCCAACCCTTTCCCGAGTTTTTGCAATCCAAAGGCTTGATCCAAGTATTGAATGCGTGAGTTGAAAGCTGCTCCTTGAGTTCCGCTTGAGTTTTTTGCCAACAGTCGTTCATAAATTTTTTTAAGGTTCTAAAGTGTTACTCGTGTAACGGGTGTAAAAATTATGTCTATATCGAACTTCAGGTGGTACCGGCATAAGGAAGTTTTGGTCAAGAAAGAAAACTTTCCCTTTTTTCAAAACGCTTATCCACAACTATATCTTTCAAATTAAAAAATTGTAAGGCTTTGAAAATGCAACCAATAGTCAGACAATTTCGATTCTCCCAATCAAAGAAAAAAAAGATTCCTATCCACAGTTTCACCTTCGGTCACCGCAGACCGAAAAAAATACGCGCCCAAATTCTTCTTCACTATCAAAGACTAAGAAATTCATTGTACATGTTGTTCTATAAGTCATCGACCATAAGCTTTTAAAATCAAGACAAAAAACCAAAGGAAAAAAATCACATACTCATTTTACCAGGTGTTTCTAGGTCCAAACCTAAAACGAAGACATTCCCTGTGGACAAATAAAAAAGACAAAAGCTCATAAAAAAAAATCCAAAACAAGAAACGTAAATATCTAAGAAAAAAAACCATGTGATACTAAGCGATTACATGAAATTTAAAGAAGAATTTGCAGAATATATATTTCTCATTTTTTTCAATGGCCTGCCCCAGGCCTGTGAAAAGATCTTGCCGCGAGAAACTTTTGATCGTTGACTTGAGGATCAACATATGGTCTAAGCATTCTGATCTCTTAGGTCGCTAGCATTCCAGGCACAGCAATGCTCAGGTTTATTATGTGTCAATATGAGGAAGGCCCTACAAAAGAGACCCTCGCAGCCAGGAAATGAAACTGGCCGAGAGCAAGCCCGCTTTTAGGGATATGAAGCAAAAAAGCTTCAAAAAATTAACGAGTTGAACATTTAGGGAAGAAAAAAAATGAAACGTACATATCAGCCGAGCAACATCAGCAGACTACGCACACACGGTTTTTTAAGTCGCATGGCCACAAAATCAGGTCAAAACGTCATCAAAGCCAGACGAAGAAAAGGTCGCAAAAGACTCTCTGTTTCAGCTGCGAGCAAATAAGACATGTCTCAGGTCCAGGCTGGACCTTTGTCTTTTTCTGCCAACATGAGAGTTCGAAAGGCTTCGGATTTTCGATATATTAAAGAAAGAGCTCAGGTGCAGCACTCTACAACAATGCTTCTGTTGTCTGCAACACAGGAGCAAGGCCGAGCCAGATTGGGTTTGGTCGTAACCAAAAAAACCGGATGCGCGGCTGTGCGAAATCGTTGGAAGCGCAAAATCCGTGAATACTTTAGACTTCACCCTGAAAACTTTCACAACGATCAGGACTACGTTTTTATCGTTAAGTCCAAAACCAAAGGCATGCCTGGTACAAGGCTGGAGCAAGAAATTGAATATCTGCTTCGAAAGCAAGACCAGGGGAGGATGCTTTGATGAGGCTATTGATTCGTATGTATCAAATTGCGCTTTCACCTTTTTTACCCGCGAGTTGTAGGTTTCATCCGACTTGCTCGCATTATGCTCTAGAAGCTTTTGAGCAGAAAGGTGCGCTCAAAGCTCTGGGCCTCACACTGCTTCGCTTGTCCAAATGTCACCCCTTCCACCCTGGTGGATTTGATCCAGTTCCTCAACCCAAAAGAGAAAGATCCTAAGATGTCGACTGAAAAAAGAATGCTGCTGGCCATCGTGCTCATCATGGGCGTAACCTTTGTTTGGTCCAAACTGTTTTTTCCGCAGCAGTCTCAACAAAGTACAAACGCAAAAAATATCATTGCTGAACAGAACTCAGACCAAGCTGCTCAAACCGCGACCGAAAGCCTCCCTCAAGTTTTGGATCTTACACCCGATCGCAAAAAAACAAGTCAGGCCAAAGTCATTGCCTTGCAAAATATTGAATTTGAAACTCCAGAAAGTTTTGGAACTGTAAGTAGTCATATGGCGAGCTTGCAATCGTTTGAACTGACAACATACAAGCTCCAGCAAAAACAAGGGGCTCCAGGCGTGTCCTTGGTTCCCTTTACTCCTGATTCCAAAGCTCCTCTGCAGTGGAAGTACACGCTAGGTGAAAAAACTTTTTTTGATCGAGACCTTTACTATCAAGTTGTTGAAAAAGACACAGATCATGTGAGTTTTCGCGCGCAGCTTCTGCCACAAGTTTTTGTAGAAAAAACTTGGTACTTTCAAAGCAAACCTTATGTTCTGGATCTAGATCTTAGAATCATCAATCAGAGCTTAAGTGATCAGGCCTTAAACGTTCAAATTCAAAACTTTGCGCGCCCGAAAGAAAACACAAAGAAAACAGGAATCTTTTCGATGTTTTCTTCCCGTGAACAGCCTCTGCGAGCCATGGCTTATGTAAACGAAAAAAACTATCACTGGACCTATGAAGACATTTTGGATGGTGAGAACCTCTCGCCCAAAGGCTCTGTGTCATGGCTTGGCTTTGATTCGCAGTATTTTGTTTTTTCTGTGCTTCCTGATCAGGGCAATTGGTCTGGCGTTGAGGCTTCTACCCAAGACGAGCAAGCTGTGATTTCAGCAATCTATCCAGATCGAACCCTTGCCTCGGGCAAGGTCCAGGAGTTTTCTGTAAAAGTATATGCGGGTCCTAAAGACATTGATCTTCTTCGTGAAGTTGGAAATGATTTGGACCTGAGTATTGATTACGGAATTTGGGGACCGATTGCACGACCCATCTTGAGTTTGCTTCGTTGGATTCATGGCTTTGTTCCCAACTATGGTTTTGCCATCATTATTTTAACCCTTTTGGTTCGGGCTTTGATGTTTCCCTTGGTCCAAAAGCAAGCGCGTTCGATGAAAAAAATGCAGGCGCATCAACCTGCAATGAATGCTCTGAAAGAAAAACATGGTGAAGATAAAGAGGCCTATACACGCGAACTCATGACCTATATGCGCACCCATAAAATCAACCCCATGGGAGGTTGTTTGCTTTTGCTACCGCAAATGCCCATTTTCTTTGCTTTGTATCGGGTGCTCTACAATGCTGTTGAGCTACGTCATGCGCCCTTTGCACTTTGGATCAAAGACCTTTCGAGTCACGATCCTTTTTACGTTTTGCCGGTGCTTGTGGGAATCACCTTTTTCCTACAGTCCAAACTCAATCCCACACCCACCAGCGATCCAGCACAACAAACAATGATGAAAATCATGCCAGTCATGTTTTCTGTTTTTATGGTTTTTCTCCCTTCGGGCTTAAATCTGTATATTTTTGTAAGCACCGTTTGGGGAATCGTTCAACAATACATTGTCCAGAGAAAGCCGGCCGTATAGCTTTGAGTGGCAATATAAGGAGTAAATAAAATGGGTATGTTTAATATTTTTAAAAATCTGACCAAGAAAAAAGAAACCTCGCATGTTCGTCACGGACAAAATGACGAATGGATTGAAATCAAAGCCAGCGACAAAAAAGAAGCCATTGAGAGAGCGTGCAACGCCCTCAACATTCAGCGTTCGCATGTGGAGATCGAAGACCTAGGTGGAGGAAGAATCAGAGCCAGAAAAAAATCAGCCAAAGCCAACACACAAACAGAGGAAAACGAAGGCAGAGAAAAGAAACCTCGAAGAAAAAACTACAAAAAAAAACCAGCGCAAAAAAAACGCGTTCAAGAAAGAAAAGAAGCCAGCAATAAATCCTCAGATGAGGATGAGTATTACGGTGAGAATGAAAGAACGGTAAGCCGAAAAAATCCCTTTGACTATGATGAGTCCGAACTGGTTGGAGATCAGTTTGAGGAAGAAGTCGAAGAGGAAACCGAGCAAGGCAAAGTTGCCAAAGAGTATTTGGAAAAAATCGTTGCACAAATCAAAGAAGGCACAACGGTTGAACTTTTTGAAACCAACAGGCAAATTCGTTTAGAAATTGAAAGCGATGAATCAGGACTCTTTATCGGAAAGCATGGTTCTACATTAGAAGCGATTCAACATTTGCTTTCAAAAATGTGCCGTGCGGGAGAAGACGAAAACAAACGCATTGTCATCGATGCCGAAGACTATCGCGTGCGTCGAGAAGAAGCCTTAGAAGCCAAAGCGCAAAAGCTTGCAAAAAAAGCTCGCAAAGAAAGAAGGCCTGTAAGCGCAGAGCCTATGAATGCAATGGATCGACGTGTATTGCATATGGCTCTCAAAGGTGAGCCTGGCGTAGAGACCAAAAGCGTGGGTGAAGGTAGTGGAAGACGTGTATTGATCGTTCCCAAAAATGCTCGACCAAACTCTTCCCGAAATGGTGGTCGAAGAAACTCCAGAAGCGAGGACAGAGGCAATCGAAGAGAGCGTTTTGAATCTTATGAAATGCCCAGCCATGACGATAACTTTGGCAACAACGACTACGAATAAAAAACGCAGCTTTTCAACCAACCGATTCTCGGAGACCGATTGTAGTATGGCACCTTTTCCGGGAAAAGGTGCCAGGCACCATTTGGGTTAGGTGGCTGTGGATACGATTGTTGCGATTTCTACCTCTACGGCGAGTGCTTCGGGCATTGGTGTGATTCGGCTTTCGGGTCCTAAGGCCAAAGAAATCGCGCAGCGCTGTTTTTTTTCATCAGAAAAAAAAATTCAAAGTCATCGCGTGTATTATGGACGCTTTGTAGATGTTAACGAGCACGTTCTCGATGATGGTTTGATGGTTTTTATGAAATCTCCCAAAAGTTTTACGGGAGAGGACCTGGTAGAAATTTCCTTGCACGGAAACCCCTTGATTTTATCTCAGGCGGTAGAAACTTTGATTGTCAGAGGCGCACGCCTTGCCCGTCCTGGAGAATTTAGTGAGCGGGCGTTT
Organism: Bdellovibrionales bacterium; assembly: GCA_020434365.1. GTDB lineage: Bacteria > Bdellovibrionota_G > JALEGL01 > JALEGL01 > JAGRMV01 > JAGRAX01. Next base: position 69,154 of record JAGRAX010000001.1, read on the forward strand.
TTGTCGGGAAAACTCGATCTCATGCAGGTGGAAGCCATCGCACAGCTGATCGCATCTGGGAGCAGCGAAGAAGCGCGTCAGGCCAGAAGACGCTTAGATGGAAAAAGCTCTTTGTTGATCACGCAGCTCATGGAAAAGACCACGCACCTGCTTGCGCAACTCGAAGCGGATATTGATTTTCCTGAGGAGGATATAGATCCGGATGTAGAGGATCAGCTCCTGCAAAAATGTCAGGAATTGATGGATCTTTCCAAAACACTTTTGTCGAGTTATGCCCATATCCAAAAACTTTCGTCCGGGTATCATGTTCTTATTGCAGGTCTTCCCAATGCAGGTAAAAGTACGCTATTTAATGCGCTTCTTGGAAGTGAGCGCGCCATTGTGACCGACATCGCGGGCACGACTCGTGACACGCTCGAAGAAGAAATATGGATTGAGGGTCGAAACATTCGTTTAATCGATAGCGCGGGCTATGCACCCCAAACCCAAGATCCCATAGAAAAACAGGGCATATCGCGCATGGAAGACAAACTCAAACATGTCGATTTGCTGTGCTGGATATGCGACGTCTCAGATCCTGACTTTGAAGCTGCGCACAAAATCTTTGCCTCCGTCCCCCCACATCGGCGTTGGTGGATCTGGTCCAAAACAGACTTGCCTTCTCCACTTCCCCCAAAGCCAGATCTTGAGCTGGACCATGTTTTGGGCTTGAGCGCCAAAAGTGGCCAAGGTTTGGAAGCCTTCCGGCAGGATCTACAAAAACGATTTTCTACGCAAGTTCAGGACATTGAGGGGGGAGGCATCGCCAATGATCGCCAAAAAAATCTCCTAGAAGCCTTTTATCAATCTTGTTTTCAAACCTCCCAATCTATTGCCAGGCATGACTCCCCTGAGCTTATTGCTTTTGAACTGAGGCAAGGCTATCGAAATCTTCAGGACATGCTGGGCCAGGATATAGATATGGAAAAAGTCTATGATGAAATTTTTTCCACTTTTTGTGTGGGAAAATAAGACCTCGAAACGCCGTTTATTTGTATTTGAGTAGTTTTTTAGGAATTTATTTGATTTTTGACTTTATCTTCGTTGATAATAGTACTGTTCTAACCCGGACATTTCTTCTTGCTCCCCATAATACTTTGTAACTTTGTAACCCTCAGCAAAGGAAGTTTATCCTATGAAAAATCGCTGCTCGGCAAGTGGCATGCCTGGACCTGACACTCCACAAGAAACAAGCCAAAATATGGACTCAATTTCAGAATCCCTCCGCAAAAAAAAACTCATACTACTCGTAGATGATGAGCCCGATCTTCGAGAAGTGATTTCTTTGAGACTCCGAACCGCGGGTTTTGATGTGGTTGTGGCGAGCAATGGTCGTCAGGCTGTGAACATGGCCAGAAACTTCAAACCTGATCTCATTGTGATGGATCTGTACATGCCCGAAATGGATGGACACCAAGCCATCGAGGCCATTCGAAAAGAAATTCCAGAGCATTTCCCTGTTATCATTTTAACAGCGAGCAATGAGATGGAAGATGTCATGAATGCATGTGTCAATGAGGCGGATGCCTACCTGACCAAACCTTTTAATCCAGCCGAGCTGATCAAAACGGCGGACCAGCTGCTAGCCAAAAAGTTTCAAGGAAAAAAATAAGAGCCCTAGACTCACGCATGGTTTTTTGTGCAAGCCTTTAAGGCTGACCCTTGTTTATGTTTCAACTTTGAACGAGCCTTTGAGCTTGGAGCAAAAAGCTTGCAAACTCAATTCATTGAAATGTCTCTTTTCAAAGTTTTGATGCGCAACTTCTATGCCTTGATCTTCTTCAGAGGGCTTTACAAACCTATGAACGATGCTGCGCAAGTTCTCTTCTCTTTTTTTGATCATCAAAATGATGTAGCCCTGTTCTAGATAGTCATTCATGACCTCATCTTTTCTTGCAATTTGCTGAATGCGCTCCCATATCGGAGCATTGTCAGAGCCCATGTGATGATTTTTAAAGATAACAAGCCCGATGCTATCAGAGCTTTCTTGAAAATTTTTCATAGAGCGCAATCGATCGATCAAGCTACTAAAATGAGGATTGATGTTTTGGTAGAGTGGAAGCTGAAAACAAAAGGTAGCACCCTTTCCGATTTCGCTGATGAGTTTGAGTTCACTACCATGCATTTCCACAAGCTTTTTGGAAATGGCCAGCCCCAAACCTGTGCCCTGTTTTCCGGGTTTGTATTTTCGATTAATCTGAACAAAACTATCAAAGACGCGGATCTGATTTTCTTGGCTGATCCCAGGCCCTTTATCTTTGACCGAAATCTCGATTCCATTTTCTTTTTTTTCTACTTCTAAAAATACTTCCCCCTCTTCCGGTGTAAATTTCAAGGCATTGCCCATCAAATTCATCATGACTTGAAAAATTTTGGATTCATCCATAAAAACATCGGGAAGATTTTCGTCCATTTTTAGGCGAATCTTTCGATTGCGATGAGATTTCTGAAATTGCTCCACGATCGAAGTTAAAAGTTTGTCGATGGAGCCTTTTTTCCTAATGACCTCAAGTCTTCCAGAATTGATTTTTTCCAAATCCAAAACATCATTGATCAAATCCGTCAAACGATTGCAGTTTTTTACACAGGCGCTTAGAGCCTCTTTTTGTTCTTTGCTTAGAGCGCCCATAGAACCCTCATACAAAAGAGAACAATATTCCTTAACCACGGTCAAAGGTGTGCGAATTTCATGAGACACCACAGAAACAAATTCTGATTTGTGCCGGTTGATATCTTGCAGGGCCTTGATGGATTCTTTTTGAGCCTCAATGGCGTGTTGTTTGGTTTGTTCAATTCTGTAATGGTCCAAGACCAATTGAATGCTTTTTTCAAGTCTGGTGGTGTTGATTTGCTCTTTGATCAAATAATCTTGCACACCACTTTTAAAAGAAGAAACGGCGGTTTTTTCATCACCCCTTCCTGTGAGCATAATGATGGGAATGTCGATCTGCTGACTGCGTATATTTTTTACAATTTCAACCCCGTTTTGTGGCATCATTTGATAGTCACAAAAAACAATGTCACTGTTTTTAATTTCTTCTTGATGTTTCTGAAGATCAAAATCTAGTTCATAGTGGACTTGAGCTTTGAATTTTTCAAATCGTTTGCAAAGCTCAATGAAATAATCAATGTCCGCTATGGAATCATCAATCAGATAAATTCGAAGCTCTTCCTGTGTTTCATTTGTCATAGGTAGTAACTTTTTACGTTATTTTGGAAGTGTAAAATGGATGAGGATTCCAATTTTGTCTTGAGGCTCCTCAATGTGAATTTCCCCTCCATGAAGTTCGATGGATTTTTTGCATATTGCGAGTCCCATGCCCACGCCCTCATATTGATCTTTGGAATGGAGTTTTTGAAACAAATCAAAAATTTTCTCATGAAATTCTTTTTGAATCCCTATCCCATTGTCTCGAATGAAAAATTTCCATTGGCGATCTGCTTCCTCACAACGAATATGAATTTTTAAGGGTCTGTCAGGACAACGAAACTTGATCGAATTTTCGATGAGATTTTGTAACACTCTTGTGATGATCATTTCATCGGCCTGAACTTGACAAAGGTTTTCCCATTCTATTTCCCCGCCGCATTCGTTGAGCGGCGCGTTCAAAATGCGATCAAGTTTTTCACACGCTTTGACCATATCCACATTTGTTTTATTGAGACCTTCTCTGCCTACTCTTGAAAAAGAAAGCAAGCTATCAATGAGGGCGCGCATATGTGTAATACCCGAATCAATATACTTGAACCATTGCAAACTTTCTTGATCGTCATTTTTCCAAAATTTTTCTTTGATGAACTCTGAATACGAAGCAATATGTCTCAAGGGCGCGCGCAGGTCGTGAGAGGCAACATAGGCAAACTGACTTAGTTCGCGGTTGGATTTTTCCAATTCAATTTGAAGATTCTTGAGTGTGGTGATGTCGGTATGTGTGCCGAGCATTCGGATAGGAGTTCCCTTTTCATCTCTAATGGCATATCCCCTGCACAAGACCCATATGGTACTGCCATTTTTATGTCTATAACGCACGTTTACATGATAGGGCTTGCCGTGCTCAACATGGTCTTCAAAGGCCTGAATCGCGAGCTGCTTATCCTCAGGAAAAATATGCTCTTGCCACCAACTCGATTGATTGGGAACTTCGTGGTCTTCGTATCCAAAGAGTTTTTTAAATCCCGGACTCATGTATTCATTCTCAGGTTGAGTCAGATCCCAATCCCACCAACCGTCTGTATTGAGTTCTGTCATCACATCCAAAAGCAAGCGTTTATTTTTAAGACGTTTGAGCATGGCATTGCGTTCCGTAATGTCGGTCCACACAGACTGACTTGAGACGATGTTTCCATTTTGATCCTTGATTGCATTGACATTGAGAAGCACATCCAAAGGTTCTTCAAGGTTTCCTAGAACCTTAAGCTCCTGACTTTTTACAAAGCCATGTTTTTTAAATTGGGCCAAGCACGCTTTGGCATCCTCCACACTTTCTTGGGAATAGACAGAGAGGATGGGTTTTCCAATGACGTACTCTTTGCTGGAGTAGCCCAGCTTTTTTACGAGCGTCTTGTTGCAAGATAAAATGAGACCTGTATTTGGATCCACAGAAACTTGCATCTCGGGAGAGTTTTCATAGAGCGCCAAATACTTGGCATGACTTTGTTCCAGCTCTTTGTTTTTGGTTTCAATTTCTTTTTCTAGTTCTTGTAAATAGTCCTTGGAGATTTCTTTTTTTGTTAGACGACCTGCAACTTGCTCGTTGATATCTTGAAACACGCCCTGCAAAGCTACAACCTCGTTATGACGATAGACAGGTCTGCCCACGCTTCGAACCCATTTGCGTTGTCCTTGAGACGTTTGAATTTGAAGCTCCTCATCCCAAGGTTCTCCATATTCAATTGCACGTTGCATGCAGCGTTCA
>JAGRAX010000020.1 GCA_020434365.1 Bdellovibrionales bacterium
AAGGTCTTGATGGCGCCATTTGTGCCCAGCCCATTCGAGATAGCTTAAAAAAAGTTCGTGAAGGCCTTATTTCCCATGACGTGGACCGAGAAGACGTATGGGCCATGCAAACGCCCCAGGTGTTTCATTACCCTTGGATTCTTCAGGTTTATGACCAAGCCGAAAAAGAAGGCCATTGTGCTACGGACGATGCCTCCTTGGCTCAGCGATATGGGGGCAAAGTTTGTGTTGTTCCTTCCAGTTCATTCAATATAAAAATTACATATCCAGAAGATTTGGATTGGGCCCAGCGTATTTTAGATATGAGAAAGCAGGAAGCACAATGATTCGTATTGGACAGGGTTTTGACATGCACCGTTTCGAAAAAGGAAAGGCCCTGATGCTTGGAGGTGTTCATATTCCTCATGAATGGGGTTTGCAGGGTCATTCCGATGGAGATGCTTTGCTGCATGCGATCTGCGACGCACTTCTTGGTGCTTTGAGTTTGGGGGATTTGGGTAAGTTTTTTTCGGATACCGATGCTCGTCACAAAAATCGCAGCAGCATGGAGTTTGTGGATGAAGTGTACGGAAAAATTCAGGCGCAGGGCTATGTCTTGGGCAATCTAGATTCTACAATCCTTACAGAAAAACCCAAACTCGCTCCCTATATCGAGGAAATGAAAAGTAAAATCGCACAAGCTTTGTCGGTAGATGTAGATCAAATCAGTATCAAGGCTACGCGACCGGAATCTATGGGAGCCTTAGGCCGAGACGAGGGTCTGGCGGCGATGGCGTCCGTAATCTTACTCAAGAAGATTCCCGCGCAGCCTTCAGATGCAATGCTGTGCTAAGAAGGCTATTTACTCGAGTAATTTCCACTGATCTTTTTCTTTTTGAAAGCGCAGCGTCTGTGTTTGAATATGCTCCCCCCGATTCCAAGTAATATCTAAGCTTGCAGTCGTTGGACTGGGATAGCTAGCTTGATCGGGAATGAAATTGGTCATGGCTGTGGTTTTGGCCATATCTCGACGGACTTTTTTGGAGAGTTTTTTTAGACCTTTTTTGATGTCTTTTTGGAGATAGGAAACGTAGCATTCTGTCATTAATTTAATATCCCCAGAAAGAGCAGCTTCTTTCCAAACTTCAAAAGTGTTTTCAGGTGTAGAAAAACGAAGATCTTGCTTTTCTAGGTCAGCTAGGTCTTGCACCGGGGGAATGGCTATGCCCGAATCTTCGGCGACATTTTTATCGGATTCCTGGGTTTCCTGAGTTTTTTTTGGTGTTTCTTTTTGATAGGATAAAATGTCAGAGAAAGGAACTTCCCTTTTTTCTCCTGTAGGTGTTTGAATGCTCAGGGTTTTGGGCGCAGCAACGATTTCTCCCTCTACAATTTCTCCCGATTTCAATAGAAGGCTCTGTCCCCAGGACAGCGTCGATGAAAAAACAACACATGAGAACATAGCGAGTGCGCGCATCATACCCGCGACTATATCAGAAAAACAAAAAGCTTTGCAGTCCAGGTTATTTCAAATTTTCAGTTTTTTGGCCGAGCTTTTCAATCCAAGAGCACAAATCTTTTTCTTGGCTTTGCGGCTCAATCGGTCCATCAAGTTGACTAGCATCGAAGGGTTCTGGAACTCCGCTAATGTGTGAGGTTTCAGATAAAAGCTCTGGGTTGAAAGGTTTACCTGTACTTCCTCTGGATAGGTTCAAACTTCCTTGCTCTTTTTCCTTATAGAGAAAGTTAAGGTCAATGATAGCTTGTTTGACATTCTCTGAATCATGAAAGGTTCCCAAAGTTTGAATGGCTTGATCTCTTGCATGAAAGGCCTGAAGTTGCAGGCCCAAAAATAGTCTTTGAAGAAAGTTCTGGTTTTCTTCTGTTGTCATATTTATCGGACTTTGATCACCAAATTGAATTTGCGTCCGTACGTTTTTACCTGCCTGATTCCCAAGACCCAGCACAGCCGTTTTTTCCTGTATGTTGTTAGTAGGCTTTTTGTCAGAGTTCTTTTTCAAACTAAACCACTGAGAAATTGCGTTTGTGTTGTTGTCGGAGTTGTACCATTTTTTGTATTCTCTTTCTGTAAGGGTAAGAAACCAGATGTATGCAGGAATAATGAAGCGTATGCTTTGATCCTTATAACTACAAGACGAGGTCAAATGTAGCGAAAGTGTAGGTTTGTGATCTCCCAAACCCAATTGAGACGAAAAAGCGACATAACTCGAAGACAGCGCTGAACCATCAATAAAGTTTTCCTCTTCTGTATCAATATTACGCATATCGATACGACGGATGAGACTCTGAAAGATCCCAGACGCATTGATGATTTTTCGAAGCTCGCAAGTGAAAGTCACTGTTGGAGAAGGGTTAGCGCTTCTGCAGTCCTCAAACCCACTTTTGTGAAAGGGAATGGATTCGAGACCCTGAGCGTGAGATTCTACAAGCGGAGTTCCTATAGCAGCAAACATCAATAAGAGAGATGTACACAAAATTCTATGATTTCGATACGTAAAGAACTTGGATTTCATCATTTTCCCCACCTGCACAAATTTCTAGGATCGGTCTCATTTGTACCACACACAGAAAGCTAAACTCAACTGCAAACTTGACCAAAACCCTAGATCCGGGCATTTTGTGTTTCATGATCATCAGCCAAAATAAAGCATCTGTATCTTGGATTCCACAAGCTCAAATAGGCCAACGAATGGCCTGGATTGTTCTTTTTGCTTCTCTTACGGGCTTAAGCGCCTTGGTCAAAATTCCGCTGGGATTTACACCCGTTCCCATCACACTCCAAACCGCGGTAGCTATGGCCGGCGGTTTGATTCTTGGCCGAGATGGGTTCTGGGCGCAAGTGTTGTACTTACTTCTGGGCTGTGTGGGACTTCCCTTTTTTACGCCCGAGCATAGCAATGTGCAGGTTCTTTTTGGCGCCACCGGGGGATATTTGATTGGATTTGCCTTTGCGAGCTATGGCTGCGCGCGATGGATTCGTCCCTATGCTGGTCAGCTATCTTGGTTTCAGAGATACGTCCGGCTTTTGGGCGTGTCGATGTTGATTTTTGTGCCTGGAGTTCTGGGGCTGGCTTTGTTTCAGGACCTGAGTTTGTCAAAAGCGGTGATGCTGGGATTTGTTCCCTTCATTGCGGGGGATCTGATCAAGACGCTTCTTGTGTCTTTGATCTCACACAAATCTTTTGTGTTGTAAGAAAAGCAACTTTACAGACCGCAGCCGCCAGATAGCTCGATGACTCTTGTGAGCGTAAGTCGCTTCTGGGTACCGTACTTTTCATGCTTGTGTCCAAACCATCTATTTTCTTGACCGAACATGTCAGTGATTTACAATTATCTCGAGATTTTCTTTGCTTGTCGCAGAGAAAACGAAACCTCGTCGAAAAACAGAGTTTTTGCGAATATGCAAAAATAGCTGGTGATACAGACAAGGTCTGCTGGTTGTACCTAAACTCTCATACGCATAGAGTGTTTACGACGAAGCGGGGAGATGGGAGAGAAAATGAAAGAAGATCTTTTTATCAGAGATGAGAGTATGCTTAGCGATGAGCTGCCTGATGACCTTTTGGAGGAGATTGATCTTGCACTCGGCGAGGCGATTTCTGGAGTCCGTGAAGACAAGAGTCCAGAACTAGAATTAGACCCGGAAGAATTTCAGTTCATTTCTGATGAGACTTTTTTGGCGGAAACCGACTACGGCACCTTTGAAATGCAAAAAACTTTTTTGGAGATGGCCAAGCAAGTCCTTGCCCCGCTTGGGCGTTACATCAAAGCTTTCGTCCAGGGAGAAGACTATTGGTTGACTCTAGAAGTTTCTGAAATGATGGTTTCTCCTTTGGTTTCGCAGCTTGAACAGGTTGAACTCACGGAGCACTATGAAAAACTTTCTTTTTTTAGAGCGCTTCTTTTGTTGGCCAAAGGAGAGAGGGATCCCCAAGGTCAAAAAGTGATGAAAAATGTTCTCAAAAAATCATCCAAGGAAATTGAAAAGTTCTTTCAGCTCAAGTCTAGAGGGTCTCGCGTTGCGGTGAAAAACCTTTTGGGATTTTACCGTCTGTTGAAATATTCTGATGTGCTTACGGATCTCGATGTTCGGCGTTTTTTTGCCGTGGGCATTCCTTCACTCACCTGGCTAAAAAAAACGCATGATCAGGAACTCGCTAGTCTCTCGGGAATTTCTATGGAAAAAATTGCTGTGATTCGAGATCTTACCAAAGAATATATGGTTTCTCTCAAAGAAGCTCGCCTGATTCGCAGCGACCAATTGGCTGCGGCAATACCTCAAAATCACTCTTCTGAGAGCAGCCGCTCTGTTATGATAGATCGAGATTTTATCTTAGATCCAGGATATGCATTTAATGTTGACCCATTAAAAAGCTCAGAGTCCTAACGAGTCTGAAAATACTCCATGATTTCGTCTGGATGACTCGCAGCTTTGACTTTGTCAAAGACCTTCTCGATTTTACCTTTGGGGTCGATGATGAATGTCGATCTGATTACGCCCTCGTAGCTTTTCCCATATAATTTTTTTTCACCAAAAGCTCCCAAGGATTTGGCGAGTGCGTAGTCTGGATCACTGAGCAAAGAAAAAGGCAATTTGTATTTGTCTATAAATTTTTGATGAGAGCGTATGCTATCTTTGCTCACGCCGATGACTTGAACCCCTCGATTGGCAAGTTTTCGGTGGTGTTTCTTGAATCCGCAGGCCTCTTTGGTGCAGCCCGGTGTTTGATCTTTTGGATAAAAATACAGGACTGTATACTTCCCTAAGAGGTCTTTTTTTTTGATGGTCTGCTCCTGATCATTGAGCAGAGAAAAGGCTGGTAATGAGGTTCCGGCTTCAAGCATAGACATTGACTATCAAAAAAAACAGAGACTTACCAGTAGGTCTCTGTTTTTGTGCAGCGTTTTTGGCAAAAGAGGTCTTGAGTTTGTGGGAGAAGGTGCATATACTCCCGCCTTCTTATTTGTATTTGGCTTGGAGGTCATCATGACAAAAAAACTAACAAAAACAAAACTCAAGGAATTTGAAAAAGAGCTCATAGACTGGAAAGAAAGTCTACTTTCTGAAGCTCAGTCCTCCATTGAAGACTTAGCCCAGACGCAGGAGAATCATGCAGATATCAGCGATCAGGCCAGCGCAGAAACCGACCGAAACTTTAGCCTGCGCATTCGTGACCGGGAACGAAAATTGATCGTAAAGATTAATGAAGCTCTGGAGAGAATCAAGGACGCTTCCTTTGGTGTTTGCGAGCTTTGTGGGGAGCTCATTGGAGAAAAAAGACTCAAAGCCAGACCCGTAACTACCCAGTGTATTGAGTGCAAAACCGAAATGGAAGAACAGGAACGAAGAGAAGCCATCTAAAACGATGGACCTGCCTGATCAGATGAGTTAGGTTCTATCTATGGTCTCATCCAAAACCATTCGACAGGTGGTCATTCCTGCTGCAGGTCTGGGAACACGTTTTTTACCTGCAACGAAAGTGATTCCCAAAGAACTTCTTCCGATCTTAGAAAAGCCAGCGCTCACCTATGTCATTGAAGAGTTGGCGGCTTCAGGAATCGAAGAAATTATTTTGGTACTGCATCCCATTAAGGAGACCATTTTTGATTATTTCTCGATGGGTGGATTTGTAGAACAAAAGCTTAGAGAACGAAATCAGGGAGATAAACTCCATGATCTGCATTCGGTCGTTTCACGTCTTAGTTTTAAAAAAGTCTATCAGTCAGAACCTCTCGGTCTGGGTCACGCGGTTCTATGTGCCAAAGAATACATTGAAGATGATTATTTTGCGGTTGTACTTCCTGATGACTTGGTTCATTCGGAGCGACCTTGCCTAGGACAAATGATGGACTCTTTTGTAAGCTCTCCTCGTTCGATGATTGCTGTCGAAAAAGTCGAGCGGGAGAAGTCCTCGGCTTATGGAATGGTACAAACATCGGGCGATACCGGAAAAAATTGTTTTCCGATTCAAGGTTTGGTTGAAAAACCAGCACCCCAAGATGCTCCTTCGCAGTGGGGAGTGATCGGTCGATACCTGCTTTCCAAAAAAGTTTTTGATGTGCTAGAACATACGCCCAGAGGCGCCATTTCTGAAATTCAACTGACAGATGCTTTACAGTCTATGATCGCAAGAGGAGAACCTTTTGATGCTTTTTCTTTTGAAGGACGTCGTTTGGACATTGGTCAGCCTTTGGGTTTTCTCAAAGCTAATATTACGATGGGTCTTTTGAGTACAGAATATAAGGATGTGCTTACACAGTTTATGAAGGAGCTCATATGAGAATGCTTTGGATTTTCTTTGTGTTGTTTTCAAGCTCAGCATGGGCGTATATTGTACCTGTTGAGTTTTCTTTTTCTCAGTGGACATCGCGGATTTCTTCCATTGACAGTTTGTCGATTCATGCAAGCCGGGTTCCTCAAGCTAGTGGAATGTTTCAAAATGAGTCCAAAGCAGATATTGATATTTGGATCAAAAGGCCCAACCTATATAAAAGGGTCGTAACTGAGGATGGCCGCAGTCAAGAATATATTTTAGGTTCCAATCGAGCCGTTGTGGTCGAGCAGGGACAAAGTCGCACTGCCAGTATTGGCGAAGTGGTGGATGTCGCAAGTTTGTTTTTCTTGTCGAATAAAGAGAGTCGGATGAAGAGCATGGCCATGCAAATGGGTTTTGATCCAAGCTTAAAAAAAATGATGCATCACGAACTTGGAAAAGAACTTTTGTATGGTTCCAATCAAAACCACGGGGGCTATTCTTTTTTGGTGACAGAAGGAAATCATCAGTATTTTCCACAAAGAGTGATTGACGGAAAAACCACATATGTATTTGTATATCGTGAAGGGCAGATATTTCCTTCGGAAATCAAAATTTATGAACGCAAGCAGCTCAAAGAAAGCATAGTTGTAGAGAGTGTAACCATCAATCCAAAACTCTCCAATACATTGTTCGAAGTTCGAAACTAAGTTTTTTTGGGAGCAAAGACGAAATAGCAATGGAAACATTTGTAGAAGTTGCCTTTCCCATTCCAGTTCAAAAAACCTTTACGTATCAGTTGCCAAAACACTATGAGACTGTTGATGTAGGCCAAAGAGTTGTTGCTTCCCTGCAAAAAAAGAAACTTACAGGTTTTGTTGTCGCGCGCTCTACCGAAAAAAATCATAAATTTACACCTTCATTGATTTCTCAGGTGATGGATGAAGAGCCTTTGATTCGAAAAGAATGTTTGGAATTGGCTCGGTATATTTGTGAGTACCACCAGGTGAGTTTAGGTCTCGCGCTTGCTCTGATGGTTCCTCAACCTTTTCTTCAAAAAAGTCGAAAATTTTTGAGCCTCTGTGACCCATTTGCCAGCAGCAAAGATCCAAAAATTCAATTTATTTTTGATTTGATTCGAAAGTCAAAAGGAATGAGTCCAGAATATTTTGGAAAAAAATATCCGGATTATAAAAAAACCTTGTCTTTGCTCAAAAGGAAGAAAATCATTTCTCTGGTCGAGAAAAATTTTCTTCCAAAAGAACTTCCATCTTCCGAAACAAGTTCTAAAACACAAAATTTAGAGAAAGCGCTTTCTTTGTTGCCAGAACAAGAAAAAGCACTGTTAAAAATTCGGGAGGCCATTCTAGATAAAAACTCAAATGAGTTTTTGCTTAAAGGCGTAACCGGAAGTGGAAAAACAGAAGTGTATTTGCAAGCTTCTGCTTCTTGTCTCGAAATGGGTAGGAAGGTTCTCGCGCTTGTTCCTGAAATTTCTCTTACGCCGCAATTTATTGAAAGGTTTAGCAAAAGATTTGGTAAGAGATTAGCGGTATTTCATAGCCAGTTGACCCCCAAGAAGAGAGCTATGGAGTGGAACAGGGTTTTTGAAGGTCAAGTTGATATTGTTATTGGTGCTCGTTCGGCTTGTTTTGCTCCCTTGGAAAATATTGGACTCATCCTTATGGACGAAGAACATGATTCTTCCTACAAACAAGAAGAAGGTATCTTGTACCATGCCAGAGATATCGTGAAACTACGGGGACAGTATCATCATGCACCGATTGTGTATGGATCGGCAACTCCTTCGATCGAAAGCTATTATTATGCGCAACATGGACAGTATCAACTCCTAACACTCTCGCAGCGAGCGATTTCGAAGGAGAAGTTGATTGTCGAAACAATTGATCTTCGTCAAGATACGGACTACCTGAAAGGTCAAAGACTGTTGTCAGAAACCCTTGTAGAAAAAATCCAAGAAACTTTAAAAAAAAATCAACAGGCCGTTTTGTTTTTAAATCGTCGAGGCTTTTGCTCTACAGTTTTTTGTCGATCCTGCGAGCAAACAATGACGTGCAAGTTTTGTAGCATTACACTCACCTACCACAAGAAAAAAAACATCTTACAATGTCACTACTGCGGATATCGAAAAGCTTTTGTGCAAGAATGCTCAAGCTGTCACAGTCAAACATTGATTCCCATTGGTTATGGTACCGAAAAACTAGAAAAAGAATTAAGCTATCATTTTCCTGATGCGCGAATCGCCCGTATGGATCGCGATCAAATGCAAAAGCGAGGAGCGTATGAGAAAGTCTATCAAAGTCTTCAATCAGGAGAGATTGATATTCTCTTGGGGACTCAAATGGTTACCAAAGGACTGGATCTTCCATCAGTTACTTGCGTAGGGGTCTTGGATGCAGACCATTCTTTGCATTTTCCAGATTTTCGTAGCGCGGAATATACATTTAACCTTTTGACTCAAGTCATCGGAAGAGCGGGGCGCGGAGATTTTCAGGGCAGGGCAATGATTCAAACTCTATCTCCCCATCACTACGCAATTGAAATGGCAATGAGGCAGGATTATGAGAGTTTTTATAAGCGAGAGGTTGAGTCTAGGAGAGAGCTTCAATACCCTCCTTTTTCATTTCTAGTTCTTTTTGAAATTGCAGCCAAAGAAGAAAAGCTTTCACAGGAAATGGCGCAGTGGCTTGGAAAGCAAATCGAAACGCATCGTGAGGGAGTTTCTTCCTCTGGCTTGACTTTGATGGGTCCCAGTCCTGCACCTGTGGCTATGGTCAATCAATGGTATCGGCAACATTTGCTTCTTAGAGCTCAGGATTTTTCTCTTTTGCATCGTTTTGCGTCTTGGGTGTTTGGAGAAACCAAAGCTGAGTTCGAGAAGAGAAAAATGAAGTACAAAATGGATCTCAATCCCAAGCGTTTTATGTAGGGTAGATTCGAGTTTTAACACATTTGATTGAGGACTGGGCGAGAAGGGGTCTTTGCGATAGACTGTGTGTTGCAATGGAGAACCTGCTACAACATGAGCCGATTATGACTGAGCAGATCCTCAGAGATCTTGAATGTGGGCCTGAGAAAAATTTTCTGGATTTGACGCTGGGAGGGGGTGGACATGCGATAGAAATATTGCGAAGCAGCGTCCCAAAAGGAGTTTTGTTTGGGATGGATCGAGACCTTGCAGCCATTGAGCGTTGCAGAAAACGTCTAGAGGAATTTCAAGATCGGACACATTTATATCATGGAGAAATGAGTGAATTTGATCAGCGGCTTTCGCCGCAGGTTATGGAAACGATAGCCGGTGTTTTGATTGATTGCGGCGTTTCGAGTTTTCAGTTGGATACGGCAGATCGAGGGTTTTCTTTTCGTTTTGAAGCTCCATTGGACATGCGCATGAATCAAAGCCAAGAACTTACGGCCTTGGATGTCCTTTCGCAAACACCAGAAGATGAGCTAGCAAATCTTATCTATATATATGGTCAAGAGCGCTATAGCCGCCGCATTGCTAAGAGTATCAAAAGAAGCCTTGCCATTGGCGCATTGCAAACCACTACGGATTTAGCAGATTTGATCTATGAGACCTACCCGTCTGCGGCTCGGCGTCAAAAAATTCATCCAGCTACAAGAAGTTTCCAAGCCATTCGTATGCGAGTTAATGATGAAATGGGTCAGATCGAAAAAACATTACAAAAATTGATTCAAATCTGCCCTCAAGCTTGTAGGATAGCAGTCTTGAGCTTTCATTCGATTGAGGATCGCTTGATTAAGACCATTTTTCGTAAGGCGAAGCAGGATCGAAGTGTAAGGTGGGTTCACCCTAAAGTTTTGGTTCCGAGTCGAGAAGAGTGCAAGCGAAACCCGAGAGCGAGGAGCGCGAAACTAAGAGTGGTTGAGGTATTGTAGAAGTGCAGGGGAAGAAAAAAATGATGGCTTGGCTATTGGCAGCAACAGTATTTTGTTCGCTTGTCTATGTGCGCTCGAGATTTTTTGTGGTGGAGCTTTCCTATGAGATTGCTCAAAAAAGACGACACAAAGAAAATGTAGAGAAAGAAAACAGAGAACTATCTTTGGAGCTGTCCATTTTAAAAAGTCCCAGCCGCATTGAGAACATTGCCAAGGAAAAATTTTCTTTAAGTTATAAGCCGCAGCACTTTCACCATACGATCATGATGGAAAATTAGTTTGATGAGAAAGACCCAAAGTCAAAAAAAATATCGTCTGAGTGTCATTGTCAGTCTCTTTATGATCATGTTTGTTTGCTTGTCTGTAAGAAGCATTCAGCTGCAGGTTCTCTCGGATCCGAGAGTTCATGATTTACAAAAAAGGCAAGAATTTAGAAATGTAAAGTTTACCTCTCCAAGGGGAATGATTTTTGATCGCTTTGGCAGAGCACTTTCCGTAAGTATTGAAACGCCTTCGATTTTTTTAGACCCCAGTATGATTCAGATAAGCTCTCTCCAAAAGAGAGAACTTTCAAAAATATTAGGAATTTCTACAAAAATAATCGATTCGAAAATAAAAAATACGGATAGAAAGTTTGCGTGGCTGGCCCGAAAAATTTCCCCCCAAAAAGAAAAAAAAATTCGTGAACTTGAAATTGGAGGTCTTCATATAATTTCCGAGTGGGATCGAATGTACCCCGACCGAGAAATTCTGGCGCAAACCTTGGGTTTTGTTGGAACTGATGGAGATGGTCTTGAGGGTTTAGAGAGGCAGTATGACCAGTTTTTAAAAACCCAAGCCCTTCTGGTTCGTTCAAAAAGAGATGCTAAAGGAAGGTCTATTTTTAGTGGGCATCAACTTCAGTTTGAGGCCGAAAAAGCACTTCATTTGGACTTAACCATTGATTCAACAATTCAATATCTTTTGGAGAGGGAGCTGCAAAAAGCTTCTACAAAACATCATGTAGAGTCAGGCATGGGTCTTGTGATGAATCCTTATACGGGTGAGCTGTTGGCCATGGCTTCTTACCCTTCAGCAAATCCAAATCGACTTTCTGATTTTTCTCCTGCAGATTGGAAGAACCGACCCATTCAGACCAGCTTTGAGCCGGGATCTATTTTTAAAGTTTTTGTGATGGCAGGTGCGCTGGAACAGAATGCAGTGTCTCCAGGAGATCTATTTCATTGTGAGGAGGGTAGCTTGCGTTTCGGGAGCAAGGTCATTCGAAATCCTATTGAAAAATCTTGGCTCGATCCCAAAGGAATTTTAAAATACTCAAATAACGTAGGTATGGCTCGCATTGGACTGGATTTAGGCCAGGAGCGTTTGATATCGATCATAGAAAGTTTTGGTTTTACACAGGCAACAGCCATTGATTTTCCTGGAGAACAATCAGGCTATCTGGATACAAGTCATCGATGGGTACCGACCAAGATTGCAAATATTTCTTTCGGCCAAGGTATTGCAGTGACATTGATTCAAGTAGCTCGAGCGCTTTCAGCCATTGCCAATGGAGGCTATTTGGTTCGGCCTTATGTAGTTTCCAGTGCTCGTACATCTACTGGAAAAGAAATTTTTTCTCACCATCCTTCTCTCAAAAAAAGAAAAATTTTGAGCGATTCAACTTTGGCCTTGATGAAAAAATGGATGGAAGCTGTTACGGAAAAAGATGGTACAGGACATCATGGAAAACTAGAGGGCTATCGAACGGCAGGAAAAACTGGAACGGCCCAAATCTATGATCAGACTCTTGGAGAATACTCAAGCACTAAAGTTGTAAGCTCTTTTATTGGATTTGCTCCAGTTACAAAACCTGAACTTGTTACCGTGATCACATTTTATAGCCCAAGAGACTCCGAATATGGAGGAACTATTGCAGCGCCCGTGTTTAAAAAAGTAATGGAATCTTCGCTTTCGTATTTAGGTGTTCCTGATGATCAAGAAAAAGAATCCAAAATGGAGCGCATGCAACTTGCACTTTCTTCCTTAAAAGAAAAGCAAATTGAAGAAGATCGTCAAGGTGAAAGGCTTAGTTTTCAAGGTCTTTCAGCCAGAGAAGTCATTCGAGTTGCAAAAGCACATGATTTGGAATTTACGATGACGGGTAGAGGTTACGTTAGAGAGGAAGTTTTTGATGGAAAAGTATGGCAATTGTATTTGAGCCCTAAGGAGCATTTATGATGAAGTTAAAAGATTTGTTTTCTGAGTTTGACCAGCTCAAAATCATGGGAAACAAAAATGAACAAATCTCTGGAATTGCTTCAGATTCTAGAAATGTTGAGCCAGGAGACTTGTTCGTGGCACTCAAGGGTACCCGATACAATGGAAACCATTATATCGAAGATGCGATCTATCGCGGAGCTGTTGCAGTGGTTCTTGAAGACTTCATGATGAAAAAGTTGGAGATTCCGCGAATTTACTTCCCCAATATTCGTCAGCACTTGGGATATCTCTCTTCGAGAATTTATGATCATCCCAGTCAAAAAATGACGATCATTGGCATTACTGGAACCACAGGCAAGACCAGCACAGCATATATGTTAGAACAATTTTTAAAAGCCGAAGGTCTTCGAACAGGATATTTGGGATCTGTCGAGTATCGCTGGAGGGGCGCCAAGTTTGTGGCTTCTCAAACTACTCCTTCGGCCCCAGTACTTCACAGATTGCTACATAAAATGAGCCAAGACAGAGTCAGTCATGTTGTAATGGAATGTTCCTCACATGGTCTGGCTCAACAACGACTAGATCATGTAGCTTTGGATGTAGGGATTTTTACGAATTTAAGTCGAGAACACTTTGAATTTCACCAAGATTTTATTGCATATAGGGATGCGAAGTGGTCTCTCTTTTCTACGATTTTGATGAAATCTCCAAAGAAAGATAAGTTTGCAATTTTTAACGTGGACGACAGTGTGGGTCGATCCTGGATCAAAGAACATTTGTTTGAAGTATCGAGTCGAAGTTATGGAATCAGTTCTTTGCATCAGCCTTTTGCAACAGCCCAAAACATTGTGCAAGAGCTTCATCGATGTAAAGCAGATGTGCAGTTGGGAGAAAACAGGTTTTTTATTGATACGCCTCATACCGGAACTTTCAATATAAGAAACATTCTTGCCAGTACTTGCGCTGCCCATATGATGGGCGTAAAAATTGAAAACATTCAAACTTCATTGCAAAAAGGAATTGAGATTCCGGGAAGAATGGAAAGAGCAATGACGAAACTCCCGTTTGAAGTCATCGTTGATTATGCTCATTCCCAGATTGCCTTTGAAAATATTTTACCTCATCTAAAAGGACAAAAAAAAGGAAGGCTGATTGCCGTTTTTGGATGTGGAGGAGAGCGAGATCCAGGAAAAAGAGCCATGATCGGTGGGCTCGTATCCAAGTATGCAGATCTTGTAATTATTACCTCAGACAACCCAAGAAGTGAAAAGCCACAAGAAATTATCAAGCAGATCATGAAAGGCATTCCCATCGTCGATCGAAAAAGGGAACGGGTTCATCCCATCATTGATCGAAAAGAAGCCATCGAGACAGCACTCAATTTTGCAAAAGAAAAAGATATAGTTTTGATCGCAGGCAAAGGACATGAAACCTTTCAGGAGATATCAGGGGAAAAACATGCTTTTAGTGATATGGATGTGGTGAAGAGATTTTTTCAGGGAAGTGTTTTGTGAAGTCAGAGTTAAGGATTTCACAATCTATTTCTTCTGCGATCCTGTCTGAAGTGTTTGAGTCTTCTTTGGATCGATCCTGGCCAGAATATGTTAGGGGCGTATCTTTAGATTCTAGAACCTTGCAAAAAGGGGATCTTTTTTTTGCGATTGAAGGTCAGCGAGATGGACACGATTTTGTGAAAAATGCAAAAGCAAAGGGTGCATGTGGCGCTGTAGTGGCCCGAAAGATTGAATGCGATTTGCCGCAGATTTTGGTTCAGAATCCTCTAAAGGCTTTGAGTGATTTGGCAAACTGGCATCGGCGCTCCTGGGGGAAAGAAATCATCGCAATTACAGGTTCTAGTGGAAAAACTACCTGCAAAGAAATGATGGGATATATGCTAGGAGATCGAACTTGGATGAGTAAGGGTTCATGGAATAATCATTTGGGCGTCCCCTTAACACTGCTTGGTCTCGAGGATCATCATGATGCTGCTGTAATTGAAATGGGCATGAATCATTCCGGAGAAATCAAAGCACTTACGAAAATCGCGCAACCCAACTATGGCATGATCACCAATGTGGGCAGAGCGCACATAGAATTTTTTTCTTCTGTTGAGAAGATTGCTTCTGCAAAGCAAGAATTGTTTGATGGTTTAGGAGAAAGTGACACGGCCATTATTCGCCTCGATGATCCATGGATTCGAAACATGAAGGATCATTTGTCCTGTAAAGTTTTTACGGTTTCTCAGAAAGAGAAAGCGGATTTGTATGTGACTTCAAAGATTCAAGAAGAAGGAGCTACGCAAATCACGCTCCAAACTGCCAATGAGAGTCGAAATTTTTTGATCAACAAAGAAGAGCAATATGAAATAGATAATTTTATTGCCTGTGTGGCTCTGTGGATATCCATAAAAAAAACCATAATGTCGTTACCAGAAAAAATATTTTTTCCAGCTGTTTCGCAAAGGTTTGAAGTCTTTCATCATTCTTTAGGGTTTACGTATATCGACGATTGTTACAATGCAAATCCAGATTCTGTTCGGGCCAGTTTGACCAAATTAAAACATATGGAAGCGAAACGAAGAATTTTTGTTTTTGGAGATATGGGAGAGCTTGGGTCTAGCGCTGCTATGGAGCATGAAAAATTGGCTGAGGAGCTTCAAGATTATCGTATAGATAGAGTTTTTTTTGCGGGAAAGTTCAATAAAGATTTCTATGAATCAGCCGTTCATGCCGGTTTTGACGCTCAATCGATTTTTTCTTTTGAGGACAAAGATGAAATGATGCCTATACTTCTCAATCAAATCCAAAAAGGAGACGTCATTTTGGTAAAAGCTTCAAGTACAATGGCGTACTCATCTGTGATTACGCAAATTAGGGAGATAAAATAATGCTTTATCATTTGTTTGATTCCCTTCAGGATCAATACAGCTATCTTAGAGTTTTTGGGTATATTAGCTTTCGGCTCTTTATGGGAATTCTCACTTCTTTGGCTTTGGGTTTGCTCATTGGGGAACCTTTTATTGCCTGGCTTCGAAAACTTCAATCCGGAGCTTCCAATGTGAGAGAAGACGTGCCAGAAAGCCATTTAAAAAAATCAGGTACTCCCACGATGGGAGGCTTGATGATTTTGCTTTGTAGTTTGAGTTCTTTTTTTCTATGGGGAAGGTTAGACGTTCTTACCAGTTGGACCATTATTTTAACCTCTATACTTTTTTCTATCTTAGGGTTTATGGATGATTGGTCGAAGGTAAAGAAAGTGAAAAATGGGGGACTCAGATCTTTTGCAAAGTTAAAACTTCAAATTGCGTTTGCAGTTTTGATTTCTTCTCTGCTTTTTTTCTCTGGTTTTGAAAGTAGCTTATACCTACCTTTTTTTAAAAGTGCTGTGATCCCACTGGGATGGCTTTTTATTCCCTTTGGGGCGCTTGTGATTGTGAGCGCATCGAATGCAGTGAATTTGACAGATGGACTGGATGGCTTGGCCATTGGACCTGCTCTGGTGGCATTTACAAGCTACATCTTTTTTTCTTATATTGCGGGTAACATTGAGCTCTCTTCTTACCTTCAACTCCCGTATATTCATCATGCTGGTGAGCTCACGGTATTTTGCGGTACGATGCTGGGAGCAGGATTAAGTTTTCTTTGGTTTAACACCTACCCGGCGCAGGTTTTTATGGGAGATGTTGGTTCTTTGGCCATTGGCGCGGTTCTGGGAAGTTTGGCTCTGATGGTCAAACAAGAAATTCTTCTGATAGTAGTTGGAGGAGTTTTTGTGCTTGAAACGCTAAGTGTGGTGATTCAAGTGATTTCTTTTCGTGCTACGGGAAAGAGAGTTTTTCGAATGGCTCCTCTTCATCATCATTTTGAGCTCAAAGGATGGGCAGAGCCCAAAGTGATTGTGAGGTTCTGGATCATTTCGATTGTTCTTGCCTTGGTGAGTTTGGCCTCTTTGAAACTTAGGTAAGTGTAGTAGATATGACGAAGCAGCAAAAAATTCAATCTATTGATGTTCCCATGGCGCTTTCTTTTTTCTTTCTTCTTATGATTGGTTTGATCATGGTGTATAGCGCGAGCTCTCTGACCTCCATTGAAATGTATCAAGATGGTACATTTTTTTTAAAAAAACATTTGGCCATGTTGGCTATAGGTATTTTTGTAATGACAATATCTTTTTTTTCTCCTCTGAGCCTGATACGAAAACTTACCCTTCCTTTGTTTTTGATTGCATTTATTTTGCTTGTTCTTTTGTTGGTTTCAAAAATGGGAGTAGAGGCCAAGCATGCGACTCGTTGGATAGAAATATTTGGATTTAGGTTTCAACCATCGGAACTGGCGAAGCCTGCATTGATTCTTTTCGTTGCGGGATACATTGATCGAGTTGGGAAGAGATTGCAATCTTTTCAAGATGGATTGCTACCGCTTCTTATCATTGTCGGCCTTATGTTGCTGCTTATCATGAAACAACCTGATTTTGGCACAACCGTAACCATTGCTGCAACCCTAGGAATGATGCTTTTTATTGGTGAAATGAAATGGAGCCATTTTTTTTCTTTGCTCTTGGGTTTTCTTTTTTTGGGCGCTGGTTTGGTCTATTCGGCCCAATATCGAGTCAATCGAGTATTGGCTTTTCTCAACCCATGGAATGATCCTCAAGGAAAAGGATTTCAAATCTTGCAAAGTTATATTGCTTTCGGAAGAGGCGGACTTCAGGGTGAAGGTCTGGGAGATGGCACACAAAAACTTTTGTATTTACCTGAGGCTCATACAGACTTTATTTTTTCTGTCATTGCAGAAGAATTGGGACTTATTGGCAGCTTGAGTGTTGTATTTTTATTTTTTGTTTTGGTTTTGCAAGGTTTTAGGTTGGTCCATCGGATTTCGGACCCTTATGCTTCACAGCTTGCATTGGGGATTACATGTCTTTTTGGATTGCAGGCATGTTTGAATATGGGAGTTGTGATGGGGCTTCTTCCAACCAAAGGGCTAACCTTACCTTTTGTAAGTTATGGAGGTTCCTCATTGATAGTGTCTTGTTTCCTCATGGGCATTCTGCTCTCGCTTTCAAGTCTTGGGAAAGAAACTCCTTTAGGTAGGAGTCTGCGATGAGGCTTCTTATTGCTGCAGGAGGAACAGGGGGTCATGTCATTCCTGCTTTGGCATTGGCGAAAAAGGTCAAAAAAAAATGTCCTCTAGCGGAGATTCAATTTGTAGGAACTTCTCAGGGTTTTGAAGCCACGGCAGTTCCCAAAGAAGGTTTTGCCCTTCAGTATATTGAAATTAAAGGAATGAAGGGTTATGGCTTCTTGAGCAAAGTTTTTAGGCTTGCGCTATTGCCCAAAGCTTTTTGGCAATCATTTTGTTTGTTGAAAAAATTTCAACCAGATATTGTTTTTGGTTTGGGGGGCTATGTTTCAGGCCCACTTTTGCTTTTGGCATCTTTTTCTAAAGCTTATACAGCAATTTTAGAACCCAATGCGGCTTCTGGATTTTCAAACCGATGGCTGGGAAAATTTTGCGATCGAGTTTTTGTGGCTTTTGATTGCGTAGCAAAAGATTTTTCTCCAAAAAAAGTCATGTATACGGGTAATCCTTTGCGGGAAGAAATTTTGGAGGTTGTAGCCCCCGACTATGAAAAGAAGCCGTGGTGTATACTTGTGTTTGGTGGGTCTCAGGGCGCAAGGAGTATTAATCAGGCAGTGGTGGAAATGCTTGCAAGTGATCCACAATGTAAAAAGTATCATTGGATTCATCAGACGGGGAAACACGATTTTGAGTGGGTTCGAAGTGCATACGAAAATGCTGGAGTGGATGCGCAGGTCAAAGTTTTTTTTGAGGATATGGCGCAGGTATATCGTGAGTCTCATGTTGTGATTGCAAGATCTGGATCCAGCGTGCTTGAAATTCTTGCAGTAGGCAGACCTTCTGTGTTGATTCCATATCCTTATGCGGCAGATCAACATCAAAAGAAGAATGCTCAGTATATTGAAGAGATCGGCGCTGCAATTGTGGTCATGGATGAGAATGTAAGAAGTGGTCAACTTCATGAAAGTTTGAAAAGCATGTTATCCCAGTCCGAGAAACTTAAGCGTATGTCTGAGGCTGCGACACGGGGTAAAAAAATTGATGCAAGTGAATGTATTCTCAATGATTTTTTGCAGCACCTTAAGCCAAGTGTATGAAGTTTCTCAGTTCAAATTTTTTTCAGAATTTAGATCCAGACCTTATTGTTTTGCAGCAAGTTCCTTCAAGACATTATAGTAGCTTTCATTGCCTTTCTACCATTGAAGCTGTGGTAAGGCCTCAGACTTCATCGAGTCTTCAATTGCTTCTCCAGGAGCTAACTCGTCAAGAGTTGATGTGGAAAATAGATTGGGTCCCTCTTGGAAAGGGTTCAAATGTATTGATTTCGGACCGAGGTTTTGGTTTGGTGGTGGACTTGTCTCTGATGAATCAAATTTCTATAGTTTGTGAAGACGAAAACGAATTGATTTTGGACGTCGGTGCAGGGTGCGGAAATGGAAAGCTATTGCAGTTTTTACGAAAAAAAAGATGCAAAGGTTTTGGTTTTTCTTTTGGAATTCCAGGAACTTTAGGAGGTGGCGTAAGAATGAATGCGGGAACTCCTTTGGGAAGTTTTTCGCAATGTACAATAGGGGTTTCTGCTTTGGATATGGGAGGACAATCTATGTTTGATCGGGAATTGAGTTCAAAAGATTTTTCTTACAGAGATTTTCCCGCTGGCAGGGATTGGGTGGTATTTCGATTGCGTATGCGTTTTGCTAAAGCTTCTGAGAGAGAAGTGGAGAGAGAAATTGAGGACGCAAAAGTCAAAAGAGCCAATCAGCCTTTGCATTTACCTAACTTTGGATCGGCGTTTAAAAACCCTCCAGGAGACTTTGCAGCGAGATTGATTGAAGCAGCGGGTTTGAAAGAGCGGCGTATAGGAGATGCTCAGATTTCTTCGATGCACGCAAATTTTATCGTGAATTTGAATGCAGCCAAAACAGAAGATGCGCTGCAGTTGATTGAATTGGCAAAAACTACTGTAAGAAAGAAATTTGGCGTACAATTGCATCGAGAAGTTCATGTGATTGGGGATAGTGAATATGATTCATAAAAAAACAAAAATCGCAATTTTGTATGGAGGTTTATCTAGAGAACGTGAGGTCTCTCTTAAGACTGGTAAGGCAATTTATGAGGCCCTCACAAAGAAGGAATATCTTCAGGCGCAGCTTGTAGATGTTGATCACGACATTGCCTCAAAATTGAGGGACGGAGCCTTTGAGTGCGCCTATATTGCTCTGCATGGTCGTTATGGAGAAGATGGCTGCATTCAGGGACTTCTTGAGTGCATGAAGATTCCGTATACGGGTGTGGGAGTATTTCCGAGCGCGCTTGCGATGAATAAGGCGTTTACAAAGGTTGTCTTGGGCGCCCTAGGTCTTAGGGTTTCCCCATCTTTTGTTTCATCAGAGGATATGGACTATTCTGAGTTTGAAAAGAGACTACTTGAAAAAGTCTCTTTGCCTTTTGTTGGCAAGCCTGTGCATGAGGGATCTACTTTTGGCCTGCAAATTGTGAGACGCTTTGAGGAACTTAAGGAATCTTTTGAAAGAGTTCACCAATTTGATCGGCAGGCCTTATGGGAACCGTTTATTTCGGGACGAGAGTTTACGGTAGCTGTAGTTGATGCTGAGGCTTTTCCTGTCATTGAAATCAAACCGTTGAGTGGCCTGTATGATTACGAAGCAAAATACGAGCCTGGAAAAACGGAATTTATTTGTCCTGCAGCTTTAAGTCAGGAGCAGACTTTACATATACAATCTGAGGCTTTGAGAGCAGCTCAGATTTTGGGAGTTGATGCGTTTTCTCGTGTAGATTTTATGTTTGATGGGGTGGATTTTTGGATTTTAGAAGTCAATACTATGCCTGGAATGACCGGAACAAGTTTGGTACCGAGAGCCGCGAAAGCAAAGGGAATTGATTTTGAGGATTTGGTGGAACATTTGCTTCTTTCGGCGGGACTTGGGGACGGATGAGAAAAACTTGGGTCAAGGTAAGTGTTTGGATTCTGACTTTTGCTTTTGTGAGCATGGGGCTTCGCTTTTCTCCTGATCTTTTGCAAGCTTATGGAGATCAAATCCCTATTCGCGTGAAATCCTTTGAGTTTGCTGGTTTGGCTCATACGCCGATTTCGACACTAGAATCAATTGCTAGAAAATTTTTTGATCAGGCTCTTTTTGGTTCTTGGAGTGTTGATTTTGTGGACGAAATCAAGGCCTTGCCACAGGTCAAATCGGTTTGGCTCATTCGAGATATGACAGGAAAAGTTCGGGTTCATATCGATGAGAGAGAAGCTGTTGCGATGGTCGAAGCGGACCGCTGGTATCTTGTGGATGATGAAGGTGGGCTTATGGGCCCGCTGGAGGATCTTGAGAGGGATTTGATTTTGATTTCTGGACCTTGGAAGGCAGAGTTGGATGTTCGTCGGGGCAGAGAAAAAATTTATGAGGCACTGACTTTGTATTCTGTTTTGGTGACGGAGGGTGTGGATGAATCTGGTATTTCCCAGATTCATTTTGATGAGGGGCTTGGAGAGTGGATGATTTTTTTGAATCAAATTGACTTGCCCATTCATTTGGGTCGAGGAAACCTTGCAGAGAAGGCTACACATGTGGCTCAGATTTTACCTGATCTGATGACGATGAGTCAGAGAATTGACTCGGTGGATGCACGCTTTGACGACCGCATCGTCATCAAAATCAACAACTAACCTACCAAAAAACCCGGGGACGGACCCCAAACCATCTGCAAAAGAGGAAACTAGAGTGATTGTTTTAATTTTAACAAGTAAAAGCCAAAAATTGAAACGAATGTGTTCTACAATCAGTAGAAAAAATATGTGAAACAAAAAAATTAATATAAATGTCTTAAACTAGAAATCAAAAGTTCTATACCTATTCAATTGTGCTGCTTTCAAGACAAGTAAAAGTCATAACTCTCTCCAAGGAAGAGCAATAAAAAGAAAGTAAGTAAAGAAGAAAATGAATGGTCTACGGTGGTGGTGCAGTCGAGTGTAAAAATTTTCTTTTTTCTTTCAACATAGTCTGCCTTGAAATGACCCATGTATACTCTCCAAAACCATGGGAAGAGAATGTTAATTTGAGCAGGCCAAATTTTTTTAAATATGAGTTGAAAATTTTTCGATAAACTTTTTGTCGTTCTTTCCATGAATTTCCAAGATTTAGGTACCAATGTGGAAATGCTATATCGATAGATTTCATCCATCTAGGTTTAATGCCAAAGGCATAAAGTTTATGTGTCGACCATATGTAGTCTTTTGCGTCTTTGCAGATTCCTGCTCGAATTGGATTGGCATGTATGTAAAGTACGGCCATCATTTCATGATGGTCATTTTGGATGCTAGTTGTTTTTGGACGCTCTTGAGCAACTTTCCCTGTTCGAGCGTGTTTCCGATTGAAGTACATGCCATATCGGCCATGATGTTGGCGCATAAATTCTGAAAATGAGTGAAGGTTTTCTAAGGTGTAAATTTCATGAGAGTGATTTGACATGATGCAGATCGCATGAAGGGGGTTCGAACTTTGACATCTCTTCTTGTGCTCTTCTGTTAAGAGTGTTGTGTACATTCTTTTTTCTTCGTTGGTTTTGAGATTCCATTCACGATTGTGTCCCCTCCACGTCTTATGAAATGACAAACCTTGGTCGAGTGTCCAACTTCTAGGGTAACGAGCCATTGCAGATAAGTTTTTGCAAAGCAAATACCAAGTATTTTATAGCTGTAACGTTTATTTATGGGTCCCCTCGAGGCAAAATCGGTTGATAGGAGTGTCGGATAATCGACCTCCGTCCCCCAAATGGAGAATAAAGTTTGGTTTGCGAAATGGGAAAGACTGCGTATGATTGAGGCGAGGCCTTTGTGTGGGCCTATAGCTTGGTTGTTATTCATCTTTTAGGAGACAAGATGTCAAAGAAAACGGGAAATGTTGTTGTGGGTCTAGACATAGGCACCACCAAAATCTGCGCGCTGGTAGGAGAAGTGGGTCCAAGTGGGGTGGATATTGTGGGGATTGGCAGTTACCCGTCTAAAGGCCTCCGAAAAGGCGTCGTGATCAACATCGACTCGACGGTTGAATCCATTCAAAATGCAATCGACGAAGCCGAACTTATGGCAGGTTGTGAAATCAATACTGTATATGCGGGAATCGCAGGTGGCCATATCAAAGGGTTTAACAGTCATGGGGTGGTAGCTGTAAAAAACCAAGAAGTTACCAACTATGACGTTGAGCGTGTCATTGATGCTGCGAAGGCTGTGGCCATTCCTATGGATCGAGAAGTTCTGCATGTGCTTCCGCAGGAGTTTATTATCGATGATCAAGACGGCATTCGCGAGCCTGTGGGAATGTCAGGTGTTCGCTTAGAAGCCAAGGTTCATATGGTGACAGGTGCAGTGACTTCAGCCCAAAATATCGTAAAATGCTGCAATCGTTGTGGACTCAATGTCTCGGATATTGTGATTGAGCCCCTGGCTTCCAGCGAGGCTGTGTTAACGTCGGATGAAAAAGATCTCGGTGTGGCTATGATCGATATCGGAGGCGGTACAACGGATCTATTGGTATTTACAGAGGGTTCAATTTCTCATTCAGCTGTTTTGGCAATTGGAGGAAACCATCTGACCAATGACATTGCAGTTGGCATACGTACTCCGACCATAGAGGCAGAAAAGATCAAACATGAGTATGGCTGCGCTGCTTCTCATCTTATCCTTAAAGATGAGATGATCGAAGTTCCAAGCGTCGGAGGACGTAGACCCAGACAAATATCAAGAAAGCTTTTAAGTGAAATCATAGAACCCAGAGTGGAAGAAATTTTTACCTTGATTCGTTCAGAGCTCGAAAAGGCAAATCTACTTCATAAATTGGCTTCGGGGATTGTCGTTACGGGAGGTTCATCGATTTTGGAAGGCATTCCCGAGGTCGCAGAGCATGTATTTGATTTGCCTGTCCGTAGAGGTTTGCCAAGAGGGTTTGGAGGACTTGCTGACACAGTTTCGAGTCCGATTTATGCAACTGCTGTGGGTCTTGTGCTTTATGGGAGTCAGCGTTCTTTTCATAAAACAAATTTTAGGGTTCGCGAAAGAAATGTTTATTCTAAAGTTAGAGATCGTATGAGAGAGTGGTTTGGGGAGTTTTTTTAAGCGGGAGTGCTTTTTTTAATTTAAAAATGATAATCATAGGTTCTTTTATAAACCTAAAGTAACACATCACATAATACTGTCCGGAAAGCCAATGTTTTCGCCAAAAAAGAGACTTTTTTGGCGAAAAATGTATTTATAATGGGTGCTTACAAAGCCAAAACTTACAGAAAACTTTATACTTAATGTAGTATAATGTATGGTAATATTTTCGATGGTTGAGAATATGTGCAGTTGCTGTAGGAGAGGAGATTTTCATGTTTGAATTTGTGGAATCAAATAATGCGGCCAAGATCAAAGTGATTGGTGTTGGTGGTGGTGGCAGCAATGCTGTCAACACAATGATTTCCGAAGGACTCTCAAATGTTGATTTCATTGTTGCCAATACAGATCTTCAGGCCATCAATGCTTCTGCCGCAGAAGTAAAACTCCAAGTAGGAACAACCTTGACCAAGGGTCTTGGCGCCGGTGCCAACCCTGAAGTAGGTCGCGAAGCAGCTCTAGAGGATCGAGACCGAATTGCTGAAGTTCTTTCTGGTGCTGATATGGTTTTTATCACCGCGGGTATGGGTGGTGGTACGGGTACAGGCGGCGCCCCCATTGTGGCGGAAGTTGCCCGAGAGGTTGGTGCTTTAGCCATTGGGGTGGTCACAAAGCCCTTTATTTTTGAAGGCCGCAAAAGAAAAGCCTATGCTGAGCAAGGGATCAAAGAACTCAAAAATGCGGTAGATACACTCATTACAATTCCGAATCAAAGACTCATCAACCTTGCGGGTGAAAATACATCGATTGTTGACGCATTTAAAAAAGCTGATGAAGTTCTTCTTCAGGCAGTTCGTGGGATCAGCGACTTGATCACGATTCCAGGTTTGATCAATCTAGATTTTGCAGATGTAAAGACCATTATGAATGGTCAGGGTATGGCCATGAT
The DNA here is from genome assembly GCA_020434365.1 of Bdellovibrionales bacterium. Lineage (GTDB taxonomy): Bacteria > Bdellovibrionota_G > JALEGL01 > JALEGL01 > JAGRMV01 > JAGRAX01. The sequence continues at coordinate 24,523 of JAGRAX010000020.1, forward strand.
GGGAACGGGACAAGGTGAAGGAAGTCAACGTGCTCGTGAGGCTGCTCAAAGAGCCATTTCTTCTCCCCTTCTCGAGGATATAGATGTAAGTGGAGCAACAGGAGTTCTTCTTAATATCACCGGCAGTTCCTCTATGACTTTACACGAAGTCAATGATGCGGCCATGATGATTCAAGAAGCAGCACATGAAGATGCCAATATTATTTTCGGTGCAGTCATCAATGAACACATGGGAGACAGTTTGCGAATTACGGTTATTGCAACAGGTTTTGATAAAGAAGTTTCAGGATATAAGCCAGCTCCAGAAGTCATTCAATCACCTCGAATCAAAACCGAACCACGTTCCTCGCATGTGGAAGTAAAATTAGAGGATAAAAGTATGACCTCGCCATACTTAAAAAATCGTCCTCTCGATTCTTTGGAGTTTAGAAAACGTATCAAAGAGCTAGGCCTTGAGTCGATTGAGGAAGACGAATATGATATTCCTACCTTTCTGCGAAAACAAGTTGATTAAAATCCATCAA
>JAGRAX010000021.1:0-9064 GCA_020434365.1 Bdellovibrionales bacterium
GAAGAACTTGCAGTAGGTACAGGACTTTCGACAAATAGTGTAATTGTTTTTCACAACCTCGCACCTCAAAATCCAGTTTATGACGAAAGCGTTTATACAAGTTTACATACCCTGGCAAAGGTGGATGAAGTCCATCTGAGAGATATCAACGGTGATGAGAAACTAGATGTCATTGCTTTGGAGTCGGCATCTTATGGCGGAAAAATAGAAGTTTTTCTCAATCTTACGGAATTGAATTCTGAGATATTGAGTTTTTCACAACCTATTTTGTTTGTTCCCGACAGTGCAAATTCAAAAATTTACTATGACTTGGCAATTGAAGATTTGGATGGAGATGGAGATCTAGATTTTGTACTTCCAGAATATAATAGCGGAAAGATAGAGGTGTATCTACAGAGCAACGGCGTGGTATTCAATTCCATTGCAGACCAATATGTTTCCTTAGGCACAAATGCAAAACCTCAGGAGTTAATTCTGGCTGATTTCGATGGTGATCATATAATGGATGTTGCAGTCACAGATTGGTATTTGGGAGATCTTCAAATTTTTTCGGGCGACCCTAGTCAAGCAGGATTGTTTCTTGCGACTCCGTCTTGGTCAGATCCTTCCAGTATTTCAGATGCAAGTCAACTTGTAGCTATAGATCTCGATGGCGATCAAAAAATTGATCTAGCATATACAGAAGAATGGAGTGGTATGTTTGCTGTATACAAAAACACAACTCAATCAGGCGTGTTAGATTTTTCTTCACCAATATTTGCTACTGTTTCGGGAGCTATTAGCGAAGGACTTAAAGATTTGACCTTTTCTGATATTAATAACGATGGAATACCAGATGCTCTTGTTACACATCGAGCGCTTTCAGGTGGCGATAGTATCAATATCTTTATTGGAAATGGAGATGGAAGCTTTCAAAGTGCTTTGGATCATTATTTCTATAGCGAAGTTAGCTACGGAAATATAGTTTCTATAGACGCATACAATCGAGGGTATCAAGACTTGGTTTATCTATTAGACCAAAAAACATTGATCATCAATCCTAATAATTACAAAGGAAATGAAATTGCGGGAGAATTTGTGAAAGATTCAGATTCATTGTTTTCATCTTTTACTTATTTTGATTCTTCAGTTCTTATCGAACCTGCACCTTTCAATGGAGGTGGATTTTATAATACAACTATTTTTCTGTCCGGAGGTGAATTTAATTACCCACCGGGAACGGTTTTAACGGAAAATGTGGATTACCAATGGATCAATTCAGTTTCCAATGGACTTGATGGTTTGACCACGGTCATTACAGTCAATGGAAAGTATAATGCTAATCTTCACTTTTCTGGAAAGGCCACAAACCATACACCATCAAATAATATGATTTTAAAAATTTCGTTTTCAAATCAGGCGATTTCTACAAATCACACCTATGACCCCAACAAAAAAACTATTGAGCTTCGGTTTCGATCACCGATCGTAATGTACAATGCAGGTCTTACAAATGCAAACTTAGGTGGAGCCAATGGGGCACTGCAAACTTGCACTGCCCAAAAACCTTCCGGATTTAACGGGTTTACTGTCATTGCTCCTTTTTTGAGTTTGTTTAATATCACAAGCTTTCAGTATGCTGCTTTTTTTGGTCTCGATGATCAGAAAGGTGTGTATGGAATCAATGGAAGTTCTTTTGGAAAACTTGAAAGTGTTTTAGATCCAAGCCAAGACCTTTATCGAAGTCTGGTCAATGGTTCGGTCATTGACGGTCAATCCGCATACCCATTTTGGTGGTCTGGTTGGACTTATACTGGGGCTGCGGGTCAGAATGCCTCAGCGTGGACATCAAGCAGCTCGGGGGCACAAGCAAAAGTAGGTGGAGCAGAGACCAAGAGTGTAGGAGGCTTTTTAGATGACCATACGGCCGCAGGAAATGATCAGGCGCATCTTCTATGTGTAATGAGCGAGCCCAATTGATTTTGAGCTCTACTCAAACTGGAGAGAGTTCTATACATTTCATCTTGTCAGAAATCAAAGACGTATATGCACACCCGCCGATAGCAAAAGAATGGGTAGATCTTTTGGATCTGGACATCGAATTTGATGTTAAAGGCCGGTTTTTTACAAAACATCAAATACAAAGTGCGGATTATGATGCGAGCGAACTTGTACATAACGTATACATGTCCTGTTCTTTAGGTAGCAAAGAAAACTCAAAAACTCATTGAAACCAAATAGACCCTTAGGCTTATTTTTTTGGGAGTGAGGGAAGTGGCGAATTTTCAGCACCTTTAACTGTGAAAATAAAGTGTAAGCATTTGAAAATATTATAAAATATAAAACTCAGCCTTGGCATAGGATTTGCTCAATACTGGCTACTTATATAAAAAAATTGAGGAAACAATGAAAAGCCAAATCACACATTACCTATGCACTCTATCGCTGATCCTGACATTGGGAGCTTGTGGAGGCAAGAAAGATTCTGGGAAAAAGATCATCTCCTATCCCCTTGAAAAGCTGGCACTCACTTTGCCGGGCGGAGCCAAAGCCAATCTGAATATAAATACAGACAGCATTGCCAAAGGGGATTTAAACGGTGATGGAAAGCTAGAACTTGCGGTAGGCACTGGATCTTCTATCAATAGTGTTGTAATTTTTCACAATCTTGCACCCAAAAATCCAGCTTTTGATGAAAATAAAAGTACAACTTTACATACCCTGGCAAAAGTAGATGAAGTTCATCTCAGAGATATCAATGGTGATGAAAAACTAGATGTCATTGCATTAGAAAGTATTTTTAATGGCGGGAAAATTGAAATTTTTCTCAATCTTACAGAATCGAGTTCAACAACCTTACATTTTGCGCAGTCAATTTTGTTTGTTCCCGACAATTCAAACATGAAGCTTTACTACGATTTGGCGATGGAAGATTTAGATGGAGATGGAGACCTCGATTTTGTTCTTCCCGAGTATCACAGCGGAAACATCGAAGTGTATCACCAGGGCAATGGTGTCGTGTTTAACTCCTCAGCTGATCAATTGATTGCGCTGCCTATCAATAGAAATCCACAGGAAGTTGTGTTGGCAGACTTCAACGGAGATGGTCCCCTAGATCTCGCTGTTGTAGATTGGTATGGTGGTGGTCTCTCGATTTATACGGGAGACATCAACCAAACAGGATATTTTTTACCCACAGTTGCCTGGTCCGACAACCTCAATTTTATTGAAGCAAGAGAACTGGTAGCGGTGGATTTGAATGGAGACCAAAAATTAGACTTGGCCTATACAGAATTGCGGGGTGGATCTTTTGGTGTGTATAAGAATACTTCTAGCTTAGGAAGTGTAAGCTTTAGTTTTGAAAATAGTTTTTCTGTACCCGGTGCCCCCGTGGATGGCGTAAAGGATCTGAAATTCTCAGATATTGATGAGGATGGAAATCTCGATGCTCTAATTGTACATCAGAAATTTGGAGGGGGAGATAGCATCAATATTTATCTAGGCAATGGAGATGGGTCTTTTCAGACTCCTTTAAGCCACTATTTTTACAGTGAGGTAGACTTTGGAAACATCATTTCTTTAGATGTATACGATCGAGGTCATCAAGATTTGGTCTATTTTTTAAATCGAGAAACCTTAATCGTAAATCTCAATGATCACACAGGCCAAAATATTGCGGGTAACTTTGTTAAAGATGACATATCTTTGTTTTCATCTTTTGCTCAGCTAACCCCCTCGACTGCCATTGAACGTGCGCCGTTTGATGGTGGAGATTTTAATATCTCTTATATCAATTTGGCAAATGCTACATTTGCCAAGGCTACAGGAAGCATTTTGGTCCAAGGAATAGACTACAGTTGGGAAGGTTCGTATCCCACGGGTCTAGTATCTACTGTCAAAGTGCTCGACAGCACAACAGCGAGTGTAACTTGGTCTGGAAACGCGGACCATCATACTCCCTCTGACAATACAAGCATAAAAATAGTTTTTACCGGCAGTGTCATCGAAACAGATTTTGGCTATGATCCAAACAAGGCTTTGTTGGAAATTCTATTTCGATCACCTATCGTGATGTATAGTGCGGGTCTTACAAACGCAAACCTGGGGGGAGCCCCAGGAGCGGTGCAAACTTGCTCCAATCAGAAACCTTCTGGCTTTGCTGGATTTACAGTCGTAGCACCTCTGCTAAGCGTGTTCAACATCACAAGCATGCAGTACGCAGCATTTTTTGGTCTCGACGATAAAAAGTTTGTGTTTAACACTGAAGGAGATTCCTTTGGAACCCTCGCAATGATGTTGGATCCGAACCAAAACCTCTATCGAAGTTTGGTCAATGGAATGATCATTGACAATCAGTCTACATCCAAATTCTGGTGGTCGGGATGGACCAATACAGGCGCACCGGGTTCAACAGCTTCAGGATGGACATCAAGCAGCTCGGGAGTACAAGCAAATGTAGGTGGTGCTCAGACCAAAAGCGGACAAGGGTTTTTGTACGATCACACGAAAGCAGGAAATGATCAGGCGCATCTTCTATGTGTCATGAGCGAGCCCAATTGATTTTGAGCTCTACTCAATGTAGTTAAGGTTGAGGTCTCTCTTTAGCTCCACGCTTTGATGGTTTTCGATATGGTTCATATGAAATGAGAGATAAAAATTAGATTCATTACTTTGGGTAAAGGCCTCATCTATGGCACTTTCGATATCTCGAAAAAACACTTCGCATGATGAATATGTAGCTTCTTCCGGTCTTTTTTCAAAACTCACCTGTATGCAGGAGTTGTTGACATCACAAACAAAAACACTGCCAACTTCGTACATCCCCAAACAATTGCTGATGCGAAATTCTATACCTTCTTGATTTTCAAATTCTGTATACACGAAAGGAGTACATGGCTTTTTTTTCTTTTTTTCAGAAGAAGCATCATCCCGACCAAACAAATCAATATAAAAAGGGCCACCACGCTTAGGCGTAGTCTTGTATGATCGAACCTGAGCCATGGCTGCATCGCTCACAAAAACACTTAGTAGACATACGAAGCCAAAGATCCAAAACACTGATTTTTTATTCACGATATATCCCCTCTTTTAATAATATTGATAATGATTATCGATATATTCATGGAACAGAAAAATGTCAAGTCGGTTTTTTTCAGTGTCATTGCCCTTGCGAGTGACCCTTATCTGAGCTATTTCCGCAATATGAAAAGCATGAATCAAACATTGACTGTACTGCTCTTATTGCTCGGCCTTTTTTCTTGTGGAAAAGGTTTTACACTCAGCGATTCTGCCCTCAATGGAACTTGGTTCTATGTCAAAACAGAATGTGGTGGAAAAGAGTCAGCCATTACAGGCCTGTCGGATACTTGGGAGTTTATGGATGGCCAGGGAAGCAACCTCGTTACAGATGCAGACTGCTCTCTTACCTATAGTTTTACCTACAATATTGCGGACAACAAACTCGAAAAGGAATCCAATTTGACTGTTTGTTTTCCCGGTGCCTGCACCTTAGATTTTGATCTTGACGGAAAGTCCCTTCAAAGATTTTGTACACAAAACAAAAATCTCAAAGATATGACCTTTAGCTACAATCAAATGAAAGTTGAGTATACGTTGGATGGAAAGTCTTGCATCGATACTTATACCAACGAAGAAGGTTTTCTAGAAAATTGACGTTGCCTTCGTATACACACGCTTCTTAAGAAAACAAAACAGATCTCATGGAGATGCTGGCGTTTTGAAAAAACTCACAGTGAAAGCTGATGTGATCTTTCTCATCATTTGCGCCCAAACAATACATCAATGGAATCCAATGCTCTGTGGTTGGATGGGCATGTCGAAAGCTTTCGAGCTTCGCAAAACCAGGATCTAAAAATCTTGAAAAGTTGTTTTCTTGTAGAGTTTTTTTGACCTCTTGATCAAACTCTAGGGCCCAAGGCTTTGGATCGGCATCGAGAGCCCAATCAATCTGACCCAAATTGTGAACAATATTTCCACTGCCTACAATCAATACGCCCTCTTGTCTCAAAGTTTGTAGTCTTTGTCCGATCTCAAAGTATTCCAAAAAGGAAAGACCGGATGGCATACTCAATTGAACCACAGGAATGTTGGCCTCAGGATACATGTGCATAAGAACCGCCCATACGCCATGGTCCAAAGCTCGATCTTGAATCAAATCGAAAGAAAGCTTCGTTTGTTGTAATAAAGACAACTGCTCATCGGACCATCCAGAAGGAAGATACTCAACTTCATACAACTCTTTAGGAAATCCATAAAAATCATAGAGAGGTTTTTGAAGGCTTGCTTGTTGAAGCATCATTTTCTCAGTCATCCAGTGCGCAGAGATCATCAAAATGGCTTTAGGTGTGATGGCTTTTCCCAAACTCGCCAACTCTTTTGTGAATGGATTACTTTGCGTGATATTTTGTGGGGAACCATGCCCAACAAATAATACGGGCATTTGCATCATATTTTGATTTTGCTCCATCATATTTTTCTCTCTGTCTTGAAATCTAAAATGCTTGCTTCTCTGCAAATCTTTCTATAGCTCTCTCATAGACTTTCAATTTGTAGAGATATCATTGGCAAACATCAAATCATATCTATTTCACCCAAGCTTGGACAGCAACCTTTGGAAAATCTACGCTTTTACATTTTTCACTCGTTTTAATCTGTTTATTTCGATTATCGTTCCTTATCTATCATCAATATCTTTATCGATGACGGATATTGCCATCATCCAAGCCAGTTTGTCGATTTCTATGACTCTTTTTGAAATGCCTGCAGGATATATCAGTGACATCTATGGGAAGAAATTCACCTTGATCTTATCCGCTGTCTTTTACCTTTTGGGGTACTCTATTCTCTTGTGGGCAAACACGCTCCTGCATTTTATTTTGTTTGAAGTCTGCATCGGAATGGCTGCAAGCCTAGAATCTGGAACGGATGTTTCTTTTCTTTATGACAGTATCAAGGCTTCAAAGAAACAGCATTCCTACGAAGAAGCACTCTCTCACAAAAACATCGCCAAACATGCCGGTTTTATGCTTGGAAGTCTTCTTTCCTCGTTGTTGATGATATGGGGCTACCGTTCAGTCATATGGATGCAGCTCATCAAAAGCATCTTCCCTATTTTTCTGGCTCTTTCTTTGGTCTCAACTCCAGGAGTCAAAATCAAAGCCCAACACCTGTATCGAAATATCCTTTTGATCGTCCGAAGTGTAGTTCATAAAAAATACGACACATTTTGGATCATGCTTTTTCTGGTACTCTGGTCAGCCTTGCTCAGTATGATGATTTGGATCTTTCAAAAAAAATGGATGAGCGTGGGGATTTCCACAAATTATTTCGGGATTCTCATGGCACTATACGCCGGAAGCTGCATCATTTCATCCAAGCTCATTCTACATTTGGTCAAAAAGTTTCGCACAGATCATATTCTTCTCTGCTTTGGAATCCTTGCGCCTTTATTGTTGGTAGGGTTGGGGCTAACAAAAAAATCTTGGTCCAGTATTCTTCTGATCTACGCCATCGGGCTGCTGTCTTCTGTGAGTTCCGTTACGCTCTTACATCAGTTTAATGCCAAAATTCCTTCTCGCATTCGATCGTCATCCAATTCCGCTGTGTCCCTTTTGAGCTCCTTGGCTTTTTTTTCTATGGCGCCCATCGTTGGCTACAGCATGGATCACTTTTCTCTCAATCTCACGCTCTGCTGCGGGGGCTTTGTGATCCTAGGCCTGAGTCTCTTCTTTACACATAAAATGTGGAAGAGCATAAGATATTAAAATTATTTAATATTTCTGATTCATGCCCCACATGATGCGTTCATCTTGAATTTTTGGACTTGAAACGAAGTGAAAAACTATATAGCTACAAGGCATCAATTTTTCTCTGGAGGGTAATTGCATGTCTATCAAAGCTCAACTCACTTATAAAAAATTTTCTCTATTCTTACTGATGATAGGAATGCTCTCATCATTTTCAGCACTTGCGCAGCAGCACGTGAGCTGCACGCAAGGTTTGGCTAAAAGCAAACTGGCTACCATTTATCTGATTGGCGAAAAACATGGACCCAAAGCGGATAAATACTGGGAGAATATAACTTCTAACTTGGGTAGCTCTGTAGATTATTTCGCAGAGGGTGCATGTAAAGATGCTCCAGAACAAGCTCAGGATCTCATTTCGGCTTCTTTTCCGGACCTAGAATCAGGCGCAGTACATCCCGCAGAAAAAAGTGATTTTTACATCATGGCGGGACTTATCGCGGCGTACGATCAATTATTTACTGCAAAAGAGTTCGATAGACATATAAAAAATATGGCCAAACTCCATAGCCCACGCAACTTAGCATCCATCAAAGAATACGTTCTACAGTCGGCATCTCCTGTCCTTCAAAATTTTGAACAAGAAAACGGCGTAGTGAAACTCCTTGAATCTATTGAAATGTACCAAGAAACCCCCCTTGATTATGAGTATGAGATAGGAATTTTTGCGCTTGAAGTGCTTTATGAATGGTTCTCTAATAACATATTAATTCCAAAGGCATCCCTTGCCGTTAAAGAATTGTTTCAAAAAGAGGAATTTTCTTTCGAGGTACCCAGTCCCAAAAAAATGAATCAATCTATAGAGGAATATAATTTTGAGGTTTTTGTTGCCGCCTATCAGGACAATTTTGAAAAAAAAGAAAATAGCATGATTGATGCTTTCATTGATTTTTTTGAAAAACTAATATTGCAGCAAATCAAGATCTTAGATCCTCAAAATAAATACAAATGGAATAACAAGTTCAGTTCCATGATTCAGAATCATTCAAAAGACTTATCTACGTACAATGAATTGATGTCAGAACTTTCAGAACTACGCGAACAAGAAATTGCTAAAAATATTTACTCCTTTCTATGCAGCACCATAGAAATTCAACAAAGTCTTCCCAAAGGAGTTTCCTTTAGGCAAAAAGACATTTATGTAAGATTGGGAATCGACCACATTGATAATATAGAAGCCAAACTCTTCTTTATCTTTGGAAAGAACAACATCAACATCGATAAAAAAGATATCAGTTCATTGGGGAAATAACAGCATAGGG
>JAGRAX010000021.1:9074-24630 GCA_020434365.1 Bdellovibrionales bacterium
TGTGTAAATCACGAAAAGCAAAAGCTATGAATACATTTTTTCTTCTGATAATTTTATGCAGTCAGATTTTTTTTCCTTCTGTCGGCAAAGCCCAAGAACACGTGAGCTGCACGCAAGGTTTGGATAAAAACAAACTGGCCACAATACATCTGATTGGGGAAGATGATCGAGCAACGTACTGGATGGATACTGTTGAGAAATTCAAAAATGAATTTGATTATTTCGTGGAAGGCACATGCAAAAATGCGCCAAAACAAGAAAAAATTATAGAATCCTCTAGTTTTCCCAATATCAATCCAGCGTCTGTACATGGCTTTGATGATTCTAAAAAATTTTTCTTACATAGCATCATCGACGAATATCATAAATTATCAAACACCATGGAAATTGGAACCCACATCAAGGCTCTTTCAAAAAAGAAAAATTCTTTACATCCACAAATAGTTAAAAAATATATTGAGCAATCGAATTCTTTTGCCATCAAGCAAAATTTAGAAAACTATGGAATAGATACAATCATTAAGCTAATTCAAATTTATCAGAACAACCCTTTGAAACTAGAGATCATAATTTCTAATTCACATATTGAGGATTTCAAATCATTTGTAATGTACACATTTTCTTTACCTGAGACATCTCAAACTCTTAAATCTTTTTTTGATGAGGAAAATTATTCTTTTGAGATGCCCTTTTCAGAAGAATTTCAGAATGTCCTCATAAATTATGAACATTCAAAATTTGATACTGTTTATCAAAACATTTTTGATTCTTCTGGGTCTAATCAGATGGCTCAACTCAAAGATTTTCTTGAAAAATATTTTCTTTACAGCATCGAAAATATAGACTTTGAGAACAAGAAAGAAATAAAGCAAAGAGCACTATCCCTATTTCAGACTGTGACAACTGATTATAACATATATGACCAGTGGACCGATGAAATTGACACAAAAAGATACGAAATTATATCACAAAATATTTATTCTTTTTTTTGTTCCACTCTCGAGATTCTTGAAAACACCCCCGAAGATGCATCTTTCAAACAAAAAAATCTCTATGTATACCTAAGTGCAGATCGTATCACTGAAATAGAACAAAACCTTCATGAGTTGTTTGATCAAAATATCAATATTGCAAAAGTAGAGATTGAGTATATGGATAAATAACATGAGTACAGATCCAAAGCATCATGAGAAAATCAACTATGTAGAGCTGCCTTGTGCGGACTTGGAGAAGACCAAGCAGTTTTTTTCTACGGTTTTTTCCTGGACCTTTGTAAACTATGGGCCTGACTACACCGCCTTTTCGGATCAGGGTCTTGATGGAGGATTTTTTAGATCTGATCTACAATCAACAAGCCAACATGGCAGTGCGCTCCTGGTTTTTTACAGTCGAGACTTAGAACAGACGCAATCAAAAATTAAGACTGCAGGGGGAAAAATTCTGAAGGAGATTTTTTCTTTTCCTGGAGGTCAGAGATTTCATTTTACGGACCCTCATGGCAACGAATATGCCGTGTGGTCTGATCTGTAGATCTTTATCCTAGAAACTTGGCACTGATCAAAGCCAAGAGACAAAAGCGGATGCTTTTCCCTAAGATCGTCGCGCTGACAAAAATGGGATAGGAAACTCTCAAACTACCTGAAGCGATAGCCGCGAGATCAAAGAGGGGATTGGGAAGTACGGCCATCACAAAAACACTCATAAAGGCTTTGTTCTTAAGTTTCAAAAGAAGGTGATTTTGGATTTTTTCTTTCGAAAACCCGAACCGTCCCATCGCATACGGTAAAGACTCTCCCAGGCCCGCCCCCAGACCCATGATGATTCCCACCCAAATGGGATGGAGCACCAAACCCATCGATAAAGCTACCGCATAGGTAGGTGCGGGGAAAACCACTGTAAGATGTGTGAGCACGGACAAAAGCAGCACCATACTATAACTAGCATACGAATAGGTCTCAATGAGATCTCGATTGACCCAAACCAGCAAAGAAATGAGCAAAGTCCCCCCAATGGCAAGACCTGCCCGAAACACAGCTTTTGAATCCAAATCAAGATCCAAGTACAATTGAATTTTATGAGCAGCTTGTTTGAGCATTTGTAGGTGTAGGCTATGTATCATTGCTAAGATCTATAAAACAAGGTCCAAAATATAGAAGATTGACAAGGCATTTCCATGGCGTACAAGCTTTACATCAAATGAAGTCTATCTTTTCTCGAGCTCAACATTCTTACGCCCAGCTGCCACAGGAATTTTATCAAAAAATTTCTCCTCAAGTCTCCACAGAGCCGAAACTTATTGAATGGAATCAGCCTCTGGCAACATTTTTGGGGATTGAGCTTGATGATGCCTCTTTGCGACAACGAGCACAGGTTTTTTCTGGAAACCTTCAAGATCCAAAATCGATTCCTCTAGCCATGGCCTATTCGGGTCATCAATTTGGACATTTCAATCCAGGCCTTGGAGACGGTAGGGCTCATGTTCTGGTTGAAGTCTCAGGAGAGGATGGAAAAATCTATGACATCCAACTCAAAGGTTCAGGCCGGACGCAGTTTTCAAGAGGAGGCGACGGTCGATCTCCCTTGGGACCTGTCATCAGGGAATATCTGATCAGCGAGGCCATGCATGCCTTGGGTATCCCAACCACACGAAGTTTGGCTGCGGTAGAGACTGGGGATCTCGTCTATCGAGAGCAGCCCCTAGCTGGAGGAATTTTTACTCGCGTGGCCCAGAGTCTGATTCGTATAGGTTCCTTTGAACATTTCGCAGCTAGGGGACAAGTTAAGCATCTGAAAATTCTATTAGAGTATGTTGTCAAACGTTCTTACCCAGAGCTTGATCCTAGATCAGATCATCTTCCTTTAGAATTTTTTACGGCTTTGAGTGAGAGGCAAGCTAGGCTCGTTGCAAAATGGATGGGTCTGGGTTTCATTCATGGAGTGATGAATACAGACAATAGCTCCGCTATTGGAATCACGATCGACTATGGTCCTTGCGCTTTTATGGATGAGTTCGATGAAAAAAAAGTTTTTAGCTCTATCGATCACTATGGGCGATACGCCTATCAAAACCAAGCCGTGATCATGCAATGGAATCTTGCAAGCCTTGCACGAGCTTTGCTCTTGCTTTATCCGGAATCAGAACAAGAGTCCGCTGCGCAGACATTTGAGCTCAAGCTCCAGGATTTTATGGCTTGCTATCAAGAGCATTACGCCCGAGTGATGAGCATGAAATTGGGATTGGAAGAAAAAAACTGGAGACAACATCGAGAGCTCATCAAAATATGGATGAGTTATCTACAAAAACATCACTTGGATTTTACCTTGTCTTTTCGCAATTTGGATTTCTTATTATCCTCGGAAGCTTCTTTCCCTCAGGATGAACTGCTCAAAGAATTCGTTAAGGTATGGAAGGCGCAACTATTTCAAGAGGAAGAAAGTATAGAAAAGATCACAAAAGATCTGCATCGTAGCAATCCTTTGTACATTCCTAGAAACCATAAAATAGAGCAGGTCATCGAAAGCGCGTATCAAGGAGACCACACACCATTTAGAGAAATGCTGGGTGTTCTTTCGAGGCCTTTTACGCAGCAAGAAGGAAAAGAAAGTTATAGCCAAAGTCCCAAAAAAGAAGAAAGAATCACCGCTACTTTTTGTGGAACCTAGTGAGCACAAAGGCAAAATTGCTACATTATGATTTCAATCGATCTGAAATTTTTTTTCGTACCGCTGCAAGCTTGGGCGTAATCACAGCTGCGCAGTAAGGTTGGTTTGGATTCTGCGCGTAATAATTTTGATGGTAGTCCTCAGCTGGAAAGAAAATTTTTGCTGGCGAGATTTCGGTTACAATATCCTGTGGGAAATGATCTTGCATCCTTTGCAGCACATCTTGGGCCTCTTTTTTTTGTGTTTCGCTATGATAAAAAACTACGGATCTATACTGCGTGCCTACATCCTCACCTTGACGATTGAGCGTGGTTGGGTCATGGCTCAGCATAAAAATCTCGAGAACGTCGATATACGACAACACGGAAGAGTCAAACTCTACTTCGACAACCTCTGCAAAACCCGTTTGCCCTGTGCAGACTTCCTGATATGTCGGCTGCTGCTCCGAAGCTCCCCCCATGTACCCAGAAACCACCGCCTGAACCCCGCGAATCTGTGTAAAGACCGCTTCCACACACCAAAAACATCCGCCACCCAAAGTAGCTTTTTCCATTGCGCTCATACGAGACTTGTACCTTTTCTCTGTACTCTTCAAAAATGTCTATTTTTGAAGCATTTGTACATAGATCAATCTTTACAAAAACTTTTCAAAGACATAGATATCTATTTATGAAGCACATCAGCCGTCGACAGTTTTTTTCAGGATTTTTGGCCATTCTTGGCACCGCAAGTGGGATGGCCTTGTTACAGAGCTGTAGCAAAAAATCTTCGGTTGTTAAGACAACAATCCCCAATGGAGTCCCCGAAGGCAATGCCATGGCAGCCAATCTCAAATATGCGACGCAGGCTTCTCTGGTTCCGAGCACGCTACGTGTTGACAAAATGGGCACGGCTGGAAACGGGCAATTTTGTGACAATTGTCAATTTTACAAAGCTGCTACGGAAGGAAATTATGGAGCATGTAGCCTTATGCAAAATTACAATGTTCCCGCCAAAGCTTGGTGTATGTCCTGGGTAAAAAAACAGGGCTAAATTTTTTTATTTTGTAGTACAATGTTCGTGAGTGAGTGATTCTGAAAAACTGCCTTTCCAAGAGGCTCCAGCAAATCCGGAATTTGAGGCTCAGGTTCCAAGATTTTTACAAAAGCGCTTACAAGAACTCTTAGAAATTCAACGCGCACATAGAGAGGGAGACTTTGAAACTCTGTCTTCTATTGCACACAAGTGGATTGATTTTTCAGCGCCCTACGGATTTGGATATTTAGAAACACTAGCCATAGAACTAGAAAATGAAGCTTTGAGAGAAAATGCAGCGCAATGTGAAGAGGTCCTCCATGAAATTGAGCGCTATCTTGCACAAAAAAAGCTCACGCTCACCTAATGATTCTATAAAAAAAGCTCCAACACTTTACGTGATTGGAGCTTTTAAAATGATCTGTTGTAGGTATTAATACTGAATCGGAATGGTCACCAAGGTGTTTTCCCAAGCCAATACCATATCCACCTGTTTACGTTTTCCTTCTTCGAAGGCAATGGTAAAAGCTTCGACGGTCTCGTTTTTGGTTTGAGGCGCTACCGTAAAACGAAGAAGATCTTGCGTTTGATCATAGGTAGATGCGCCCCATTGGTTGAGCTTTTTGTTCAAAATGACTGTCCACTGGTTCTGATTGGGAATCGTAAAAAGCGTATAGGTTCCAGCGGTGATTTTGGTTTCGTTCACTTTTACGTCCTTGTAAAAAGTCACTTCAGTGGCTTCATTTGCTCCAGTTCTCCATAGCTTTCCATACTGAACGACATCTCCAAAAATTTTTCTCTGATTGACTTGGGGGCGACCATAGATCACTTTGGCAATAGTATCATTTGTCTTTGTCCGAAATGTGCTGATGTCTGCAGGGCTTTTGTCCAAAGCAGGCAACTGGACAGCTGCAAAGACCGGTACACTAAGACTAGAGGTTAAAAGAATCGACGCAATATATGTAAAAATGTTTTTTCTCATGCTCCGAATTAAATCACAAATGATGGCAAGATCAATGATTCAAGGAGATATTTTTTGCTGCTTCTAGACTCGCCATCATGTCCAAAGTTCGAATTTGTTTTTGATCTTGATCCACGACGTTTGCATACTTGAGAATCAGTTCTTTGACTTGGGAGACCTCCAGTTCAGGGTAAAGAGCCCAGATTTTGGCTGCCAAGTTTACGGCCCAGGGACAGGCCATAGAGGTTCCCGAAAGCATCACACTTTCACCTCCAGGAAGAAAGCTTTCCACAGAATATCCATTTGCGAATAGGTCTACTTTGCCCGTGCTCGAAAAGCTTGTGATTTGGCCTTGCGCATCTGTCGCACTTACAGTCACCAGATTGTCCAAGATCAAACTGCTGGGGATGATTTCATCAAACTCATTGTTATTGGCTGCATTTCCCGCTGCTGCGAAAAAGAGAATAGAAGGTGCACTAGAAATCGCCTGTGAAAAACCTCTTTTGAGAATGGAAAAAATGACTCGTCCAAGTTTCTTTCTGTACGCTACATTTGATATCCCATGCAATTCCAATCGATCTATGATGCCTTGAAGTGAATCACCAAAACTCATGTTAACGACCTTGACGCCTTCATGTTTCATATACTCGACAATGTCTTTATACATTTTTGCTTCTCGAAGCGCGGAAGCGATTGTAGGTTTGGGCCCCTTTGAAGCATAAGAAAAAGTAATTCTGCCTGGCAATACTTTCGCAAAAGGGTTGCCCGCAACAGCAATGCCTGCAACATGTGTTCCATGACTATAATTTTCGTAGGCTTTCAAAAGTTCTGAAAAACTAGGCTGAGTGTTTTGAAATTTCTGATGGTACGCTTCTTTGGATTCCAAAAAAAACTCAACATATTCTGAACCTTCTCCGTGCAAGTTTTGATGGTAGCCCAAGTAATATTTTTCTAACTCGAAAAGTGTTATATCTATTGGCTCTAAGAGCTGCTCTATGGGAAAAAGAATAGAAGAGCTTTTTCGATTGTCTAGATCAAAGGCTGGACCATAAAGGTCATCTACAAATCCATTCTCGTCGTCATCTATCCCGTTTTCTTCTTCTAAAGAATTTTTCCATAAGGGAATATCCAAAATGCCTGGAGCCACGCCACTATCCATAATCCCAATCAAAACAGGATGACCTGGAAGGCCTTCAATTGAAATACTTTCATAGATACTTTGAGTTTGTGAATCTTGATGTTTGAGCACATAGCTGCGCAAAATTTTTGCATAGTCTTCAACATGGGTTGAATATATTTCTTTGTAGGCATACAAAGAAATCAAATTCATCACAACCGAGAGCCCCACCGTAGAAACATCTTGATTGAGCTCCATGACATTCAGACGAGATAAAACTCCATCCTGAGTAATGGAGAAAGAAAAATTTTCGGCTACAGCCGCATATTCCGTAATGGTTTCGGATACAACTTGAGGATTGGCTTGGTCTAAAAGTGCCTCAAGAGCACTTTTAAAACTTTGATGGGTTCCCAATTGATATAAGGCAAAAGCTCGATAATACAAGGCAAGCGTTTGTTTGACCAGGGTGTTGCTTTCAATTTGAAGTCTCTGATCTATCAAATCCAAATAAGATTGGGGATCTTTGACAATCAAATAACTGATACCCATTCGTCCCCAATATGATTTCAGACTGGAAGGATCTGTAAATTCATATTCATTTAAATCTTTTTTATGCGTATCAATAATCTGCTGAGCCAGAGATCTTATGACCGCAGCATACGAATCCTGATAAATGTTTTTCCAATCTCCTTGCAAATCCTTTTGTAGATTGAATGCATATTGATGGGTAAGCGAGGGCAGCTGGGAAGCATTTTCGATGGTTTTTTTTGCTTGCGCAAAGGCCGACGAAAACATGAAACACAAACAAACACATATGCATGACATCCACATTCGATTCATGCTGTGATGGCTACGCTATCGTATAAAGATTCGTCAAGAAGAATTTATTGATCTTTGCTGTCAATGCTGGTGACTGTATCGATTCCCCCACGAGTCTGATAGGTCACCGTAAGTTTGAATTCTTTGGGTTTGAGAAGCTGCGCCAAATCTTGATAGACCTTTGCTGTCATGTCTTCCTGGAAAATTCCCACATCACGATAGGAGAGATAATAGTATTTTAGAGATTTCAATTCCACGCAGTATTGATCGGGAATGTATTCAACTACAACCGTAGCGAAATCAGGCAGACCGGAAAACGGACAAACTGCTGAAAACTCATTTGTGGTATAGCGAATCCATTGATTGGGACCCTGATAGGGGAAGGTTTCTAAAATGCTCGTATCCACGGTTTTTGGATCTTTAAAAGGTAAGGTTTTTCCTTCAGCTATCGCCATGAGTGTTCTCTCTTTCTATGGAACTATATTGGTTTTGATATTCTTGAAATCCTTTTTCTCTTAGCTCACAAGCCGGGCATTGACCACAGCCATAACCCCAAACATGTAGATGCTCTCGATCTCCGCGATAGCAGGTATGAGAATGCTCAATGACCAAATCCAAAGCGCCTAGTTCTTTGGCCATGTGAAAGGTTTGTGCTTTGCTTAAGTGAAGAAGAGGATGATAAATCAAAATATTTTGATCGCAAGCCAGTGAAAGGGTTTTTTCCTGCGAGCGAAGAAATTCCTCTCGGCAATCAGGGTATCCAGAGTAATCGACTTGGGATGCTCCGATCACAAGGTGATCCATGCCCTTTGCACTTGCGTAGGCGCCCGCCACAGTCAAAAAAAGTGCATTTCTTCCAGGAACAAAAGTTGAAGGAAGATCCCCATGTGTTCCTTTCATACTGATTTCAACAGAAGGCTTTGTCAGAGCATTGTCTGAAAATCCTGCCAAAAAAGTAAGATCTACAATGTTTTGTTCGATGTGAAGGATTTCACATATGCTTTTTGCGCAGGAGAGTTCAACATGATGAATTTGGCCATAGTCAAAAGTCATGGCCTGAACTTGATCAAAATTTTCTTTGGCCCAACAAAGAGAGGTCGTAGAATCCTGACCACCAGAAAATAACACCAAAGCCTTTCGCACACTCATCTGGAAGGATACCTCACAGACATCGCCAAGCTTGGCCTTTGCAATTCAATGGCACGCGTATGCTCAATTTTCTCTTTGCATTTTTGATACAAAACATAGGCCAAATATTCCATGCTCGTATGTTTCATCTCGGGCTTGTCATTGAGGCAGTGATGATCAAACTCTTTGACGATAGGATCCAATGCGGCCTGAACTTTTTCTAATTCCATCACCATTCCATCATCACCCAATGGACCCTCTAACACAAGCGTTCCGATATAACTGTGTCCATGAAGTCTACGATTGGGATGCCCTTCTTCAAAGCTATCCATCCAATGCGCAGCTTCGATTGTAAAATTGATTTTTAATTCCATCATGTCCGTCATATTTTTATACGCCTTGTGTCTCTGGATCCCAAATGTATTTGTGCATTTGCAATTGCATTTGAAAGGGTTGTTTTTGATCCATCACCCATGTGGCAAGCGTAGCTAAATTTATGGAATCAAAAACAGGGGAAACCAAAAGCCTGGCTTTTTCATGAAGTTGATATTTTTGACTGATTTGGGATACATAATCCAGATCCTCTTGGCAGCCCACAACAAATTTCACCTCGTCCTTATCTATGTTCAAATACTGAATGTTCTCCCAAAGATTTCGATGCGCTTCCTTTGAACTGGGTGTTTTAAGGTCCATAATGATTTTGACCTTATTGTGAACATTCTGGATCGGATAGGCTCCGCTGGTTTCAAGCATGAGTTCATATCCCTTATCAGCTAAAAATTCTAAAAAAGTATAGGCAGAGGGCTGCGCCAAGGGTTCACCCCCCGTCAATTCGACCAAATTGCAGGGATAGCTTTGAATTTTTTCCAGTACTTGATCGAAGGACATGTGTTGTCCTCCTGTAAAAGCGTATTCTGTATCGCAATAGCTGCATCTGAGGGGGCAGCCCGTCAAACGGACAAAAATGCAAGGCCTTCCAGACTGCGTGGATTCTCCCTGCAAACTATAAAAAATCTCTGTGACCCGCAATTGATCCATACTGCTACAAGCCTATAGTTCAATCCTAGGTGGAGTGCAATCCCTAGTTGGCGGCCTACGATGCTTTAATGTTCGTTGGGGTCGAGTTTTTCGCCGGGTTCTAAAAAGAGTTTTTTGTCGTGGGCTTTCGAGCGGGCTTCTTGCTTGGTGATTTTGTCTTCTTGGATGAGTTTCATCAAAAATTTATCCATGGAGATCATGCCTTCACCAGATCGAGTCTGAATCATGGAGGCAATCTGCGTTGTTTTATTTTCTCGAATCATCGAAGCCAAAGCCGTTCCCCCTACTAGCACTTCAATGGCAGCGCAGCGGCCCTTTCCATCTTTCGTTCGAAGAAGCTGCTGAGCAATAACCCCCTTGAGAGACTCTGAAAGCATGGAACGAATTTGGTTTTGCTCTTCTTCGGGAAAAGTATCAATGATCCGGTCCACGGTTTTGGACGCGCTGTTGGTATGAAGCGTACCAAAAACCAGAACGCCCAGCTCCGCTGCAGAGAGCGCCAAGCGAATGGTCTCCAAATCTCGCATCTCTCCAACCAAAATGATATCTGGATCCTCACGACATGCGGCTTTGAGGGCATTGGCAAAATTCTTTGTATGATTGTGCACTTCTCGCTGCGTAATCAAGGCTTTCTTAGGAGGGTGAACAAACTCAATGGGATCTTCAATTGTGATGATGTGTCCCCCAATGTTTGTATTGATGTGATCAATCATTGAAGCCAAGGTCGTGGATTTTCCACTCCCAGTGGGTCCTGTCACCAATACCATGCCTTTATTGAGTTCTGAAAGTGTTGTCACGATGGGAGGGAGGTTGAGTTTTTCCAAAGGAATGATGTCAGCTGGAATGATTCGGAACACAGCGCCAATGCCTCGGTGATTGTAAAAAACATTGGATCGAAAACGCGCCACGCCTTCAATCGCATAAGCAAAATCTACATCCCAATTGCTCTTTGCTTTTTCAATTTGAGATTTGTTCATGATCTCAAATAAAATTTTACATAAATCATCGTGAGACAAGGCTTTTTCAGAAATTCGGACCACTTCGCTCTTGAGTCTCAGCATTGCGGGTCTGCCTGTAGAAAGATGCAAGTCCGAAGCGCCTTCATCTTTCATACGAATCAAGTATTGATCTAGGACAGCCATGGCTTATTCTTCACCCCCTGCACGTCTTTCTTTTTTGGGGAGGCGCTTGATCATTTCTTCCCTGGTGATCAAATTTTCTTGAACCAGTTCCATCAATGCAGCTTCCATGTTTTTCATGCCCAGGGCTTTTCCCGTTTGTAAGATGGATGGGATTTGAAAAGTTTTTGCATCGCGAATTAGGTTGGCCAAACTCAAATTTGAAATCAAAATTTCCGCTGCCAGAACCATGCCTGTCCCGTCTGCTCTTGGAATGAGCTGCTGCGAAATCACGCCACGTAAAGATTCAGAAAGCATGGTACGAATTTGGTTGGCTTGTCCTGCGGGATAGGAATCCACAACGCGATCAATGGTTTTGTGCGCGCCTTGCGTTTGCAAGGTGCTCACCACCAAGTGTCCTGTCTCTGACGCTGAGATCGCCAATTGAATGGTTTCCAAGTCGCGCATTTCTCCAATTACAATGATATCTGGATCTTGTCGCAAGGCTGCTTTGAGTGCGTTGGCAGCTGATTTTGTGTGTTTGGTAATTTCACGTTGATTGATCAAAGACTTTCCTTCTGGAAAAACATATTCAATGGGATCTTCGATCGTTAAAATGTGCGCCTTGCGCGTTTGATTTACATACTCAATCATCGAAGCCAAAGTAGAGGTCTTTCCACTTCGCGTACCTCCTGTGACCAAGACCAAACCCTGATGAAGATCAATCAAATCATAAGCTTTTTGAGGAATGCGAAACTGCTCCTTAGTAGGAATTTCTGGTGGAACAAAACGAAAAACGGCATCAAAGCCTTTTCTCTGTTGCAAAACATTGGCGCGATAACGACCCACTCCTTTGATCTCATAGCAAAAATCCAAATCCCGTGTCGCTTGAAAACGCTTGAGCTGATCAGGCGTAAGCATTCCCGCAATCATGGTTTTGGTTTTTTCAGGTGCTAAGCTTTCTTTGGCCATGGGTTTGAGCACACCGTTGATGCGAATCATAGGAGGCATGTCTGCACTAATGTGAAGATCAGACGCTTTGAGCTGCGGCATTTTGAGAAGAAGTTTTTGGAGCAAAGACAAGAGTCCTATTTTCCATCGTGGCCTATGCTCTTGTCAACGTAAAAAGCATTTCATGAATAGACCGGAGCTTCGCGTCTTTTCTACAGAGCTGCTCTCAAGTAACATGGGGATTAAAAACTATGAAAATCACAATCAACGGAACATCCTTTGAAGGGAAAAAAAATGAAAGTCTTCTCGAGCTTTGCGATCGCTTGGGTCTAGATGAAATTCCCTGGAGTTGTCGATCTGCTAGTTGCAGTACTTGTATGGTGCATGTCCGATCGGGAATGGAAAATTTATCTAGCATCACTCCTGAGGAGCAAGACCTTCTCGAAACCTACGCAAGCAAAGCAAACTGTCGCCTGGCTTGTCAGGCTCAGATCCTAGGACAGGTGGACATTCAAACCATCGAAGACTAAAACAGGTGCTGGAGAAAGAAACGCATCAAACTCTTCACCGAATGTTTTTTGGTTTTGGATTGGATCCAATATTTTTGAAATCATTTCAAAAGTGTTTGTTCTCGGTTCAACAAGATTTTTCTCATGATGCCATTCGATGGATTCGAGCAGAGAACTATCACATCACCTTAAAATTTTTGGGTCATTGTAGCCTTTTGCAAAAAAAAAGTTTCTTGGAAGTCTTTGACAAAGTTCCAAAATTTTCCATTGATCTTCAAGCCATCGGATGGAGTTTTTTTGGGGAGAGAAATCCCAGAGCCATAGCTTTAGAGTTTACATCTCCAAAAAACTCTCTACAAAAACTTAAAAATGTATTGGATCAGACTCTAGAGGAAAAAATTCAAAACCATTCACAACATCGTTTGCTTAGACCTCATCTTACCTTTGCACGTAACCTTGGAAGCATGGAGGTTTCAGAGCTTGCAAACATACATGCGCGTTTGTCTAAGCATCCCTGGCCACATCAAACTTTCAGAGTTTCTGACCTCTATTTGTATGAAACGCATCGAAATGATGAAGGAGTAGAATATAAAATTGTAGGGAGTAAAGCCCTATAGTTTTTTCGGCTTAGTTCTAAATCAAGAATGCTTTAGATGTGTTTGAATGTGTAGGTCCAAAAGTCTTCTCTGGTTCAAACGTCACACGATAGAAGGGGACATAAAAACTTTTGGTAAGTTTGTACGCATCTTTTTGAACCTGAACTTCGATCATACCGTCGCTAGAATCTGATAGATTTTCTTTGAGTTTGCATGACCATACGCCACTGGCTTTGACAGCACTGGCACACAAGACCTTTTCATGATGAAACACTCGAACCTGAGCACCAGGCTCTCCCAAACCCGAAAGTGTTTGCAGAGCCTCGAACTGTGTCTCTGAAAGGTTGGGGTGCACAAGCTTTGTAGATTCAAAGCCCTGAACCAGAAGCTCTTGAACTCTCTGTTCTGGCTCATAGGAAGCACAAGCCACCATGCTCACTAGGCTTAAGATCAGGCTTGTCATTTGTTTCCTCATGCCCATGTAAAAAGCATGTTTCGTGCCATGCTTGAAATCAATCATTTCAAATACTTAGAAAGACGCTCTGGGCCAAAATTGGCCTGACTATGGGCGAGTACGCCCCGCATCGCCTAAGTTATGGGCTCTTTACGGAAAGCTTGGCCAAATTGGGTACACGTAGGTTTTTGGACGTATGGGCTAGATTTGGCTTTTCTGGACAAATGTGAAACTCAACTTTACTCTACATCGGGCGCGGCATTTAATACGAATTTTACACAAAGGCTCTTAGACAGGGCAAATTACAGCGCGGGAGCTTATATGAATCCATGGTTTGAGAAAATATTTGCACTTGTACTTCTTGTAAGTTCATCTCTCGGAAGCTGTTCCCAGAGTCTACGAGAAGCTTTTCAAAAAGACTCCAAAAGTTATACACAGGACCTTCTTGTATCGGGTCAGGGAATCATTTGGGGCATGGATGATTTTTTGGATGGTCGGATCATTTTTACTGAGCGAGAAGGCAACATCAAAATCTATAACCCAAAAGATGCCAGCATACAGAAGCTCACAGGCGTACCCCCCGTAGTTCATCAAGGGCAAGGAGGTCTACTGGACATTCAAATTAAATCTAAAGCCTCGAAAAGCCCATGGATTTATTTTACCTATGCCTGCGAAACTTCTCCTGGATTGTATTCCACAAGGTTATCCAGAGCCAAGGTTCAAGGCGAGCAACTAACTTCCTTAGAAGAGCTATTTACGGCGCAGCCTTCTTGGCCCACCACACACCACTTCGGAAGTCGAGTGCGTTTCGATCACCAGGGCCATCTCTTTCTCAGTGTAGGGGATCGTGGACAGAGGGATCTCGCACAAACACTCGACAATCATATGGGGAAAGTTCTTCGACTCAACCTCGACGGTAGCATCCCCGAAGACAATCCCTTCATTTCGCAAAAAAATGCAAGGCCCGAAATCTGGTCTTATGGTCACCGAAACATTCAAGGACTGTTCTATGACAAGTATACCAAGATTCTATGGGAGCAGGAGCACGGTCCGAGAGGAGGAGATGAAATCAACCAAATCAAAAAAGGCGGCAATTACGGCTGGCCTGTCATCACCTATGGAAGGGAATATCATGGTCCCAAAGTCGGAGAGGGCATAACAGAAATGGAAGGCATGGAGCAACCCGAGTATTATTATGTACCTTCCATCGCACCTTCTGGTTTGATCATGTATCACGGAAACCAGTTTCGACAGTGGAAGGGGTCTTTTTTTTCAGGGGCTTTGGCCCATCGCCACCTCAATCGTTTATACCAAATCACTGCCATTGAGAGAAAAGAAGATAGGATGCTCCAACATCTAGGGAAACGTATCCGCAATGTGATGGAGAGTAAAGATGAGCACATTTACTTTTCCACCGACAATGGAGAGATCTATGCCTTGCGCCCACCGAAAACAAGCTAGACGACAAGATCTTATAGTTTGATTTGTGGAACTTCAGGTAAATCCTGACGAAAATCTTGGTAGCGGTACATGATTTTATCTACATAGGCGACAACCGAACGACCCTGCACATACCCGTAGCGCCCCATAGATCGAACCTTGGGTTGGTCCTCCATTTCAATGAAGATTTTTTTGATCACAGACCAGCGATAGGGATCCTTGCCCCACTTTCTGGCAATGCTCTGAGCATCGATCAAGTGACCGATTCCACCATTGTAGGCTGCGAGTGCAAAGCTAATCTGATCCTCAACACTTCGACCCTGCACCCTTCCCAAGAGCTCTCTAAAATAAGCCACGCCCGCTTTGATGTTTTCTTCCGGATGAAAGGCATTGTCGATACCTTGATCCTGTTGTACCGAAGGCATCAGCTGCATGAGCCCCTGCGCGCCGACCTTAGAAATCGCATTTCGATTGAACGAAGACTCTGTTGCAATAAGCGCCGCAATCAGCCTCCAATCAAAACCGTGACGTTGAGAGTATTTTTTGATGAGGTCATCAAAGGGGCTAATGTTGGTCCTTTTCTGAGCCTGCGCATATGTGGGCAGGGGCAGATCCATCGTGGCATTTGGCTGATAGGGCTTGGGCCACAGCACGGACAACAAGAGAAAAAATACAAAAGTCTTTCTCCTACGCCTTCTTCGACGAAACGATACGTAGTTCCCTCTAGACATGATGACGCCTTATATAA
>JAGRAX010000022.1 GCA_020434365.1 Bdellovibrionales bacterium
GAAGCTGGGCTAGATACCCAGGGTGGAGAGCTTTCGAATTTTGATGCAAATATTGACTTTAGGTTATACAAGCAACTCCTGCCTCGTTTTGGTCTTGCTCATAGACTTGTGGGAGGAACAAGTCAGGGAAATGTTTCCAATATCTATATTATGGGTGGGAATATTACCTTTAGAGGATTGCCTTTTGAAGATTTGGCAGGGCAAAACTATTGGGTCTTGAGTCAAGATGTCCGATTGCCGGTATTTGATTTTATTGGAGCAAAACTTTTTGATCCTCTGGATCAGGTATTTGGATTTTTAACTCGATTTTTTGATGTTCGCTCGGGGGTCTATAC
Organism: Bdellovibrionales bacterium; assembly: GCA_020434365.1. Classification (GTDB taxonomy): domain Bacteria; phylum Bdellovibrionota_G; class JALEGL01; order JALEGL01; family JAGRMV01; genus JAGRAX01. The sequence continues at coordinate 336 of JAGRAX010000022.1, forward strand.
AGATGTGGGTGATGCGTGGAACAATGACGAGGATATGGATGTGCGATATTCCTTTGGATATTTTGTAAACATTCCTACTTCGTTTGGAATTATATTTAGATTCAACCAAGGTTTGCTTGGAGAAAAGTCTCTGGGTTTTTGGATTGGAACCAACTGGTAAATTGGAATGAAAGATCGTTTCTTTAAAAAAGATCCATTTCAAAAACAAGCAAAAAAAGATGGTTTGGTAGCGAGGTCTTATTACAAATTGGAACAAATCGATGTAAAATTCGATCTTGTTCCAAAAGAGGGAGTGGTATTGGATTTGGGTTCTGCTCCGGGTTCGTGGCTTCAATATCATTTGAAAAAAATGAATGCCAAAGGCAGAGTTGTAGCTATTGACCTCAATCCATTAAAGATTCCTGCCGACAATCGAGTGACTTTTTTACAGAAGGATTTGTTTCAGACCTTAGCGCAGGAATTTACACAGTTTTATGGCAAGTTTGGATGCGTATGCAGTGACATCGCTCCGCAAACCTCAGGAGATCGAGATCGAGATCATATCAAGTCTTATGAATTGTGCATGAAAGCTTTGGACATTGCCTGCTTGACCTTGGAAGAGCAAGGTTCATTTGTATGTAAGATGTATCAGGGGTCCGAAAGTCAAAACTTTTCACAGCTACTCAAAAAACATTTTTCTTTTTGCAAAATTCAGAGACCAGAAGCAACGAGAAGACAGAGCAAAGAGATTTTTTTTGTTGGGAAAGGTTTTCGCTCTTAATTGTCTGGCGCACCTACATTGATCCAACACTCTACAAATTCTGTATATTCTGTATCCAAGTCTGCTATGTTTGGGTGCCCGCTAACGCGGCTTTCGGGATCTACAAGTGAGGAAGCATCTGCATCACCGCTCACAACAACCCCTGTTCGTCCCAACAAGTCTGTTCTCAGGGCACTCGAAGATTGAGTTAGGTCTAAATCATTTCCCATAGGCATACTGTCATGACAGGTTGTACATCCCTGCGTCGAAAACTGAGGGATCAAGTCTGTCGAGAGCTTGCAAAGGTCTGCTGTAAGTGTGGTTTCTTCAAAGTTCTGAATGGCCCAGCATAGAATTTTTTGGTAGTTGGTATCAGAGGTACTATCAAAAATTGCGGGAGGAAGGTGTGATACGCCACCTGCGGCTTCATCTAGAGGTTTTGTAAGAATTAGGCTCGATGAAATATCTCCTGAATCAATGTAATCGCTTTCAATTTTTGCAATGATATCAGTATTGGACTCGGCACCTTCCCCATCGGATGGATCGAGGTTGAGTCCTCCATTGATGGCGCCACTCGAAGTTCCTGAGCCGTGACATCCACTGCTGGTACATCCTTGAGAGGAAAAGATAGGCGCAATTTCATTCTCATAGCTGATGGCGGAGTCGCTACAAATCCCCGCAAAACGATCTGGGTCTAGGTCAAATAAGTTGATTTTTGAACATCCTGCAGCATACAAACACAGGAAAAAGACCAAGCTGAGGCTAGGGATATGCGTACTAGCTCTTTTTTTCATGTTCTATAAAAGTAACATACTTGATCAATACTCCGCACTAACTTTTTGTGATCCCAGTCATATGAGGTTTTCCCATTTGCGGTAGACCCAGGATTTTTGCAAAAGTCCCAAAGACATAACCACCGTCTGGTTTTGTAGAGGAGTTGATTTGTCCAGTGGAGGGGTTGACATAGATGCCAGAGCCGCCAGAAGTGACGCCACCTCTTGAACCTGGTTTGAAATAGGGGTTTGTATCTCCAACGACTCTGGGTGTACTGACTCTGATGACATCGCTTTCGCCATCGCCATTGTCTCCTATACTTGCATTGGTATTGCTGGCTCCATTGACTTTAATGGATCGCGCAAATTCGGAGATTTCGATATTGATCAGAGCTTCCGCAACTGTTTTTCCAGGAATGGGACTGGAGACGGGGTTTGTAATGCTGCGTGAACCTGTAAGAATTTCAAACAAGTTGTACTGAAGCATAGCAATATAGTGACCCATGTCTGCTGTCGCATAGCCCAGGCCATTGGTGTTGGGAGCGGTTCCAGCCGATCGTGTAAACTGGTGTGAATCTCTAAATTGAAAGAGAACAGCCATTGCTGGCGGAGTGATCCCAGCCTGAATGGCACGAAGTCCGGTAATGATGGCATCTACAGGGCTAAGAATGGTTTCTAGTCTTCCGGGTTCAGAGGGAAGACCATTGAGCATTGCATTTTTAAAGCTTTGGTTGTAGCTGGAGTTGGGATTGAGTTGATCTGCGATACTTTGAGCCATGAGGGATCTGGCGCTTTTATCTGCTGCAATTGCAACATCAGCTCCGGCCTGTTTCACAGCTTTGATGATATCACTTTCAAAGCGACTTCCAATCACATTTGCAAAGTCACTCATCACAGCTTGGCTGATGGTAGAGCCATCACCTGCTTTAAATATCTTTTGTTCGAACTGATTGACGAAATTGGCAATATTGGTGACGTTGCTGAGCTGAGTTTCCGCATTGGGGGAATTGAATTCAAAGGAACCCATATCTCCAAATACCAGGGGGTTGGTGATTGTGGTTGAGCCCTGATAGGCCGCCGCTGCCATGGATGCGAGATTGGTTCCAGACTGATTGAATCCGCGGTGGTTCTTTGTATGTCCGGTAGATTCTTTGGTGGTAATTTTTGCAATACCTTCTACATATTTACCCAAATCTGAATTGTAGTTCGGAAGGATGACGGGCATGTCAGATGTCGAATAAGATTGGGCTTGGTTGACTCGATAGGGTTGATTTTGATGTGGGTGCGCACTAGCTTGGTTGCTGGTATGATTCCCGACACTTGCTGTACTTAAAAAACCAGCTCGATAGTGAAAAGACAATAGGATTCGATCAAAACCAAGGCTCTGCGCATGTGCAACGGAGCTTCCAAGAATTTTTTTAGATAGCTTTTCCATGGTTTCGAGTTGCACGACCGAAGATACGCCCAGGGTTCCCAACATCATTCCTGTTCGTTGAATGAACTTTCTGCGATCAATGACATTCATTTTATGAAATTCTTGATTTTTCTTTGCTTGGAGCTCTTGTAGTTGCTTTTGTTTTTTACTCATGTCTTGTCCTCTATTTTATTTGGAAGATAGAATTGAACCTTGAAGAGGGCTTATGTTTGTGGTGACGGCGTACAAACTTGTCAGAGAGTATACACACAATGCCCATCTTTTTTGAGAGTTAGAAGAAAAATTTAGAGATAGAATCTCACTTTCTGTATCTTTGGCGTCAAAGTCTGCTTCAACGCCATTGAGAGCTGTCCACATTTTATCAATGGTCGGATTGCTTGGATCGTCAAATAGGATCGATGGATCTTGCTCGTCTGAGTTTTTGCAAGCTTCTGTTGCCAATTCGATCATGGCAAACCTTTTGGTTGTATCGATGCCTAAGGTGTTTTCAAAAATATCTTTTTTGTCACTTAGCATGTTCATTGCACTCGATCCTAAGGGCAATCCCATCGTTTGTGTGAGAATGTTTTGCCACTCCAAATAGTGAATGGTTTTTAAGTCCGATTGGCTTGAATCAAAACTCCCTTTGAGATTTGATGAACCTGTTGAACCTACTTGTGTACCGCAGGCTTGCAAAATAAAGATCAGCAGTGCAAGCAAGTGAACCTGTATCAGCTTGGTGATCGATTGTAGATGTATACGGCGATGTTTCATTAGATCCCTTCCTTCGGAGAGTTGTGCGCAATATAGTCATTGCTTTTTGCAAATTGCTTGATGAAAGATAGAGGACGTCTTCCATTCTCATTGAATGTCTCTGCCCATTTTTGAACGAAAGCTTCTTCAGCTTTGTTTCCGCTGCCATCATCAGGAACAGCCACGCTTTGACCTGGTTGACCGATATTTCGATCAAGTAGAATTGTGATCAAGCGTAAGGACCAACAGAGAGGAAATCTTTCATGGTCCACAATCGCTTCCATAAAAACTTTCGGGCTATCCATAATTTGTCCGCCGGAAAAAAGCTTGTAGTGAGGTAGGCTTTCACTTTCTGTCATTGCGGATCCATCACTATGACGAGGTTCTCCTCCATAGCTAGAGTCTTCCATCCCATAAAAATTATTTCCTCTGGCCATATTGGATACATAGTTGTTGTCTGAGTCTAATTTTCGAAATGCAAAACGAGAAACCGCACTCACAGTGTGGCAGGTTGCGCAATTGATACCGGTGGTCTGAGTTTGATCTTTGTATTTGTCATGAATCATGGTTGAATTCCATTTGGAAATGTTGAGTTTGGACCACGGAGCGACATCGCATAAATTGTGAGCCCATAGCTCTCGGCTTAGGCGAAATTTGAACTGTTCGCTGTACTCATCCAGAAATGCCACAGAAGTAGCATATCCAGAAGCTTCGCTTGCGGGCATTCCGGAAGGTTTGCTCATGGCTACAAGATTGCCATCACCGTTGTAGGCACCATCATCCTTTAACAGTGCATCCTCAATGGGATTGTCATTGAGAACGGTCCAAGTAAAAAGAAGGGCCGGAATGTTTTCTTCTAATGTTCCACCCTTTTCACCTACACCCAATATGGCGATAAAATAGTCCATCATTCTTTCTTTGAGATTGGGAAGGTTGTCGAAGTTGTCAATGACATCTTCCACTCCCTGTTCATAGGCTTGCCGAGCATCATCCAGGTTTGCTGCTGATTCAATATTTTGCAGAAGCACAGGATTGGGAGAGACATAGGTCATCGTTTGAGAGAACGTCGTGAGCGTTTGCTTGAGATGCTCTTTGCTAAATACAATATCTTCTGAGGATTCAAATGTTGATAAACTTTGTGTCCCAATATTGCTTGTGCTGCAAGCCGCTATCAAGCATGTCACAGGAATCCAAGCCAAAGGTGAGACATTTTTGTTCTTTTGAGACATACAGTCCCCATATAAAGCAATGACTATGCCTACAGAGCTTTGTAAAAAAATCTTAAAAATACAAATGCTTAGAAATTCCTAGATCTAAGGCGGTTAGAATTAAGAGCTTTTTTTGCCCAATATATGCAAAAAATGCACACATATAGGCTGAAATTATGCTCAAATTGGGTTTGTGAAAGGCTTATTAGAGTGAATAGGTGTTAGCAGGCAAAGCGTTGAATCAAGTATGTAACGATATCTTCTGACTCCAAAAGAGGCTTGCCGTCGATCTCGAGGCAAGGTACCTGGGTTTTTCCGGTCAGTTGAATCAAGGCTTCTCTATGTTTGGGTTCTGATCGGGTATCAAGAAACTCGATGGCGCTTTTGATATCTAAGCGATCAATGACATGGAGAACTTTTTGACAATATGGGCATGCCTCAAAATAATAGAGTTTCAAGGAAGCATCTTGAGGCATTTCTGTTTTTGACGTTTTTTTTGCTTCCATGGGAGTTTTTCTTTTCCTTTTCTGCAGGAGCGTTACAATAGGCAGACATACTATGGGTTGGGAAGACTATCAAAGACAAAATTTTTCGAATCAAAGCATGGCTGGCAAGAAGAAGGCCAGAGCCGCCATTCTGACTGTGGTACTTTTAGGTCTTGTGCTCGTGATGGCAGCGGATCTTGACGAGTTGTCTGTGCAAGTCAGAGACTCCTTGGCCTCGGAAAAATACTTGAGCCAGGATCATGAAGTTGCTCGTAAAGAGAAGGACAAAAGTTTTCTGGAGAAACCCTTTGATCAATTCATGAAACTTGAGGACCTTTCTTCGGCCCCCAAGGTTGTGAAAGTCCGTCATCATCAAGATGATTATCTGTTTCGTTTGTCTTTCGATACTGATTTGCAGAACTTCATTCAAAAAAAATTAGAAAGATATCGAGTAGATTGGGCGGGAGTGTCTGTGATTGAACCTTCTACAGGATCCATTCTGGCACTTGCTTCCTACTCTAAAGTTGAGCCCGAAAGAGACAAGCTATATGCAAAGTCGATTTTCCCAGCGGCTTCCGTTTTTAAAATTGTAACTGCGGCAGCGGCCATAGAAGAAGGAGGTCTAACGGAGCACTCTCGGATCGTGTATGCAGGGTATCCACAAAAATTGCATAAAAAGTATTTAGGCCTTCGTGGGGGTACGGAGTTAAGTTTAGCCAAAGCTTTTGCCCTATCAGCCAATGGCATTTTTGGAGCGATTGGTTCCAAATATTTGACGGAGAGTGATCTCCAAAAATATGCAGATGGTATGGGTTTTAATGAAAAAATTCCTTTTGATTTTGATATCGATCAAAGTCAAATGCGTGTAGGTCAAAAACAGGGAGATGTTTTTGAGAGGGCAAAATTGGCGGCAGGTTTTGGAAAAGTAACGTTAAGCCCCCTGCATGGAGCAATGATCGCTGGAGCTGTTATCAATCAAGGGCAAATGATGCAGCCCTACCTGGTTGAAAATGTGTATAAAAAAAATGGACAGCTGGCCTATCAGCATCAAATTCAAAGTTGGAAACAAAGTATGGATGCGAGCTCGGCAAAGTCATTGCAGAAAATGATGAGGCGTACTGTAGAATCGGGTACGGCAAAAAGAAGTTTTAGAAGCCTGCTAGAAAAAAAATACTTCCAAAATTTTGAGCTTGGAGGCAAAACAGGTTCTCTGACCTCTAAAGATCCTCATGGACGCAACGAATGGTTTGTCGGTTATGCCGGAGATCAGAACAATCAAATTGCTTTTGGAATGGTGATTACAAGTGAGAAGTATTGGAAGGTCAAGCCTGCTGAACTTGCAAGGCAGGTAGTTCAATATTACTTTACAAGAGGAGAGCAGGACTCATCAAGCGAAGAAGAAGTTGCATTTATTGGCCCTATGAAAGAGAGTTCTTATGGAGAAAAACAAAAGAGTTAGGCAAAGACTCTTAGTCAACATTCCCTTTCAATTAAAATATACGGCTTTGGTTCTCATATTGTCTTCTGGCATTTTTATTGTTTTGGGACTTCAGCTGTATCAAAAGGAAATCGAGAAAACGCGAATTTTAGGTATTCAAAATCCGGAAATTTTAGAAATCATACAAAATTCAGATCATCGAACGGTGTATTATCTTCTTGGAGCTCTCATTGCGCAGGTTTTTGTTACAACCCTGTTAGGACTTTTTTTGACACACAAGATGATCGGACCCATCACTCGTGCAAAAAAATCAATGGATGTTGCACTTGAAGAGGGAGAGTTTCGGCCTATTTTGCCCATTCGTAAGGGAGACGAATTCGAAGGCTTTTTTCATTCTTTAAATGCGCTGTTAGAAAAGCACTACAAAAAATAGCCAACACTTCTATTTAAATTCAAAGCTTTGCTTGGATGAGCGATGATCGAAAATAAAATTGTAGTTCAGTCGGATTTTATCAAAATTTGATTGAGGAAAGTCTTCAATCGATGCAAGGTAATTCTGAACGCAGCGCACGAGCTCTTTACTTCCATGATCAGAGCTAATTTTGACTTTATCTACACGGCCATTGGATAAAATCTCAAGTTCAGATTTCACAATGCCTTGTTGACTCTTTTCTCCACAAGTTGAAAAAATTTCGGGAAGTTTTTGATCGATGTGTGCGGTAAGATCCTGGTAGGTACGAGTAGGTATACTTTGCTGTGTCTTGTTGACCTCTTGATAGCTGTACTTTTCTAGCTTAGGCGAGGCTATGGCTTTGCTGCTGGTAGAAGAAGAAAGTCTTTGATTTGATGTTGTAATAGAAGCGAGGTCCTGTGCGTCTAAAGTGGAGTTTTGGTATTGAATCGACGATTTCGCAATGCTTTGAACCTCAAAATTGAGCTTTTTCTTAAAAGAAGGTGTGTCACCTTTTTCAATTCTAGATACGCAGGCCTTGGCTTTTTTGGCCTCAAAGTCTTGAACAGCCGAGCAGGCTTGAATGGCCATTGGACCTCCAATATTTTCGATACTCTGGAGGACAAGGTGACGTAGTCCACGATTCATTTTATAGTCAAAATCTGTAAGAAGGCTTGATAACATTTCGATGCTGTCTTGATTCCCAATGATACCTATAAGCCATACATGAAGATAAAGCTCAGATAGGCTTATGTGTTTTGAACCTACATTATTTTCCCAACTTTCTAAGTCAAAACGATCTCGATAGTTCCACAAGATTCTTGCGATCAAGGCTTTCTCCTCGGGCCTGGTTTGTATGTCTTGAGAGATCGAAAGCAGGCTTTGAAGGCTCACTTCCTCTGGAATGTTTCCAATTGCATTCAATAAGCTTAGTTTGACGGCCAGGTCGTTTTTGTTTTGAACGGGGATTTTTTCGTAGGTTTTGATGAGGTAGGGAACGACACTTCCGTCGGAGATCCGACCCAACTCCTGGGCAGACACGATTCTGGCTTTGTATTCTATTGAAGGGTCGCTTAGAGTCTTCAATAGCCCCATGAGCTTTTCCTGACTGGTGATGGAGTGCAAGTTAAGTGCTGAAAATAAAACAAAAAAACCTACAATTGAGCATATGACTACATAACATCTTTTCATTTACATCCATGCCCCCTATGAGTGTCATTTCACATGCTTTTGGATCAATAGCTCCATGCATTGTGAAAAAAGCCAATGATATTTGTGCTGGCGATCTCCCCAAACAAGTCGACTCTCCTCACTTACCCCTTCTATTATATGATGCTTTTGATCAATTGAAAAGAGATAAGGGAAGGGGTCTGTTTTTTCTACAAAGTGTAGGCTGATTCGGTACCTGCCTTGAACGGCCTTTTCAGAGCAGGTATATCGGAGTACTTTTTTGCCTTTGTCCTGAACAAAACCCTCAAAGTAGCAAATGTCTTGGCTTCCATGAAAGGGAATCAGCTTCTTCTGTTCATCAATGAGTCCTAGATCTGGCACAGCAAGCCTATGGGTTTATTCAGTCCAATTGCTTAAGTTTAAACTGATTCCAAAGCTATAAGCCACCAGGTTTTTCCCCGGAACGAAGATATTTTCATATCGGAAATAAGGGCCGATAAAGGGTTGCCACAAGGTCTTTCTAGACCCTATTCCCAAATCGAAGCCGCCGTTGATAGACATTCGGTTGTCTCCATCTACTCTTACATAACTGGTGTTGATCTCAGCGGTACCCCTTAAAAACCGCCAATCTATATACTTTGCGATTGCGCCAGCGCCCACAGAATGAATATTGTGGCTGCCAGAAACTCTCAAAAATGAGTATGGGAGGTTGATTCCAAAGTATGGATGAAAAAAGTAGTGAAGTTGAGCTGACAGGGCCACACCTTTATCATCAAAATTGGAAGGCTGATTGGAAAGCTTCAGAAAGCCTGGCTTGAGAGAAATGGAACTTTGAGACAAAGAGCTTTTTCGGTTCTGAATGGGCGCAATAGTTTTGGATGAGGGTTGATGTGAGTCTTCTTCAAGCTCTGTGGAGGTTTCTTTGTCTTGAGGGAGGTCCTCTGAAGCCTCAAGTGAGGTTTTTTCTGGGGCAATGTCTAAGACTTCTTCCTCTGTTTCAGTGTTTAAAGGCTCTTCTGTATCCTCCGAATGCTCATTTTCTTCTGTGGTGGAGGGGTCTTCATAAGAGACTTCAATATTTTGTTCAAAAGACGCATTGTCTTCGATGGCTTCATCTACTTGTGTGGGAACTTCTTCGACCAGCGTATCTGATTCATCTAAAGTATACTCAATGTCTGGAATGAGATCATTTTTCTCCAGGTCTTGTGCAAGAGTTTCGGTGATTGAAAGCAAAGAGGTAAAAAAGCCCAAAATAAGAAATACAAAAACAAAGCGTATTTGGGTGCCGGCATCCTGACCAGGACTCCTCTTGGGTAGCTTGAAAAAGTATGATAACAGCATGCCCGAAGTCTACTACCGTGAGAACAAAAACAAAAGTATTTACTTTTCAAGGAGAAAGCCCCGAGCGGCTGGATCGGTGTTTGCTGCTTTTTTTCCCAGAAATTTCTCGTTCTTATTTGCAAGAGATCATTTTAAATGGGCATGTGTGTGTAAACGGGAAGAAAACAGAGAAAAAGGGGACGATGGTTTTCCCCAATGATCAGGTTGAAATTGAAGACTTTATAAGACCAGAAGAGAGGACAATTTCTCCAAATCTCGATTTGAGTATTGACCTTGTCCATGAGGACCAACATTATGCGCTCGTAAGAAAAGCTGCAGGTATTGCAAGTCATCCCAATCATTTTGATGATGACAAGACTCTAGCAAATTGGGTGATCGGGCAGTTTCCGCAATCTTCTAATGTTGGAGAAGATGCACTACGTCCTGGTATAGTTCATCGGCTTGATACGTTTACATCAGGTTTAATGATTGTGGCAAAAACTCAAGAAGGTTTCGAGAAGTTTCGTAGTCTTTTTGATCAACGCTTGATCAAAAAAAAATATATGGCTCTTGTTGTGGGCCAAACTCCAGAGAAAGGAGAGATTGATTTCAAACTTGCCCATCACCCAAGAAATCCCAGAAAAATGGTTGCGCTGGTACATCAAGATATTGCATATCGATCTAGAGTGCGCAATGCCATGACGAGCTTTCAATGTATGTCGCAAAATCAAAAATATTCACTGCTTCTCGTGAAAACTCTGACGGGGAGAATGCATCAAGTGAGGGTTCACATGAGCGCCTTGGGTTTCCCTCTGGTAGGGGATGAACTTTATCAAGATACAAAGGCGAAACAAATGGATCGTCTTGGTTTGAAGAGGCATTTTCTTCATGCCAGCGCGATATGTTTTGTTGACCCTTGGTCACAGGAAGAAAAAAAATTTTCTGATGATTTGACGCCCGAGTTGAAAAAATGTCTCGGTCAGGCTTTGCTCAAATACGAATTTTCATCAGAAGAAGAAAAGTGAAAACATTGATTTCTGTTTTTTATGTATCTGAATGCGTGTGCGTGACTAGGGTTCAATGGCTTCCAGTTCGGGTATGTTTAGCACATCTCCAATCTTGATTGGATTTCTATATAAATCAGGATTGTATCTAGAAAGTAGCCACTGTGGAATCTGAAGCTTTTTTGCAATGGTCCAATAGGTATCTCTCCGTTGAACTTGATAGGTAGTATGCCCTACGATATGAAACTTTTCTTTGAAACCCTCTTCAATGGTCAAGTGATAGCGTACTCTTTCTTCTTCAAATTTTTCTTTTTGTTGTTCGTTTTGAATAGGAAGTTTAATTTTTTGGCCTACAACGATGTCGTCATGAAGAGACATTCCATTGATTTTTCTAATGCTTGTGGCCCAGCCAATAGAGAGCCAATCCGCATAGTGCCCAAGCGTTTCCTCATTTTCTACATAGATGGAATATATTTTTTTGCGGTTCTGCGCATGTTCTTCAACAAATAAATTTTCGTTGGCTCCAAAAGCTTGTGCAAGCTGCTTGGGTTCGTTTTCAGGAGATGCAGGCTGCGCAGGAATTTCATTTGGTTTGGCTTTTACACTTTCGGCGCTTTTTGTGTCAGGACTCGCTTTGATGACAGGCTGAATTTTTGTTTGTCGAGAAGGCATAGCTTTGATTGTACTTGCAACTACTTTTGAAGATGTACTTGACGTGCCCGGGATCATCAAAATTTGGCCCACTCGTATCAGACCCCTTCGATTCAGATCATTGGCTTGAATCAACTCGGCGCAAGAGACCCGAAAGCTGCGAGCAATTTGGCAGGCTGTATCTCCGCTTTCAACCCTATATTGATCAACTTTGACTTCAATTTCGTCTTGATTCAAGGCTAGAATAGAAGATTTTAATGTGGAAATATTATGATGTGTCTCGGGCACGTTGATGAGATATCCAGAAGGCAGGGCAAATGTACCTTTCCAAATTCTTCGAGAAAAGCTGGGGTTAAGTTCTTTTAATTCTTGTACATCGTAATTGAAATGGCTTGCAAATTTCGGTACAGAAATGGCTCTTGGAACTATAAACTCAAAGCTCTGTGGAGGGCGATACGCTTGAATGTCTCCAAAGAAAGAAGTGTGGTTTTGAGCTACTTCGCTTGCAGCCAAAAAGCTGGCGTAAAAGTTTTTTACAGCCGTTTGAAAACTTCTGCTTTTGTATCTTTGCAGAATGTTCATATAGTCGGGACCAAATTGTGATATGGCTTTTTTCATACCACCGATTCCATAATTATAAGAAGTGATGACCAAAGGTCCGAGCTGCGATGCTTGAGAGACGTAGTTCTGTTTTTCAATTTGTTGGCCTAGAATCGCAAAAGACTGTTTAAAATATTTGGCCGCTGCATTTGTCGATTTCTGAGGATCAAGTCGCTCATCTACGTATGCATTGAGTTTAAGACCTAGAGTCCTAGCTGTTGAAGGCATGATTTGCCATAGACCCGCAGCGCCTACTTTGGAGTAAGCCAAAGGGTTATAACTGGATTCAACAAAGGGCAAATATTGAATTTCTTCTGGGAGTTTGTTTTGTTTGAGAGTCTCAACCACTTGATTTTTATAATATTGATATCTTGCAAGCGCTTTGACAAAACGATGTCGATTGCCTTCCTGACATCGAATACGCCTGGAGGCCTCAACTAGTTCTGATTTTGAAGGCGACTGAAACAATCCAGCAATTTGTCTCTCTTCTTCGGAGAGTGCATCTTCTCGTATGTTTTTCTTTGAGAGAGAGAGTAAAATGTTTTCAATTCGAGACCGTTCTCTCCGAATGGTCAAAGGCTCTTTTCTGCTCGTACAACTGGCTTGGGTTTGAAGGACAGAATACACTCTCTCAGGATGCTCGATGTCGTGAAAGATGGCCGCATCGTCTCCATGTTGAGAGAAAACACTTTTCCAAAACTCGATTCGAGGTTTGAGCTCCTGATAACAAGGAAAAGTCTCACCGCAGCTGTGATTGACCTCATGTCTTTGAGCAAAAGTACCCCTAATGGGTAGAATACAGCACAGCGCAACAACGACAAGTACAAAAGGCTTATTTTTCATAGGTTCTGTGTCTTTGATTGGTTTCATTCCGGTTCAGAGCTGTGATGATAACACAAATATAGCGTTTTAAGACCTCCTTGGTCAAAAAGAAATCTCGTATGATGGGGGCTTACATCTTTTCCAGCAGATCCACGACACGATTGGAATAACCCCATTCGTTGTCGTACCACATCAAGCACTTAACCAGGCTTCCTTCAATCACATTGGTAAAAGAAGCATCAAAGATAGATGAGTGCGGGTTTCCTAAAATGTCAGTTGAGACGATCTGATCTTCGGTGTACTGAACAATGCCTTTGTATTTTTGATTTGCTTGCTCTTGAATCAGTCGATTGACGGATTCAATGTCTACTGGAGTTTTTACTTTGCATACGAAGTCCACGAGAGATCCATTGACGACGGGAACTCGAATGGCATTGCCATCGAGCTTTCCTTGGAGAGACGGAATGATTGTGCCAATGGCTTTGGCAGCCCCAGTGCTGGTGGGAATGATGTTGACTGCTGCAGCTCTTGCCCTTCGGTAATCGCTATGAGGTGTATCTACTAGGTTCTGATCGTTTGTGTAGGCATGAACTGTAGAGATAAATCCATACTCTATCCCAAAATGGTCTTCGAAGATTTTTGCGATGGGGGCCAAACAGTTCGTTGTGCATGAAGCGTTGGAGACTAGGAGATGCTCAGGCTTCATGAGATCATCATTGACACCAAGAACAATGGTAGAGTCAACCTCATCTTTAGGAGGGACAGTGAGAAGTACTTTTTTGGCTCCGGCATCGATGTGGGATTGAATTTGCGCTTTGGATCTAAAAACACCTGTAGATTCCACAACGACATCAATTTGTTTTTCTCCCCAAGCTAATTTTTGAGGATCTCTTTCAGTCAACATACTGACTTCATTCCCGTCTACAGTCATAGAGTCCGTATGTACTTCAATCGGACTTTGAAAGATTCCCATGACAGAATCGTAGCGGAGAAGATGTGCCAATGTTTTATTTTCTGTAATGTCATTGACCGCGACGATTTGAAGATCTTTTCTTTGAGAGGCAATTCGAAATACAGCTCTTCCTATTCTTCCAAAGCCATTAATTGCAATACGTTTCATTGCTGCGTCCCAACTTTCTTTTGCTTATCATGTTGTTGTAGATGACGTAAAAACCGCAGAGATGATATGCTTTTTTGATCAATAGTCAACCCACACCTGTCCAGATCACGAATAACGGCCAGAAGTTTTTTGATAGCTTCTTTTTTGATCATCAATCTCTTGATCACTATAGTCAAAGGCATGTTGAAGCCTCTGGGCGACGAGGTCTACCCAATTTCGCCCACGATTCGGGTCAATAAAGAGATGTAGGGTTCTTCTGGCCAATAGATCTTCGATATTTGTACAATAAAAATGCTCTATGAGTTGGTCGATAGAAGACGCTGTGAGATCTTTTTTCACGAGCTCGCGAAGATTTCCTGAGATATGCAGTGCTTCTGATGTTTCAGGTTTTTGATTTTGAAGGCGGTTCATTGATCTAAGCTTACCCATCATTTCCTCTCCCATCGCTCTGTAGGTAGTGAGCTTGCCTCCCGCAATGCTTATGATTCCTGTTCCGTGCGTCTGAATCAAATGCTCTCTTGAAGAATCAGAGGGTTTGGCATCCTCGGACTGAATTAGACAACGAAGTCCAGCCATTGAACTGATGATGTTAGTTATGCCAAGTTTTGCTTGGGGAAAATAATGATTGAAAGTCTCTAGAAGATAGAGTCGATCTTGATCCGAGACTTCTACTTTGTGAGGTAAAACCGTTTCATCTGTATCTGTGGTTCCAATGAGAACTTTTCCTTCCCAGGGGACCGCAAAGGTAACCCTTCCATCGATAGGCGAGAGCATGGCTACCGCTCTTTTTTGAGACATCTCCTGTGTATCGACAATGATATGAACTCCTTTGCTCAGGCGAATCCGATCTTGCTTCTGATCAAACCATTGTTTGCATAGTGAATCTGTCCAAGGCCCAACGGCCATCACAATATTTTTGGCTTTTACGGTATATGTATCGCCGGAGATCCGGTCTTTGAGCTCTATGTGCTTTACATCTTCATGGATATTTGTAAGTCTTGTGACGCTACAATAGTTCAAAGCATGTCCGCCTCGGGCACATGCGCTGTGGATACTCGAAATCGTCAAAGTGCTATCGGTAGCTTGCCCGTCCTTATAAAGAACAGATCCATTGAGTTGATCAGACTTTAGTCCGGGCTCCAGCCTAAGACTTTGGGCTTTGGATTTTTTTTTGGGTGTGCCTAGGTTCCAAAAAAATGACAAAAAATAGTACAGCCAGGTTCCAAGCCATATGGTCCAGAGTTTTCTTCTTTGCCCACTGTATGCAGGAAACATAAACTCGAGTTCATGTACCAGCTGAGGAGCTTCCTTGAGTAAGCGTTTTCTCTCTTTGCAGGACTCAAAGACCAAGGCCCAGTCCATGGTTTCAAGGTAGCGGAGTCCTCCGTGAACCAATTTGGTGGATGCCCAAGAGGTTCCACTAGAGAAATCTCCTTGATCTACCAATAAGGTCTTGTATTTTTGCTCTGTAGCGCAAAGCATCACTCCAGCTCCAGTGATGCCTCCACCAATGATCAAGAGGTCTAGGATTTCGGACTCTAGGTTTTTGAGCTGATTGTGTCTTTTCCGTTTCTGGTTTTCCAATGCTTTTGCCTTGCTTTTCCTTATCTTTTTCTTATATTGGCCCCGTTTTTACAGGCGGGCCTAAGATCAATCCATGGATAGTCTTTTTTCGCCACATGATCAACTATAGATGACATTCATGAAATCACAGTTACACAAAGTAAAATCTTTCGTCACTCTTGCCAAGCCTAGAATTTCTTTGATGGTGGTGATGACAACCTTTACAGGGTTTTATGTGTGCAGCATTTCAACAAATCAATTTACACATAATTGGATATGGGTATGTGTCTCGGTTTTTTTTATGGCCAGTTCAGCCTCGACCTTCAATCAAGTGATTGAAATTGAAACCGATGCATTGATGAAAAGAACCTCCAAAAGGCCCTTAGTCTCTGGAGTCTTGTCGAAACGTGAGAGCTGGTTTTTTGGGGTGGTGAGTTTTTTGTTAGGAATGATTTGCATGTATCTGGGGGCAAATAGAGTAGCCATGGTGATTTTGTGCATTACCTTTTTTAGCTATGTTCTTCTCTATACCCCCATGAAAACAAGATCAACCTTAAACACTATAGTGGGAGCCGTTCCAGGAGCGCTACCTCCTTTGATTGGATGGGTTGCGGTAAGTGGACGTATCAATCTGGGAGGTATGATTCTGTTTATGATTTTGTTTCTATGGCAGCTCCCACATTTTTTGGCGATTGCTTGGATGTATCGGGATGAATACAAAAATGCAGGAATGTCGATGATTACAGAGAAAAAAGGGTCGGGTCCTTTTGTGGCTGGGCATGCTTTGCTTTATACCGTTGCCCTCATTTCCGTGGCCATGCTTCCAAGGCTGATTGACATGGCAGGGAGTTTATATTTTTTTGGTTCTCTGTTTTTGGGCTTATGTTTTGCGCTCCTGGTGGGAGGCTTTGTATGGAAGCAAAATGTGAAGAGTGCTCGCAGAGTTTTGTTGGGATCTGTTCTTTATCTCCCTGCTTTGTTTGGCCTATTGATGATTGATGCACTATGAAAGACCAGCAGTCTCATATTTTATCTTGTACTGACCTAGACTATTTTTATGGAGATTTTCAGGCTTTGTCTGCCTTGAGTTTTACACTTATGCAAGGTCATAGGCTTGCAGTGTTGGGTCCCAATGGAAGCGGAAAATCTACCTTACTGAAAATTTTGTCTACGGTGATTTCCTCAAAAGGGGGAGAGCTTTGCTTCTTGTCCCAGCCCTATCAAAGAAACTTTTCCTTGATTAGACAAAATATTGGTGTGGTGTTTCAAAGTCCAAGTTTGGATAGAAAACTCACGGTGCTAGAAAATTTACAGTGTTATGCTCAGCTGTTTGGGATCGAAAAAATCAAAGCAGATCAGAGAATTGATGAGCTTTCTCAGATGTTTGATTTGGGGCAGCTTTTGACTCGAATAGCAGAGACTCTCTCTGGTGGACAGTTTCGTAGGGTTGAAATTGCAAAGGCAATGTTACATAGACCAAAGCTGCTGCTCCTTGATGAACCCTCAACAGGTTTGGATCCAAGTGTACGTAGATCATTGTGGCAGCTTATTGATGATGTGAAACTCAAAGAAGGCATAAGTGTCATGTTTTCTACACATTTTATTGATGAGGCGCAGTCAAGCGATGAGGTCATGATCCTTGATGGAGGAAAAAAAATTGCTTCTGGAAAACCCGAGGAGCTGGTTCGAGGTGTGAAACACAATTTTAGAGCGCTGCTTTATGGTCATGATGCAAGTTCAATGCTTTCATTTTGCAAGAAGCAAAATATACTTGCCTCGGATCGAGGCAAGTATATTGAACTTAGGTATGAAAGCTTTGAACAACTTTTTCCTTTGTTAAAAAAATTTCAAAAAGAAATAGTCTCTCTGGAAAGCCAGGCAAAATCTTTAGAAGATGTATATTTTTCATATACGGGGAAAATTTTTCAAAAAACAAATTTGAAGGATAAGCAATGAGTGCGTTGATTTTTCGTGAACTGATTCGATTTTTTAGACAGAAGGGGAGAGTGATTGCAACGATCCTGACGCCCATTGTATTTTGGTTCTTCTTGGGATCTGGAATTTCAACGTCTTTTGGTTCGATAGGTAAAAAATTTTCGTCTGGATCGTTGGAGTTTTTTTTTCCAGGGATGCTTTTGATGTTGGTGCTTTTTTCATCAGTATTTTCTATGATCTCACTCATTGAAGATCGAGACGAAGGTTTTTTGCAAAGCGTATTGGTCAGTCCCATATCCAACTTCAAGATTGTGGCTTCTAAAGTCATTGCAGGTACCATGTTATCAGGGATTCAATCCATACCTTTTCTATTGATCTCAATTTTTTTGGGATACTGGGCAAGTGTGGAGACGCTTGTGCTGAGTGTAATCTGCATCGTTTGCGTAAGTTTTTTTATGTCGAGTCTTTCATTTATATTGGCCTGGCATAGCTCAAGCGTGTCGGAGTTTCATTCTTGGATGAATCTCATTTTATTTCCAATGTGGATTCTTTCTGGCGCTCTTTTTCCCTTGGATCAAAGCTTTTCCTGGATTCGGGCGCTCTCATGGCTCAATCCATTGTATTATGCCCATCAATTTTTACTTTCTCTTCAGGGTTTTGTTCCAAGCGCTCCATATCTTCCGATTGTATTGTTTTTTTGCACAATCTCGTTTTTTGCTTGGAGTTTATTTTCACTTTCTAGACATCGATTGATCTAAGACCTAAGAGCTTCTGAAGGTGCAAATAGGAGGGTGCGTATGCTAATGAAATCCGATCTTTTAGGAGTAGGGTTTTGGGTTTGAGCGTAGGAAAATCCTTCTTCCAGGCATTAAGGGGCAAAAGAGGCTAGAGCTGGTACGTATGCTTTCTCTAAGGCTTATTTTTCTTCAAATGAGAAGGAAAGAGCTTTTGTAGGGAGTTTACGCATGAGTATAATGCAATGAATTATAATGCTGTGCTTTTGTGATTCCTTTGTGGGAGCTCGGCATTTTTTTTGCTATCATATAAGTCTGTGAAGTTTCGTTGGATTGTATCATTTCTGTGTATACCGTTCTTTTTGTATCCCACTGTATCTTGGGGACAAAAAAAGCAGATTATTATCAAAAGTCGAGAGGCAAAAGTATATGCCAAACCTGCTCAAGGTCAGCGCAATGCAAGTGAAGTACTTATGACCTTGAAAAATGGATCTGAGGTTCATGCGGTGGGTGCATTGAAAACCGGCTGGGTCAAAATCAAGGTCGAGCTCAATCCTGGTTTTTCTTTTGATGGATGGGTTTATAAGAGCGATTTGGGAGTAAAAGGAGCGAAACCCACGCCTGTAGCAAAGAGAAATCCCAGAGCCGTTGCGCCCAAAAAGCCAACACAGGTTTCGCGTAGAAGCCCGCCTGTGTCTAGCTCTTCAAAATTGGACCAATTTTTCGAAAGTCCATCGACAAAAAAGAAAAAGAAAAAGAAAAAGGAAAAAAGGGTAAGGAAAACAAAAGAAAAATCTTCTTCTATGGGCCAGTTCGCCTTTTTAGATCAAAAACTAAGACTCGGAGCTGCACCTCTTTTTTCTTTGCATCAGTATTCTTTTGCCTCAACCTCAGAGCCTATAAAGTATTTGCTTTCGGGCGCTGGGGCTGAAATTGACATTAGATATGAAGCTTTGCGCGTGATGGATGGCAAACTCGGGATCGAGACTGAATTGGGAGCTAGCTATGTAATTTACAATGCTAAGACGGCTTTGAACGATACAAATGGAGACAATTTTTTAAACCTAGATGCAAAAAACAAGGCTTTTGCATTGGGGCTAAAGATCAACGGCCGATATGCTTTGTCATCTGGGGATAATCCGCTGACATTGATTGGATCTTTGGGATTTCAGCACTTTCATTTTATTTCGGATGACATCATAGACAACACCGATACGCCTCTGGGTCTTTTTGTAGATCAAAAAATCAACAGCCTTATTTTTGGTTTGGGTGGAGATATTCCACTTAAAGAAGGCATTGCCATGAATGTAGGAGTGGACGCTTTGCTTCTCAATACAGTGAAGGAAAGTCCAAATGGAAGCAGTGGTAACGACCCTAAAAGTACTCTGGGTTATGCTCCATACCTACAGCTCCGTTACGCCCTATTCGGAAAGCATCATGTTACATTGAAATACAGAATGAATTTTCAATCCATACAGTTTTCTGGAACTTCTACCCAAAGGGTCAATGCAAGCTTAGAGGATGCCAAAGTCAAATCAAATTATCATATGGTGAGTTTGGGCTACCAATATCGCTTTTAAAAAGGTTTTTTAGGCGATATTACGTTCTGGAACCGTCTGCTCAACATCGGTGTAGTAGTTAAGTTTTCGCAGTGAGGGAAACAGCAGGGGCCATACAACCGCAACCAAACAGGTACCGATTCCTCCTGCAATGATGGCAGGAACAATTCCAAAAATCTGAGCTACAACGCCTACCTCGAAGTCTCCCAGTTCATTTGAGGCGCTGATAAAGACAATGTTGACGGCGCTAACCCTTCCTCTCATATCGTCGGGTGTGCGCATCTGTACAATGGATTGACGAATGACCACCGAGACAAGATCAAAAGCGCCCATAAAAAAGAGTGCAATGAAAGCCCCGACAAAGCTATTGCAGACTCCCAATGCAACAATGCTCATGCCAAAGCCAAAAGCTGTAATAAAAAGACGCTGCCCGATTTTTTTGTCGATGGGATATTTGGCCAGTGCAAAAGCGATCAGGGCTGCTCCAACTCCAGGTGCACTTCGCAGGGTTCCATAACCAACTGCATCCAACATAAGAACATCTTTGGCAAAAGCTGGCAAAATGGCAACTACGCTTCCTAAAAATACTGCAAACAAGTCAAGGCTTGAGACGCCGAGAATGACTTTCCTTTTCCAAACATATCGTAGGCCTTCATAAATGGAACCAGAGTGTGTTGTCGGTTTTGCCGTAAAGTTTTGGCCCACAATAAGAAAAAATGAAAACATCAGGAACACTCGTAGCAAGGCACTCGCATTGTACATCCAAAAAGCCGAGTCAAAGGCAGCATAAATATAGCCCGCTAGGCTGGGACCCAAAATCACGCCCAATTGCCATAGGCTTGAGCTCATGGCAAGAGCTTTGGGAAAGTGACCTGACTGGACAATATTTGACAAAATGGCGTGGACAGCTGGGGAAAAAAATGCTCTGCAAATGCCAAAAAGAAAGACAAGTGCATAGATCATCCAAATTTGGAGTGCGCCCATTCGATCCAGAAAGCCCAATGCCGAGGTTGCAATGACCATAAAGGTATTGAAAAAAAGGACGATTTTTCGTCGGTCATATTGATCTGAAATTTTTCCGCCCAAAAGCGCAAATACAACAAGCGGGATAAACTCAAAAAGACCCAAAAGCCCAAGGTGTAGCTTGCTTCCTGTCAGGTCATAGAGATGCCAGGCAAGCCCTGCTTTCATAATCCCCGTGCTTAGAGTTGCCAAAAACCGGGCAGACAAAAAATAATATAGATTTTTCTGTTGTCGAGAGTTTTCCATGGATCATTGAGATGGACTGGTTTACTAAGGATAGCTATATGCGCAGCCCCCAAAATTTCTCCCGATCATATTCCTTATTTATTCTTTTGGCATGGAATTTATTGTTTTTTTCTATCTGTGAAGCGAAAGAGCCCAAGGTAAAAAACATGCAGGAGCTCAGCATTCAAGCTCTTTTGTATACAGGGGACCAGAGCAGAAGCAGCACAGGTGCTTCATTTCAATATGCTTTTCATTTCAATCGCACGTTGTGGATGGGTATTGACGCCTTTTGGAACCCTCTTCGATACGATTCGAAAAACTCCGGAGGATCAGAGCAGAGACAATCTCTGTGGGCCTTAAGTCCGATCCTCTATTTTAATATGCCATCACTTCTGAACCCTCAAAATGCTATGAATGCTGATTTTTACACAAGTCTGGGTGTAGGAGGTCTCATGTTTGATTCCAATACAAAAGCATATGCCACTTTGGGAGGTGGATTGATTCTTTATCCATGGAACACCCAACATTTTGCGCTACGCTTTGACTTTAAGACCTTGATCTATCGCATCAGCAATCCCTATGGTGGAGATTGGATGTTTGATGTGGCATTGGGTCTAGGGCCAAGTTTTCTATTGTAGGAGTTTTGAGCGTAGCCACGTGAATGGTAGGAAGATTCTAAGTTCTGGATTTTTTTTGGCTTTGCCGTGCCTTGACATTGATAGAGACTCATAGGATGTAAGGGCATGCTCCGATACCAAAAATTTTGGACGACCAAAAGAATTCAAATTGGGCTCACGGTATTTATTGGATTGGTCGTTTTGGTTTCTTGGGCTATGCCCGATGCAACTCGGATTTCTCATTCTAGTCTTGAGTCAGAAAGAAGAGCCGAAGATTTTACACATGAAGTATTTCAGATGGTGGAGCAAGATCTTGAGGAGGTCAAATCCAAGCCAAAAACTTCCAATATTCAAAGTAGTGAGACAGAAGAAGCAGCTGTAAAAGATACATCCAAAAGTGAGACCAATCGTGTTGACTCTGATCTGGGTAGCGATCCAAAAGACTTATCATTGAAGCCAGATTCTTCAGGCTCCAATGAGCTTGAGGCTCCAGATCTATCAAGTCAAAAAAGTAAGAAAGCAAAAGATCAAGAAGAAAGTCCTACATATGGTTCTGCATCTGAGTATTCACTTTCTGAACTTCCTCTAAGTGAAGAAGAAAAAGAAGATATACTCAAAGAGGCTGTAAAAACCGACATTGTAAAAAGACATCCGGAAAGCATGCCCTTTTTTTATCCCTATCGTGAAAACGAGGGAAAAGATCAAAAAAAGAAAAAGCAAGATACAACTGATGACCTAAAAAGAACTTCGTATGAAACTCGAGAAAAGCAAACAGTAGAACCGAGAAGGTATAGATCTAGTAGGATAAAAACTCCTACCCAACAAGCAAATGATGAGCTTGACGACAAAGATTCGGCAAAGCAAAAAAATGAATATGAGGTTCCTTTACCCGAGGACGATATTGATATTCCTGAGGTTTTTCATCAAATCAATCACTTTCTAAGTTTGAGTTTTGGCAGTGAATTCAAAGAAAAAAGTAACCTGCCCATGACCAGATCATCTGATATTTTTTCTGATCCCTCTCTTCTTTCAGTCTTAACACAAAAGGCTCGTCCACTCGTTTTGGCTCCTGAATGGGATACGCATTGGTATCGACATTTGGACAAGGATTTTGAGCAAATCTTTGCGACAAGAAATAAGTACTTGTTGTCTTTGGGTACCGGAGGAAGCGCTGTATGGAAAATCAAAAACGGGCCTTTGATTGATCGTGAGGGACCCGATATGTACATTCAGGGAAATCCCTTTTGCTATCTGAAAGATCCAGAGCAAGAACGCAAAGCTGAGCAAGATGCCAGCATTCACTTTGAGGAACTTCAACCTGAAGATTTTGATTCTGAGCAGTTTTTGAATCAGTTCATCAGTGCCAGACGGTTTGAATACAAAGATGTTGCATGCAGGCTGGAACTCGCAGCAGTCCAAGTCAGTGAAACGGGAAAAGCAGGGCAGTGGCATGCATTTTCACAATGTACCCGAAAAGACATTCGGCAGTGCGCTGGGATCCGGCCAAACCTATGGTATGCAAAACATAAGGATTTTCGTG
>JAGRAX010000023.1 GCA_020434365.1 Bdellovibrionales bacterium
AAGTGAGAGTTTTTGATGGAGGTCTATCGATAAATGGTTGCTGCGCTTTTTCGTTTTCAATTTGAATACAACTATAATACACTGCATCACGAAATGAAAATACTACTTATCTTATGTTTATGGACTTCTGGGCTGTTTCTATTTTCTTCATCAAGTTACGGCCTCGATCGAGCGATCATCATCAGTCCCTCCTGTGACATCCATAACGAGACCATCGAAAATCGTTTTTTGGCGATTACCTCTTTGAACTGGGTACAGGCCCTAGGTCAATATGGGTGGAAGGATTTGTCTCTGATATGTGATGACGTAGACAAATTACCGAAAGAGTTTAGGGATTTTTGGAAGGGCGATTTCAATGAGCTAAACGTTACAACATTATTTTCGACTGTATTAGAAGAAAATACATTGAATCCAGAAGACAATGTTTGGCTTGGGATTCATGTTCACGGAAATACTGTGATGGGGCAAGACAGTCAACCCGTTCACCTTTACTCCGATCAGATGGTCGTCGATGAGAGTAAAGATTATTTTGATGCGCAGATTGTTTACGATTTTGTGCAACAAGTAGCTCAAAAGTTAGAGGGCGGCTTACTCTTCTTCGGAGATGAAAGTTGTTATGGCGGATATTGTATGAAAGGAATTGAAAGAAAAGATAGTAGCCTCTGTCTTCATACTGCTGCGCCTGAAGATACGGTTGCTTTGATGCCAAATTATATGGATATTCTCCCCATATATCTTTTGGGGAACCAACATATCCCTTTGTTGTATGGTGATTCTCGAGACTCAGGTTCTTACGAGTGGTCAGAAAAAATGCTAGAGCGTCAACCTTCGTCGATGCAGATGGGGGATCTGATTGCTTATGGAATCTATCTTGATCGTGCCAAGCATTTGTTAAAAATGAATAGCTTTGGCTATGGTCTTCCTGACGCACTCCAAGACCTGCAATTGGGATATAAAAGCCAATCTCAAAGATATAGTTTTATGAGTATCACAACAAACTCAAATTTTACTATCGAGTTTTATCGGAACTTGAAAAAAGAAAGCAAAAATTTTTCAATTGATATCAATCCATTTGAAGAATTTTTTTCTCGCTATGAACCAAGTGTTCAAAAATTTAATGAACTTGATGAAATGACTTTGAGAAGTGAGGAAATCGCATCGATAAAGAATCATATTCTTGAAAACCCTTCAGTAAAAAAAGATTTTTTGAAATCAACATTTTATCAAGATTATTCGGAGAGGGTAAAGAAAGGTCGTCTAGATCTTGAAATTTTAAAGGAGATCTATCGAAATCGTATCATTAGAGCCCTTGAATCTGAGATATCAGAAACGTCTTCTGTAGAAGACTTTAGAAAAGGTTTACTCAGAGAATATTCTTACAGAGATGTTTTGAGTCAACGAGATGCTAACTTAGTTGATCAATTTTTAGATCAACGCGAAAAAAATATACAAAGATATAACGAGAAAAACAAATCCAATGACCAAAACTATGACCAAAAAATTGAAATAGAAGTAGAAAAAGACTCTGATGGTTCAATAAAGGGATCGACAGATGAGGATCAGCAAAAGTTAGATGCTCTCGATGAGGGTGCGTTTGATACCATGGACTTGTACTCAGATTTGACAAATGCTTTAATCTCATTCGAAAGGGGTTTTTCTAAGGAGCCAGTTGATGAAGCAGCTTTCAAAAAAACCAAATATTATAAAGAAGCAGTTGCCAAGGCCAACAATGTTTTCGATCCTGTGTTAACTCTTTTTACGTCGATGATCTATCGTACGATCTTCTCCCTTTCTCAAGAGATTGATACAAATAAAAATCTGGATGAAGTGGTCGATATTTTGGGCTACACATTTTATGTCCCAAATCTTTTGAATTCGGAAAATTTAGAACAGTTTAAAAGAGATGTTACGTATTTAAACGATCTACCAAAAATTATTGGAAAGAAAAAAGCTCAGGAATTTGTTGAATATCTCTATGACCTTCAGCAGGAATGGGTTACGCAAGAAATTTTGTACTTTTCAACTGCAAGTGTACTGTACACATTGAATCGTGGTCTCATGGCAGACTATTTTGAGCAATCTGAAACTTCCTGTGCGCAGTTTAGTTTTGCGCGCTAGGGTTTGTTACATTTGGGTAGCCGCGCTCAAAAAATATCAGTCGTATTTTTCGATGGTTCAAATTAATTTTCAATGATACTTTCAGATACAAAAGTTCAGGAGAAACAGATGACTGAATCGAAAATTACCATAGAAGCATCAGTGACAGCTTCTATTGAAAAAGTTTGGGCATACTGGACCCGTCCCGAGCACATTACAAAATGGAATTTTGCATCTCCAGAATGGTGCTGTCCCTCTGCAGAAAATGATCTTAGAATTGGTGGCACATATACTGCCAGGATGGAAGCTAGAGACGGTAGTATGGGGTTTGACTTTCAAGCCATCTACGATGAAGTGGTAGAGCCAAAGAAATTGGTCTACACAATGTCTGATGGTCGACAGCTTGTAACAACATTCCAAAGCTCCGGAGATATAACAACCGTCACAACGATATTTGAAGCTGAAACTCAGAATCCAATAGAAATGCAAAAAAAAGGATGGCAAGCCATCATAGATAATTTTAAGAACTACACGGAGAACAATTAACACATAGCTCGTCTAGAATTCTTTGTTGATAGCTATTGGCTTTGCCAAAAATAGGACCGCAACTATCTGTATTTTATATAAATATAGACAGTTTATTGACCTTGCAGATAATCGCCGCTTTGTGTTAGTTTGCCTTTTCGCCAAGTGAGGTTTAAGTGAGGCTTGTATGAGGTTTATTAGATTCATTGTATTTGGATTTGTTTTTTTTCCTGCATTGCTTGTTGCGCAGCAGAGAATCGATCTTTCATTTTCTCCAAGTTTTCCAGATCGAGCAGATCTCCCTGAAGAATTTGTTCGTTATGATGCTGCTTTTGAAGAGTTGAAATATTGGTATGGTGAAAGAAATAACATACTCCAGTCATATTCTAGAAATGGGAATTTAGAGGCTGAAAAACAAATTAAAATCGAAATTGTAAATCAACCACAATGCACTCACCGAGTTAGTTTTTCTGTTAATATCTTCTTTCTGAAATATAAATACAGGGAAACCAAGTCGCAGTATCTGCATACTGAAACAGATTGGAGAAAAGTTTATTATAGGGAAATAGAGCATATCGATGTTGCCTATTTGAAAAATCTAAAAAAAGAACTAAACTCTAAACTCAATTCATCATCGAATACACTCGGTATTTGTTTTGCTGTAGAACTGTATGACGCTTCTCTGTTGGATGAATCACAATATTCTGATGGCTTTAAAGTCGCGATGCTTTCTTCCGGAGATGAGTATTGGAAAAATAGTGGATATTATTTTGGTACAAAAGAGGAGGCGAGACCCAGAGCGCATGCTACAAAACATAGCGACGGAATAAAAATTGCGCAAAAAATGACAGATGTTGGGTACTTTACTGATCCTGATTTGAGATTTCATGGAATTGTTGAAAAAGAAGAAGGTGTTGCGACGATGCTACATGAAATGGGGCATTTTGCATTACTGAATCAGGATGCGTACTACGAACCTCCTCAGAGATCAAAGCATTACTATACGCCTTCGATTCAGTATTTTTCGATGAAGGGGGCTTCGTTTATTCATCCTTTAGAAATTGCTGCATTTTATTGGCGCTTTGGTTTGACTCCACCCAAATGGAATGAATTTGAAAACACGCAAAATGATGTTGAGTTTTTGAGTCGCAAAACTACTTTCGGTATGTATTACAAAAGAGCAAGTGGTGGATTCGACCATAAGCTTGTAGGTAAAGACGATGCATTCCTCTCAAAGTATTTTAAAAACATTCGAAGTAAATCCTATAAAAACTGGGCTATGAAAGAGATGTTAAGGTTGTACACTCTTGAGCATTGCTTTCTGGAGTCTGGTAAAACAGAAACAATCAATGACGAAAATATGATAGATGCGACTATATATGAAGAAAACCTATTACAGTATATTTGTGGTGGGAGTCAGTACTGGGATTGGGATCACTATATCGGTACCAAACAGGGATCGCATTGGAATCGATATGATTACATTCTGAGAAAGACAGATTGCACACATACAGATGAAAAATACAGAATCCTTTTGAGATTCAATCGTCAGAAAAATATGCGTCCCGATGTTTCCAACCCCTTAATATCTGCAACACTTATAGAGATTTATGACAAAAAGAGTAATTTACTTCTTTTTGATGCAGGAGATGGTTTGCCTGCACTTTCGAATCAGTACTCCGAGTATTATAAAAAAGAAGACATTGAAAAGTTTTTTAGAGGAAATATTTTTCAATTTACAAGATATAAAACAGTTCTTGCCGATGGAAAATCTCTATACGATCTCAACTCGGACATCGTAAGCCAAGTATATATTGATGATCATAAATTTTCGATTTTTATGTCACACTATAGCAGATATACGCGAGGTACGGATGAAGATGTTAGAGAACCACTTACAATTAAAGGTTCAACAAATTATCGAGGTGGAAGCACTTTTGAAAATGCAGAACTATCTGTACAGTCAATTTCTTTTGGAGATGTTCATGCTGATTTTTTGTTTCGAAATGGAGCAAAAATATTGAAGTTCTCTTGTAGAACACATGAGCCTTTAAATCACTAATTTTTTTTGGATGGGGGCTATTGAACTCTATGATGAAACTTAGAATCGCAAGGCCGAGTGTAGATCTTGCAAAAGCTGAAGAGTTTTATTGCTCAATTTTGGGAATGAAGAAACTGGGAAGCTTTCATGGTCATGATGGCTTTGATGGCATTATGCTGGGTTTTGAAGGTCATCCCTATCACATTGAGTTTACGATTCATCATTCGAATCAGATCATGCCTACACCCACGGTAGAGGATCTCCTGGTTTTTTATATTCCAGATCCTCAGAAATGGAATGAATTTCTTGGTAGAATCCAATCTGAAGATATAACACCAGTTCAATCCCACAACCCTTATTGGGATCAAAAGGGCATCACAATCGTAGATCCCGATGGATATCGGATCGTTATAACAAATCGTCAATGGAACTAAATTTGTGTAGATTTCTGGTATTGTAATTTTTTTTGAGCAAAGAGGCAGGCAATGAAAGAAAAAATGATCACGATCGAATCTCAACTTAAGATGCCTATGATGCAGCTTCCTATCAAATCAGTTGTGATTGGTATAGGAGATCGCACGATACTCATTTCACCCATCCCCCAGATTACGAAATATAGAGATCAAATCGAAAATGTTGGCATTCCTACGGATATTGTAGCGCCCAATGGTTTTCATCATTTGGGAATCAAAGAAGCTTCTCGGATGTATCCGTCTGCGAAGCTGTGGGGTGTTCCTATTCTCTCTTTAAAAAGAAGCGATATTAACTGGAGCTATATGCTACCCGATCCATGGCCCTTCGGCGAAACTTTGGATGTTCTTCCTGTGGAGGGGATGCCCAAAATTGATGAAATGATATTTTACTATCGACCTCAAAAAGTACTTATCGTGAGTGACTTGTGTTTCAATCATATTCATGGAGAAGGTTTTGGGAATTGGATTATTTTTTCACTATTTGGAACGTATAAAAGATTTGCGGTGAGTCGATTTTTCGCCAAGTTTGTTCACGATAGAGGCGCTCTTAAAAAATCCATTCAAAAGATCGTGGATTTGGATATTGAACAAATTATTGTGCCACATGGAGTTGACATAAAAGAAAATGCAAAAGAAAAACTCATTCAAGCATTGAAAGAAAGAGGCTTGATCTAATAGAGGTGATGTAAAGTTAATGAGAACATATTACGGATCCGAGACTAAATTTATGATTCCCAATTGAGTTTTGTATTTGTTTTTCTGAAAATCCATGACAGGCTATAATTTTTTTATTCATTTGAGGTTTTAATCCCATAAGCTCTCCGGTATCCATTTGAATCATCGCCCACTGTGTATGATTTTCAAAAAATAAATACAAAATACCAAAGTTGTAAAATTTTAAAGAAAAATGACTAAATGGATTGAGATTACGGTTTTTCTTCAGGAAGGAATGGTCATCTTGTAGTTCTTTGCTTGAGAGAGAGTCTTCAGGAACTTGTATCAAGTATTCAACGGGGTTTCCATTTTCATAATTCAAAGCAATTTTTCCTTTGCTCATATGAAAAGACCTTGCCCACTTTTTAAATTCGCCCTGCAACTCTATAGCTTTGCTAGGATCTACAAGAGACTGTCCATCGTAGTCCAGCAATTTACAACCAGAAAAAATGAGCGTAGGAAAGCCACAATAGTCCAAAGGGTTTTGAGAAACAAAGCTCTGAGGAATCTCTATCGCACTTTGGTCAAAGGTAAGGAAGTAGCCGTCGGATTTTTTTGGATATCTTCCGCCATGAGAACTAATATAAACCCAATTTGTGTTTTGTATATTATATAGGCCCTCAATATAGTCGTCATAACTGTGTACACGAATATCAAAAAATTGATTTGAGTTTGGGTAATTGTGAAACTTTCTTGCTTGAATAAGAACAGCCTCTCCCCAGTCTCAAGGATCTATATCATGAATATATACATATCGAGGTTGGTCACAAGGAGTTTTGGAATATCTTTTTTCAAAGGCTTCGATCAATAGACCTGCACTTTCACGTTGAATAAGCTCTCTAGCTTTTGCATAACCTCCGTGTTGCGCATGAGAGATATTGGAGGCGACCAAAAATAAAAATAGTACAGTAAAAGTACCAATAATACGATTTCCCCATTTCATGCATTTGGTATAGCACGTTACATTTTTTATAATCAATGGCTAGATGCGAGAAAAACGCTTTTATTTAGTATCTTTCTCCTTCGACACCTTGCTTAAGCAGACCGTTGAGTCGATTCATATATTCAGAAGGTAATGTAATTTCTTGCGCAGCCCAGTTTTCTTCCAATCGCTCTATTTTTCTTGTTCCTGGTATGGTAGCTACATTTTTGGAGATCAACCATGCCAAAGCAATTTGAGCAGGACTTAGGTTCATCTCTTTTGCGATCTCAAAAACGGTATCAGCCAAGCGGCTATTTTTTGCGATGGCTTCTTCCGTAAAACGAGGATTTTCCAATCTCCAATCTCCTGGCTCTAAATCATTACGCGATCGAATGGTACCGGATAGAAAGCCTCGACCCAAGGGGCTGTAGGCCACAAATCCAATATTGTACTCCTTAAGTAAAGGTAAAACATCGCTTTCGACTTCCCTCGACCATAAGGAATATTCGGTTTGAAGCGCAGAAATGGGATGAATTTTATGTGCTTGAGTAATGGTCTGCGCGTCTGCCTCTGACAATCCAATGTAGCGAACCTTGCCTTCCTTAACAAGATCAGCCATGGCGCCCACGGTTTCTTCAATTGGAGTATGAGGGTCTAGTCTGTGTTGATAGTACAGGTCAATATGGTCTGTTCCGAGCCGTTTGAGGGAGGCCTCGCAGCTCGATTTGACATAAGCGGCACTGCCTTTGATCCCTTGCCAGCTTCCATCTTCGGATCGGGAGACCCCAAATTTTGTAGCCAAAGTGATTTGGTTACGCCGTCCTTTGAGAGCTTTTGAAAGGAGAATTTCATTGGTGAAAGGCCCGTACATATCTGCGGTGTCCCAAAATGTGCATCCCATCTCCAATGCTTTATCAAGGACTCGAAGATTTTGTTCTTCTGAAGAAGACCCATAAAAATCTGACATTCCCATGCATCCCAAACCTATAGCAGGTACACATAACCCGTTTGATCCCAAATTGACTGTTTTCATGCTCCTTTGCTATCAAATGAAGGCTATAAACGCCAGGTTTGATGAACAGACATTTTTGTAAATAGGCAATACCAGTTTAGGTTGAAATTTTTACAATCGATATGTTAGATAAATGCTTTAAGAAGGGTAAGCTGTGAGGGTTTTGTTGAATAGATATAGGGTCGTATTTCTTTTTTTGGTATTTTTATTGATTGGAAATGTAGGAATTTCACTTTCGGCGAATGCTCAATCTTCTAACATACTGACATTTGAAAGCCCTATTGATCCTTTTTGGGCATATGTAAAGCTGTTTGATCCAAGCACATATTTTATCAAGAGCAATAAGTATTACAATAGTGGAGGGGATGCGACCGAGACCTGTAAGCAGGCTCAATATGAGGAGTATGAAAAAGCCTTGGACCTATTATCTTCAAAAGAGAAAAAAGTTTGGAATCGTTGGGTAGGGAGCATTGATAAAAGTAATATGGAGTGTGCCTTCAAAATAGAAAACAACATAGAAAATTCATATCTCTCATTTTTTGTATCAAGATTTACTCGCTGGAAAATGTATCAAAAACATCAATTTTTTGTTGTATTCAATGCTAGAACTTTTGCAGAAGAAAAAATTCATTCCTTTTGGGGTAGGTATTCTACAAGTCGAGATTATAAATATGGATTTGAAATCATTCCTGCTGACAAAATTGCATCATACATGATGTCCTCAGCTTCAGCTTTAGAGAGAGTAGAAAATCAAATTCAGTCTATCCATGAGGGAAAGTATGTAGACTCCATTGATGATCGAATAGATGAGTTACGATTGTTGAATATGTTTTTTTCTTATGCATTTCAAAAAGAGCATCCTCAAAAACGTCTTTCAGATCATCAAATTTCAGTAAACTATAACAGTAGTAGTGAGAATTTTTGTAGATTCAATAATTTTTCGATTGTAGCATGTTTGGGATTTCAGAAATTTATAGATAAGTGGAAAGAGAATATCCTCGATGAGGTTAATTTTTATCATATCGTTCAGGCCGCTCAAATGCTGCAAAGTCGTGTAGAGACATTGGACGATTTTGGTCTTTACACTAGAGATCCGGGCTTGATTCAAAAAGCACAAGAAGAGCATCAGCAGTTAATCAGAACTCTTGAGCTTATTACATCACTAAACGAATAAAAATCTTTCATACACATTGAGAGTTACCTTGCAGTCTTTGTTGATATTGATTGCTTCCCAAACGATCTCGTACAATTGGCTATTTTGGCTTCTTTGTGTGTTTCTCGTTATTGTTGCAAAATAAGAAGAAAAAAGATAGCGTCGTTCTAGCGTGCCTAAGACCCCATTCTTCACTGACCAAACACGAGCGCGATATCTTGCGACAATCGTCGAAAATTCTGATGACGCAATTATTAGTAAAAGCCTTGACGGCACCATCGTAAGCTGGAATCGGGGGGCTGAACGAATGTTTGGCTATCAAGAGCAAGAAGTATTGGGACTGTCTGTTTCTATATTGGTCCCAGATTTTCTTATTGATGAACAAGAAGACATTTTAAAAAAAGTTCAAAAAGACGAACATGTTGATCACTATGAAACCATTCGCTTACATAAAAATAGTAAGGAAATTAGAGTTTCGATTTCAGTTTCGCCCATAAAAAATGAAGAAAATGAAATTATAGGCGCGGCTAAGATTATTCGGGATGTTACAAAAAATAAAATTGATCAAGATAGGTTTAGAGGTCTTCTAGAAGCCGCTCCAGATGCAATTATCATTGTAAATGATCAGGGGACAATCACTTTAGTCAATGCTCAAACGGAAGCTTTATTTGGCTACAGTCGACAGGAACTATTGGGTAAGCCGGTGGAAGTTCTTGTCCCCAAACGTTTTCAAGATAAACATCCCCATCATAGAGAGGGTTTTTTTAAAGCTCCAAGAGTGCGAGCTATGGGGAGTGGAATGGAACTCTTTGGAAGGAAAAAAAATGGCGAGGAGTTTCCTGTAGAGATTAGCCTAAGTCCTTTGGAAACAGGAGAAGGTAGACTTGTATCGGCAGCCATTCGAGACAATACCCAACAAAAGAAAACTCTCGAACAGGTTCGAGCTCTGCTCAAAGAGATTCATCATCGCGTAAAAAATAATCTACAGGTCATATCTAGTTTGCTCAAGTTTCAATCCAATGCGGTTCAAGATCAGGCAATATTAGATCTATTTAGAGAAAGCCAAATGAGAATTCGGACCATGGCTTTGGTTCATGAAAAGCTCTATCAATCTACGAATCTCTCAGAAATCAATTTAAAGGAGTATATTCAGAGTCTGGCAGAGGTTTTATTTCGGGCATATTTTACAAAAAAATCTATGGTATCTTTGGAAGTGGAAGCAGAAAATATTTTTTTGGATATCGATAAGGCGATTCCTTGTGCGTTGATTCTCAATGAATTGATTTCTAACTGCCTCAAGCATGCTTTCTTAGAAGGGAAAAGAGGACAAATTAGGATCTCAGTAAGTCACAAGGAGAAGGAAGCTTGTTTGCAGGTTCTGGATGATGGTGTGGGATTAAGTAAGGACTTTGTATTGGAAGATACAAAGTCTTTGGGTTTGCAAATCATTCAGATGCTATCGGAACAGTTGGGAGGTCACTTTACCATTCAGCCTGCAAACCCAGGAACATTATGTACTGTTGTATTTGAACTCAAGCCTGACAATAGTAATTCGTGAAAAGGAGAAAAGTTGATGGATAAGCATTACAGAATACTGATCGTAGAAGATGAGGCGATCATTGCCAAAGATATCCAAGATCAATTGATTAATCTAGGGTATCAAGTTTGTGGAAAAGAAGCTACAGCGGCAGGTGCAATCGAAAAAGCCAAGCAAATGAGGCCGGATGTCGTCCTTATGGATATTCAAATTCAAGGAGATAGAGATGGTGTGGAAGCGGCTCAAGAAATTTCATCTAGGTTTGGGACTCCGATTATTTTTCTCACAGCCCATGCTGATGAACATACCTTAAATAGAGCCAAAAACATTGGTCCATACGGATACATTTTAAAACCCTTTGATGAAGGAGATTTAAATACCGCAATACAGGTGGCTCTGGCAAAACACCATCTGATGAGAGCACTCAAGCAGGCCAATGAGGAATTGGATGCGTTTAGCTATACAGTATCTCATGATTTAAAAATGCCATTGCGACATATAGACGCGATGGTAGAGGAACTTGAAAGTGCAATCAACTCATTTGAAACTGATCGCGCTAAGGATTATATAAAAAAAATTCATCAACGTGTAGACTCGGCAAATCAATTGATTGAAAGTTTGTTGCATTTGTCGCAGATTTCAAAAAAAGAGCTAACCCTTGAAAAAGTTTGTGCAAATGGCTTGGTAGAAGAAATCATCGATAGAATTAAAAGTTCTAAAATTTATGAAGGAACAGATTTTGTTGTAGATCAACTGTTAGATTTTTATGGAGATCGTGCGCTTCTTCAGCAAGCAATAGGAAATTTGATTGACAATGCGGCAAAGTATTCAAGTAAGTCGGAGAACCCTACTGTCAAAGTTGGAATGAACAACGAGGGTTCTGGGAAATGTATTTATTACGTAAAAGACAATGGAATTGGGTTCGACATGAATTCATCAAGCAGGCTTTTTCAGGCATTTCGAAGAATGGAAACAAGTGAAGGTTTTGAGGGAAGTGGAGTAGGACTCAGTATAGTTAAGCGAATTGTCCAACTTCATCATGGTGAAGTTTGGGCGAAGTCAAAAATAGGAGAGGGTTCAACATTTTACTTTTCGATTGAAAATAACCATGGAAATTTTTGATCCTATAAAAATTGCAGCAAATTGTCCTATATTCATTATAGACGATCAAATCGATGAATTTGAGCTTATTACGATCGGCTTTAAGCGATCTAAGCTACGTCAAAAACTTTTCCATTTTTTATCAGGAAAGCTTTTTTTTGAATATCTTGAGTCTGAAAATTTATATTTTCAATCAAAGTTTTCTTTGGTTCTTGTAGATATCAATATGCATGGTATTGGGGGCTTTGAAGTCCTTGAAAGAATTAAGACTCAAGAGGATTTTCATGAATTTCAGATATGTATTATGAGCAATGTCGATGATTTTAAAGATATAGAAAAGGCAAAGGAAGGGAAAGCTCACGCGTTTATAAAGAAACCTTTAAAGGTCAGCGGATATACAGAATTTTTTGATGATATTATTGTTATCGATTGATTTCAAACTAGTAGTGTTTTCTTTACGACACACAAAGATATTGGAAAAAAAATCCAATATTTAAAGTTGCCAGTGTAACTATGGGAAACAAGGTGCACTGCATTCCTAGTTTTCTTTTCTTGATCGTTGTTTCCTTGGTTCTCATGCTCAGATAATGAAGTATACGCCCAGCAAGAAATACAAGAGCGGACAAGTGCAGCACAAAGGTATTGATCTGGTTTTGTTCTACAAGAAGAAGTAGGATCAAAAATATAGGGGAGTAGCTTGCAAAATTACTGTGAGCAGAAACCAAATGAATGATTTGATTTTCGCTTCCGGTTCCTAGAGAAACTTTTTCTCTACCTCTTGCCTGTATGGTTTCGATCGAAATCACAAAATACAATAGGCTCAGAATGCCCGCATATAGGGATGTAGTGATCATGGGCAGAGACTATACCATGATGTGTAGAGAGTCCAAGTATCTCTAGATATCAAGAAGACAAGAGTCCGTTGATGTAAGGATCTATTTTTGTTACAAGGTTTGATTATGGCCAAGTTAATTTTAATTCATGGTGCATGGCATGGAGCGTGGTGTTGGAGAGATCTGCTTCCTTTGCTTCAAAAGCAAGAGATCCAGTTTATAGCAGAAGACTTACCTGGGAGTGGTCAATCTACATATGAAGGCGAAATTACATTGGACGCATATGTAACTTCTATTGAGGAGTCTCTTAAGGAGGTTGATGAACCTGCTATATTGCTAGGACACAGTATGGGTGGAATGGTTGCGTCTTTGGTAGCTGAGAGAAACTCTGATCAAGTGAAAAAAATTATTTATGTGTCATCGGTTTTACTTAAAGATGGCCAAAGTTGGGCTATGACCAGAGTAAAAAATGTGGGTTCCACACTGAACCATTATGTTGTTCCATCTCAACAAACAGGTTTTGCAGAAGTAGATCCAAAAGGTTTACGAGAGTCGTTCTATCATCGATGTAGTGAGGAGCAAATTGAGTTCGCTCATAGGTATATTCGACCTCAGGCAAAGGGACCTTTTGAAACGCCCATTCAATTGACAGAGAAAAATTACGGTAACATACCAAAATATTATATCCGATGTCTTCAAGATCGAGCGCTGGTGCCAGAATTTCAAATTGAGACCAGCTTAGCAACTCCATGCAAAGAAATATTTGAAATCCAATCAGATCATTCGCCTTTTTTCTCAGCAAGCAAAGAGTTAGCCCAGATTGTTGGTCAAGTCGTAAGTGATGAATAGTCGTTGCTGCAAAAAATAATCCAATTACGACTTGTCCATATACCCTATAGGGGTATATAATGGTGATGTGAAATTTATACTCCTAATATGCGGAATGATGATTTCATCCGGTGCATGGGCCCATCCTGTCATCTATAAAGGAGGAACAGTATATTGGGGTACCTTCATGCCTCAAATGAATATTCAAAGACTTTCTTATTCATTTACGTCATCATTTGCCTTGGAATTCCATACGCAAAACTTTAGATCAATTGATTCTTATAGAGACTATCAGCTTGGTGCCAATGTACTTCTTAAAAAATGGCTTTTTCAGAACTCCCAGGGAAACCTCTATCTAGGTGGATATGCTGGATATTTCAATAGCAATTTGACGGAAGGAATGGCTTATCACGCAATGGCTATGGGTGATTGGGAGTCGAGAAACGTATACACGGCAGCGTCGGTCGATTCGTATTTTTATAGTGGTGATTCTGCTTTTCGATATTCATATCGCTTGGGTTTAGCTCCTTATACAGCTGATATGGGTGAGTTGCAAAGTTGGTTGGTTTTTAAAATAGATTACTTTAAAAAACTCAATACAGATTTGATGGTGACGCCTATGCTTCGCTTTTTTTATCGCAATGTTTTATGGGAAATTGGGTCTTCTTTAAGTGGAGATATTTTTTTAACTTTGATGGTTCATTATTAAAGGGGAATTGAAATGAAAAAACTGTTTTTTATTTTTGTAATCTTAGGTTTTTCTTCTTCAGTTGTGGCGGAAACCATCAAAGCGCATGTTCCAGGCATGGTTTGTCCTTTGTGCCTGGTTGGTATCCAAAAGCAATTTAAAAAAGATGTTGAGGATCCAAAAAGAGACATTGTTTTAGATTTAGAAAACAAAACTGTAACCATTTATACAAAGCAAAATATAAGCGATAACAAGATAAAGAAAAAAATTAAAGACGGTGGCTATAAAGTTCAATCCATCGAAAGAATTCCTGATCAAAATTCAGACTCTGACAAAGATGAAAAGAAAAATAAAAAAAATGTTGATAAAGAAGAGAAGGAAAATCAAAAATGAAAAAAATATTAAGTTTTCTTTCACTCTTTGGATCTTTGAGTACACTGCTTTGCTGCGCGCTCCCTGTAACTATGGTTGCCTTAGGAATGGGAGCGAGCTTTGCCAGTTTGACCACGATGTTTCCACAAATTGCATGGTTAGGCATGCATAAGAATACACTTTTTGTAGGTACAGGAATTGCTTTAATGCTTTCATATTTTTTTATCAGACAGTCAAAAACTCAAGCATGTCCAACGGATCGTGATCAAAGAGAAGTGTGCCAAGAGGGACGTTCTTTATCCAAATATTTTTTTTGGCTTTCCGTATGTATATATTTTGTGGGGATAACTTTTTCGTACATCATTCCGAGGTTGATTTATGGCATCACATCCTGATCATTCAGCTCAAATTTCAAGAATCAATCGTGTGATTGGACAGTTGGAGGCCGTGAAAAGGAAAATTGAAAATCAAGACTATTGTCCGGATATCTTGATCCAAACTAAAGCGATTGTCTCAGCTATAAAGTCTTTAGAAACAAGTCTTCTTGAGAAGCATATTCATCATTGTGTGAAAGATGCCATCAAATCCGGAAGAGATGAGAGGCAAAAGCTGAATGAATTATTGCAAATTTTCAAAACTAGAATTAAGTAGCTCTATATACCGAGATTGATTTTTTGCCATAACAGAAAAGGGTATTCTAGTGATTGATCATATTACATTCAAGGTTTCTGATATCGAGAAAAGTAAATCATTTTATGATCAAGTGCTCCCTACGATCGGCTATGAGGCCAAAGCCGATATGTCTTTTGAGGGGGGCATACGAGTGATTGGGTATGCATGTCAGGGAAAAATTGATACTTGGTTTACAAATGACAAGCCAGTCAGCGGCCCTTTTCATTTGGCGTGGAGGGTTCAGTCTCAAAAAGAAGTCGACGATTTCTATCGGGCCGCAATGCAAGCGGGTGGAAGAGACAATGGAAAACCAGGGAAAAGAGAGATGTACCATCCCGGATATTATGGAGCTTTTGTGCTAGATCCTGACGGCAACAATATTGAGGCGGTCTTTCACGAAGCAAAATAACCAATTGTACCAGATCCGTTGAGGGCTATGGAGATCGGTTGATACATTGCGTCTTATAAGGTATAAGGGTTTTAGGTATGTTTGTGGAATTTCACAAGACGATTCTCGCAAGGGGCTTTTGTATAGCGATTCTGTCGTTGTCTTTATATCAATGCGATAACAATAAAAGTAATGTAATTTCAAATAGTTACGATCAAGAAAAAGAGGAAGGCATTGACCTTTTATCAAATCTCGATAGGTCCAAGGTAGATGATCCTAACAAGGTGGATGATCCTAACAAGGTGGATGAGTCTAACGATTCCAAAGTGGATCCCTATGTTCCGAAAGAAGATCCTTTTGAGGGACCGGCGCCTGATCTTACGATTGATTGGACTGAACTGGAAGCTGGATTTCTTTATCGCAAACAATCTTCTGATGGAATTTTGGTTCATGCCTTTAAGATGGCGCAAGGAAAATTTGAGGTTCTGGTTCATGCTTTTGAACAAAATCACTCTGGAACGCTTTCAAAGCTTAGGTCAGATTTGGATGCAAAGATTGTGATCAATGGGGGATTCAATCAAGTTAATTATCGCACAGATCCAGATGGTTTGTTGGTGATTGAAGGTCAGGAGATTTCTCCTTTAAAGGCCGATTTGTCAGGGGTCGTTTGGGTTGGAGAATCTCCCAAAGACAACGATACGCCTTGGATATATCTGGATTCTACGAGTGTGAATTCAAGCCTTTTTGATTGGAAAAATAAAGATGCAAAAGTTTTGTATGCGCTTCAAGGCAAACCCAAAATTGTTGAACCATGGAAAGAAGACGGTATTTCTCCAGGTGCAAAAGCAAGAGCCCATCGTA
Organism: Bdellovibrionales bacterium; assembly: GCA_020434365.1. Classification (GTDB taxonomy): domain Bacteria; phylum Bdellovibrionota_G; class JALEGL01; order JALEGL01; family JAGRMV01; genus JAGRAX01. Next base: position 16,218 of record JAGRAX010000023.1, read on the forward strand.
CCTCTGTGTGTGTGATGAAAGATTATTTTGTATTTTTGGTCAGCGACCGAAAACATAAAGCACCCAATTTATATGAATTTTCTCAAATTCAAAAGGACCTAGATTGTAGGATTTCAGTAAATCTTGATGGTGGACCAGCGACAAGCATTTCAGTAAAACCTTATGCCAATATACTTCCGCAAGGGTTGCAAATTGACTCTAGTGATTCTAAGTGGGTTTTCCCCAACGCTCTTGTTGTAAAGTAGCTGATAAAACGAGTTTGTGAAGCTTGATCTTCGATACATCTAAAGTTAAAGAGTCAATATGGAAGTAAGTCAGAAGAACATTCAGATCGAATGCTTAGATCAAAGAAGAATTTCTGGGATTGTCTATCTACCTGCACAGGCTCCAAAAGCTGCGGTATTGATCGCGCCAGCCACAGGAATTACAAAAGAGTTTTACACATATTTCGCTCAAGATCTATGTCAACAGGGTTACGGGGTTCTGGTTTTTGATTTTCGAGGAGTAGGAGAATCTATAGAGGGAAAACTATGCCAAGACAATTCTAGTATTGTAGATTGGGGTCAGTTAGATTTGTCGGCTGCTTTGGATCAGTTGCAGATTGAGTTTCCAGAAACTTCCTATCACTTGATAGGACATAGCGCGGGAGCGCAGCTCTCGGGATTGACAAATTCAAAAACAAAACTTACTTCACAGTTTTGCTTTGCCGGATCTACAGGAAGGCTAAAGAATATGAAAATGCCTTTTTGGATCAAGGCGCAATTTTTTATGCGAGTATTTATTCCTCTTAGCAATGTAATTTTTGGCTATGCCAAACTAGAGCTTATGGGCATGGGACACTCCATCCCCAAAAAGGTAGCGAACCAATGGAGTCGGTGGTGCCGTACAGAAGGTTATATCAAAGCGGGTATGGGAAGAGATTTTGAGCAGCATCACTATGCCCAGATTGAACACCCCATGTTTTGGGTTCATGCAAGTGACGACTTTATTGCAAATCGAAAAAATGTAGAAGAAATTGTGGCGATTCATCCTAAGGCCTCTTCGGAGATTCTTACACTCGAGCCGAAAGAGTATGGATGTAGGGAAATAGGTCACATGAACTTTTTTAGAAGATCATATTCAACACTCTGGCCCTTAGCTTATGAGTGGCTCGCCAAACATTGCTAAGGCATATCTAGAAAATTCATTTGCAGTATAATTTTTTGAGAGTGGCAATCAGGGACTTGGCCTGGGGGCTAGATAGAGAATAGTACAGCTTGTTGTGTTCTCGACGAAACTGAACAAGACGATCCGCTTTGAGTTTGGATAGATGTTGGGATAGGGCAGACTGATTCAGGTCAATCTTCGAGGCGATTTCATTCACGGACCATTCTGTATCGCTGAGCAGGCACAAAATAGCCAAACGATGGGGATTGCTCAGCATTTTAAGAAGCTGTACAGCATTGGGCAAGCCCTCAAAACCCTCCATCTGGTCCCAGGCAATGTCTTTTTTATCCATGCATAAATCATAACTTGACTTGACAATATTCGCAAGTCATAATATTAGATAAATATAATATTAAAAAGTTCTTATATAAGAAAGGAAAACACTTTATGAATATCGATCGAATGGTTTTTGCTTTTGCAGGCAGTGTAATTATGCTTAGCCTCGCTCTGGGCTATTGGATTTCCCCTTATTTTTTCCTCGCAACGGCGTTCGTGGGACTGAATATGTTTCAAGCATCATTCACAGGAATTTGTCCTCTGGCGATGATCTTAAAAAAACTAGGTGTCCCTTCGGGAAAAGCATTTTAAGTGTTTTTATTTGAATCGAGAATCTTATGAACAAGATGACAAATTGGGCCATGGCTCATTCTAGACTATTATTTTCTTTAATAGGTTTCACGGTCTTTTTGGTGATTGGCCTTGTTGCGATCCCAAGTCTCTTTCCTACAAGCTCTTCCTACCTTCATGCTGTGAAGATAGATACCGATCCAGAAAATATGCTGTCTTCAAATGAGCCCGTGAGAATTTTTCACAATGAAATGAAGCAAAAGTTTGGTCTCTATGACATGCTTGTTGTAGGCATTACCAACCCTTCGAACCCACAAGGCGTTTTTACAGTAGATGTCCTCAACAATATATATGATCTCACACAATCGATTCAAAATATGCAATGGGAAGAAGATGGAAAAACTCTAGGTGTTGTGGGGGTAGATGTTTTGGCGCCGTCTACTGTAGACAATATTGAGCAAGAAGGCGTAGGAACTGTACGTTTTGAGTGGCTGATGGATCATGCTCCTTCTTCAGAAAAAGAAGCTCAGGTGATCGCCCATAAAGCCAGTCGAATCCCATTTTTAAAAGATACTTTAATATCAGGAGATCAAAAGGCTCTGGCCATCTATGTTCCCATTACATCTAAAAATGTGAGCTATGAAGTGGCTCAAAAAATACAGGAAAAAATTTCCACCTTTCAGGGTAAAGAGAACTACCATATCACAGGCCTTCCCGTTGCTCAGGACCAATTTGGTGTAGAAATGTTTAAGCAAATGGCTCTTTCTGCTCCGCTTGCAATGTTGTTGATTTTTTTACTCATGTGGTTCTTTTTTAAAAATGTAGGCCTAATCATTGCTCCAATGATCGTTGCAATGATTTCGGTCATTTTAACCATGGGTGCATTGGTCATTTCTGGTCAAACCATTCATATCATGAGTTCGATGATTCCCATCTTTATCATGCCGATTGCAGTTTTGGACGCGGTTCATATTTTGTCTGATTTTTTTGACCGATATCCAAAAACAAAGCAGTGTCATCTTACGGTCAAAGAAGTAATGAGGGACTTAAATTCTCCTATGCTTTTTACATCCTTGACTACCGCAGCGGGATTTCTTTCATTGGCTTTTACACCCATTCCACCTGTGCAAGTGTTTGGGATTTTTGTTGCGAGTGGCGTTCTGATTGCTTGGCTTCTTACAGTCACGATGGTGCCTGCATACATTTCACTTCTTCCACAAAAATCATTAGATGCATTCGGAAAGAAACATTGTGAAATTGAAGAGGAAAAATCTACAGAACACAAATCCTGGATGGATAAGGTTTTAACATGGACGGGTAAATTTAGTTATCAGAAAGCCAAAGGTATCATCATCGGAACTTTTATTTTGATTGGAATATCGGCTCTGGGAATCTCAAAGATTCAAATCAATGACAATCCTGTAAAGTGGTTTGAAAAAAGCCATCCAATTCGAGTTTCTGATCAAGTACTCAATGATGCTTTTGCGGGTACGTATATGGCTTATTTGACTTTGAGTCCTAAGGAAAACATTCAGGTGCAATTTTCTACATCGGAGCTTGAGTCATTTGATCCTAAGATTCTTTCTCAATTGCAGAATCATCTATCAAAAACTCTAGATCAAAAGCTCGATCTTGGAGATATGAAAAAATTAGAAGATTATATCTTTGAAAGGCAAGATTCAGAAGTTGATGATGAGACCTGGGAAAAATGGGATGAAGCTGCTCAAAGCGTAAGCAAAAAAATTCAGGAATTTCAAATTTTTAAACGACCAGATGTATTGCATTTTATAGAAAGGCTTCAAGAATATGTCTTACAGTCCGGTGTGGTTGGAAAAAGCAATGCATTGCCAGATGTTGTAAAAACGGTGCATCGAGAGCTTTTTTTAGGAAAAGACGAAGCCTACAAAATTCCAGATACTGCTCCAGCAGTATCTCAAGTCCTGGTTACCTATCAAGGAGGGCACAGACCTCAAGATCTATGGCATTTTGTGACTCCAAGCTTTGATCAGACAAATTTATGGATTCAACTCAATAGCGGAGACAATCGAGATATGCAGTCTCTCATCGATGCTGTGGACGAGTTTATGAAAAGTGAACAGGCTCCTTTGAGTCTTAGTCACAAGTGGTTTGGGTTGACGTATATCAATGTAATCTGGCAGCAAAAAATGGTGAAGGGAATGATGGAGTCTTTTGGAGGTAGTTTCTTCATTGTTCTTTTCATGATGATATTTCTATTCCGATCCCTTTGGTGGGGGCTTTTGTCTATGGTTCCATTGACGGTTTCTATAGCATTCATTTATGGCTTTATCGGATTTATTGGAAAAGACTACGATATGCCTGTGGCAGTGCTTTCTTCCCTGAGTTTGGGTTTGGCTGTAGATTATGCCATTCACTTTTTGGCGAGGAGCCGAGAGATTAAGAGCAAGCATGAAACATGGAAAGAAGCTCTGGAGGAAGTATTTCAAGAGCCAGGTCGGGCAATCGTAAGAAATGTCATTGTCATTGGTGTTGGATTTACACCCTTACTATTTGCCCCTCTGGTGCCTTATCAAACGGTAGGGTTTTTTATTTCCGCCATACTTCTTCTCGCGGGTGTAGCGTCTCTGGTCATTTTGCCCGCTATGATTACGCTAGGACAAAATTATTTATTTAGATCAAAATTAGAAAGGAACAAATCATGAAATGTAAGTCAATATTCAGTGCAAATATTTTTACAGGAGCTTTTATGTTGGCTTCAATTGGAGGGATGTTTTCTTCGAGTGCAAATGAAGCCATTCAGGTACAAGAGATTGTAGCAAAAGCAAGTCATGCGTCTTATTATCAAGGTAAAAGTGGTAGGGCAAAAGTGCAGATGACGATTGAGGATAAGCAAAAGAATCAAAGAATCAAAAAATTTACGATTCTTCGAGAAGATATAAAAAATGATGTTGATGAAGGTCAAAAGTTTTATATTTATTTTACCTATCCGAGTGACGAAAGAGGAACCTCTTTTTTGGTATGGAAACATTTGTCAAAAGCAGATGATCGCTGGTTGTATTTGCCAGGATTGGATCTTGTAAAGCCCATTGCTGCTAGTGACGAAAGAAGTAGCTTTGTAGGTTCAGATTTTTTGTATGAAGATGTTTCGGGTCGAATTCCCAGTGAAGATCAACATGAGCTTGTAAAGACAACAGATAATTTCTATGTTGTACAAAGTACACCCATAGATGCGTCTAAAGTGGAATTTTCCTCCTATAAAAGTTGGATTCATAAGCAAAGTTTTCTTCCAGTCAAATCTGAATTTTATGATAAAAATGGAAAAGCCTATCGAGTGTATGAAGCAACAAAGGTTGAAACGATTGCTTCATATCCTACGGTAGTAGAATCAAAAATGACGAATCTTGTTCAAGGGAGTCATACCTTATTAAAATATATGGATGTGAAGTATGATATCGAATTTAAAGAAAATATTTTTACTGAGAAATATGTAAGAACGCCTCCTCGAGCGTATCTCAAATAGGTCAATATCGTGAAAAATATGTATTTCTTTTGTGCATTGCTTATTGCAGGGCAACTTTGGGCTCAGGAGCCCTCTCTTCCTGCAGGCCTTGGGGGAAGTGAACCCAGCCTACCCCAAGGCCTGGGATCTGAGAGTGGAGAGGAGCGCTCCGAGAATCATTCTGTAGAGTCGTGGAAGGAGAAACTTCCTTTTGAATTGAGTGGCTTTATGGACACGCGTTGGGGACATCGATTGAGGAGTGATCCTTTGCAGGATCCTATTTCGATAGCCGAATTTCGCTTGCATCATGAATTGGAAAAGGATTGGAAAGAAGTACATGTTAAATATTCGGCAGATTTTCTGTATGATCCCGTGTGGGATGCTGTAGACCTTAATCTCAATAGCGGCACATCATGGTTTGATTTGAGAGAAGCTCATGCCGTGTTTCGACCCTTTCGATTTATGGATATCAAAATAGGTAGACAAATCTTGACCTGGGGAACGGGAGATCTGATTTTTATCAATGATCTATTTCCTAAAGATTGGGTATCTTTCTTTGTTGGAAGAGATTTGGTTTATTTGAAAGCTCCCTCGGACGCTATAAAACTTGCATTATTTAGTGACGTAGCCAACCTAGATATCATCTATACGCCACAATTTGATTCAGACCGTTATATTAGTGGACAACGAATTTCTTTTTATTCACAAGGAGCTCATTCTCTTCAAGGGCAAAACGCTCCCATCAGTGTGCAGGATCAAGAGCAGTGGTTTTCTGATGACGAAATTTCCATTCGTCTCTATCGATCTATCAAAGCCAGTACCATTGCACTTTATTATTATCGAGGTTTTTGGAAGAGCCCTGCGGGATTCGAGCCCAACTTAGGAAAGTATACTTTTCCTGAGCTCTCTGTGTATGGGGCAAGTGTGAGAGGTCCTTTTGCAAATGGAATCGCTTATGTTGAAGGAGGGTATTACGACAGCATGAAAGATAGAGAGGGTACAAATCCCTTGATTCGAAATTCAGAACTTCGGGTTCTTGGAGGTTATGAAAAAGAAATTTTTGAGGAGACGACCTTAGGGGTACAGTA
>JAGRAX010000024.1 GCA_020434365.1 Bdellovibrionales bacterium
CAAGCCCTATCAAAAGGTAATAAACCTGTGCTTACGGATCAAGATCAATTGATTTGGCAGAGAATGAAAATGTATGCAGATTTTTTCAAATATTCTTATGCAGGAGATTTTAAGAAAGTCAAAAGGCTGTATAAGACAGGAAAAATTGATCTCAATGATCGAGATCGAGATGATAGAACAGTATTGGAAATTGCTGCAAGGGGTGGCCATTTCGAAATGATACAGTTTTTTTTAAAAAAAGGCGTTGAGTCTGAGATTGAAGATGGAAATATGAATGAAGCGCTCATTACAGCAGCGCGAACAGGCAACCTAGAATTGATGGAATTTCTTCTAAAAAATGGAGGGGATATTCATTTCAGGGATGATGAATCAAATACTTTATTAATATTGGCATCAAGTTCAGGAAGTTTGCCCCTCGTCAAATATCTTGTTGAGAAGGGAATTGGCATTAGTGAAGTCAATAAAAGTGGAATGTCGGCGCTGATCTATGCAGCAGGCAATGGGAATGTAGACATTGTAAAGTTTCTGATCGATAGAAAGGCACGAATCAATCCCGTATATCCATATACAATTTCTGCTTTAACGTGGGCTGTAATTAAAGATCAGTTTAAAATTGTAAAGTTTCTTGCTGAGAATGGCGCCGAGGTAGATCATCAAGATGATGATAGTCGAACGACTCTTATGTATGCTGCAGCTAAGGGAAATTTGAGTTTGGTAAAATTTTTGGTTGAGGATCACTATGCAAAGGTCAACATTAAAACCAGGAGACAAACGACAGCTATTATGGCGGCGGCGATGGGTGGGAATCTAGATATTGTAAAGTTTTTGATTGAGCATGGAGCAGAAGTAGATCATCGAAGCATAGATAATGAAAGCGCCCTAGTATGGGCAGATGGATCCAATACGGAGCTTGTAAAGTTTTTAGTTGAGCAAGGAGCTGGCTTGGACGCAGTCAATCGTCAAGGTCAGACGGCACTACATTTGGCTATCGATCATCATAATCTTGAATTGGTTCAGTTTTTGGTTGAGCAAGGAGCTTCGATCACAATACGTGATAATCACGGACATACTCCGTTGATGTTTGCGGTGATTAGAAAAAATGATGAAATAGCAAAGAGATTGATCGAAAAAGGTTCTGATATCCATGCGAGAGATCATCATGACAAAAATATTCTCATGGTAGCTTCTGAGAAGGGAATGTTAGACATCGTTACACTTCTTGTAGATTTAGGAGTCTCAGTCTTGGGAACAAATGACAGGGGACAAACTGCATTGATGTTTGCCATAGAATCTAAAAATTTTGATCTGATCAAATATTTGGTTGAGCAAGGGTCTGATTTAAAAGCTAAAGATGATCAGAGTTGGGATTTGATACGATATGCAATTTCTAGTAGGAGTCGAGAAATTGAAATGTACATTGTGCAAGTGACGAACAAAAATTGATGTACTAACATTCATTGGTTTTTGCGTAGAAAAAAGGGGATGAAAGTGAATTTCAAAATATTTCTTTGTTTAATATTTACTTCTATTGTGATTTCTAATTCTTTGTATGCTCAAGATTTTAAGAGAACTTCGCCCGATATCTATTACATGCTTCAATGTCAAAAGGCTGTAAATCAGCTTATTGGGGAGAAAAAGATTCAGTTTTCACCGGATCAGATTTATTTTAGATGCTTTTCTCTACAAAAAAAAATCAAACTGGTCCCAAAAGAAAGTAGGAAGCTTGATCTAGATCCTATCGAAAAAATAATATGGCAAAGAATGAACCATTTTACATCTTTTTTTGATGCTTGTGCAAAAGGGAATATAGAACAGATAAAAGAACTTCTGAAAAAAAAATGGGTTGAACTTGAAGATCGAGATTCAATAGGTTGGACAGCTCTAATGCATGCTTCATATAGTGGACAGATTAAGGTTGTGAAGCTTTTAATTGGAAAAGGTGCAAACCCTTATGCCCTCAATGATGCTGAAATGAACGCATTGATGCTTGCATCCATCAATGGTCGAATTGCGGTGATGAATTTTTTGCTTCGAAAGGATAAGGAAAGAATCAATGACATTGATAAGATGAGGAATATGACCGCATTGCAATGGGCTATTGATTCGGGCCAATTGGATGCTGTTGAGTTTCTTTTGGAAAAAGGTGCAGACCTTCATGTCAAAAATATATCTGAAAAAGACGCATTGATGCTTGCAGCAGGTAAGGGATACTTGGAAATCGTAAAAATGTTGGTGGAGAGGGAAGCTGATGTTCATGCAAGAGATAGATGGGGAAATACGGCATTGATGCATGCGGCTGAACAGGGAGGAATTCATGTTGCAAAGGTCTTGCTCGATAATGATGCCGATATTTATGCTGTAGATGAACGTGGAGACACGGTACTGATGCATGCGGTGTATGGAAAAAAGCTCGACCTGATTGAGTATGTGCTTATGCAAGGAGCAGATATTGATGTTGTAAATAGGTACAATAGCTCAGCATTGCTGATGGCAGCTAAAACTGGTGATTTTGAAATAGCAAACTATTTGATAGATCAAAAGGCCAATATTCATTTTTCTAGTGTTGATGATGGAACGGCTTTGATATGGGCAGCTGCGTGGAATGAGTTTGATCTCGTCAAACGTTTGGTCGAGATGGGTGCTGATCTCGATGCCAAAAATCGTGATGGAGAGACTGCATTAAAGATGGCTGAAGATAGAAAGTACGCGGATATTGCGCAATATCTTAGAGATCAGGGTGCACAAAACTAAGGCTGTTTTTATAGTGTTTGAGGTGTGAATATGAAAAAAATGACATATGTTGGTATTTTGCTTCTGAACTCTATACTTTCTGTACGATCCGATGCTCAAGATTTTGCATATCAATCTCCTGATCCTTACTCCATGAAGCTTTGTGCTAAGGCAATTTCCGATCTTGTGAAATCAGGAGAAATCTCGATAGAAAATCAAAACCAATATCCATATTGTCATCATCTGATGAAAAAAGTAAGTGCGAATGAAGATGAATCTATCGTTGTTGAATTGGATGACACTGACATTCTTATTTCTAATAGAATGAATATGTATACTCAATTTTTTCACGCATGTGAAAAAGGAGATCTTGAGACCATAAAAAATCAAATCAAGGACAGCAATATTGACATTGATTTTAAAGATTCTTCGGATCGAAGTCCTTTGAAGTTGTCTGTGATTTATAAGCAAGATGATGTGATGAAGTTTTTGCTTCGTCAACATGCAGATCTGAATGTGTCTTTTGGATCTGAGCCTGAAGCAGCATTGATGTATGGAGCTCAAAGAGGAAACTTGGAGCTTGTCAAATATCTAGTATATCGGGGTGCGAAAATAAATGCCTATGTTGATAAAGATCAGAAAACGGCTTTGATGCATGCTGCAGGTAGCGGGAATGTAAAGCTCGTGAAATTTCTCGTCAAAAAAGGGGCAGAGATCCATAGCCTGGATAAATTTTCTGAAACAGCATTGTTTCATGCAGCGGCTCGAGGCCATCTAGATATTGTAATAGTCCTAATTGAAAAGGGTGCTCGAGTTGATGTGATTGGAGCAAATGGGCGGAGCATTGCGCATGCGGCAGCTCTAAGTGGAAACGTGGAGCTTGTTCGATATTTGATTGATCAGGGAGCAGATCCAGATCTTGAGGGTGATGAGGGTTCAACCCCACTGATGAGAGCCATACAAATAGGAAACCTTGAACTTACGAAATATTTGATAGAGAAACATGTTGATCTTTATGCAAGAGATGAGAACGGGTTTACCGCTTTTCTGTGGGCATCTAGTCATGGATGGTTGGAACTTGTTAAAATTCTATTGGAGAAAGGAGCTGATCTCAACGATAAAGATTACGAAGAGGACAATGCATTGATGTGGGCAGCCAGACTGGGCGAAGAAGATGTGGTTAGGTTTCTTGTTGCGTATGGTATCGATTTTCAAGCCACCAACAAAATGGGCGAAACAGCTTTGATGTTAGCAATTAAACATAATGAGCTAGAGATCGCAGAGTTTTTGAGGCAAGAAGAACAAAGAAATTAATTCTTCACGATGAAACAAATTCACAGCTCTCGATTGCTATGTGAGAGCGTATATATAATTTCTATTTGTAGTAAGATTGTTAGTGAATTGTTTGGGCTGGATGTAACGAATTCGTTCATCAGCTCTAAGCGTATTTGAGATGTATAGACACAACTTTCTCATGAGCTAGTACAAAGATCTAGAGTTTTCAAAGGTAAAAAAAGAGCCGAATCGTTTTTTAAAAACGATTCGGCTCTTGGACGTTTACTTTAGAATTATTCTTTTTCTTGAATTGATCCGAGGAGGGATTCTATGATTTCCCATTCGGAGATAGAAGAGACAGTCTTTTTTGTGTAATTTATTCTGACGAAATCTCTCTCGAATCTATAAAAAGTGTCACTCTGAATCGTCAATTCATAGGCCTCATTTGAGCTGGTAGAGTATACGGTAGCTGTGATTGAGTCTGCATCGCCGTCAACAATTTTAGGATAATCACTCGAATTGTTTAAATAAGTTTGGCAATTGATCCCTGTGTTGCGATTGGTAGCTGAACTCATATGGATCTTACAAGTGGACCAATCTATTGTAAATTGTCTTACAATATCCTCATACGCTACATCTTCTGTTGTATCCACAGATCTGGTTTTATGTTTATTACTATAGTTTGTATAAGGTTTGTCAAATTGAGCAAAAGCCTCAGAGCTTAAGCTAACTGCTGAAAAAAGCGCCAAAGCGATGGCAATGCTTGTAGTTTTTACTGTGTTCATAATGTCCTCATTTCACATTGGGTTAAATTAAAGTAGGAGAGTACAGTTACGCGAAATTCAACTTATAATCAATAACTAACTTTTATTTTTATTTATTAATAGTTTTAATAGATTGAATTTGGTGGCAGGTGAGGATCTTACTTGCATTCGTATCTGTGAGGCAGGAGCTCGTCGAGTGAGTATAATTTATAATCACCTTGTATGTTGGCGCAGATGATTTTTGCCCCGGGGGCAAGCTCAGCAAGTCTTTGTCTGCAGGCGCCGCAAGGAGTGATCAGTTCATGCTCAAAGCCCACAATGGCAATGGCCTCAATGGTGTAACTCCCTTTTGCGCGGGCGTGTCCTAGAGCGATGGCCTCGGCGCAGCTATCGAGAAGTCCCACGCCGTTGCCCACATTGCAGCCTTCAAAAAAATTTCCTTGATCATCCATGACGCAGGCACCAACATAGGTTTTGTAGTAAGGGTTGTAGGCGTGCGAGCGGACATCAGTTGCTCTTTTGATCATTTCTTTGATGTTTTGTTCACTTACAGTGCGCGACATTATAAGGTTCCGATCCACTTTTTGATGAGCTCTATCATTGATCCTTCTTCTTTTTTGCAGATTTCTAAGGCCTCTCCATGATCGATAGAAGCCTGCAACCCCGCAGCATGATTGACGATCATGGACAGAGCTGCAACTCTAATGTCAAATCGTCTTGCGGTGATGACTTCTGGTACCGTGGACATGCCTACAGCGTCGGCTCCGCAGCGCAGAAACATCTGAATTTCTGCTGGGGTTTCATAGGAAGGACCACTGACAAAAATATAGGTGCCATCTTGCAAAGGAATTTTTTTTTCTTGGGCGCAGCGGTGCATCGATGTTGCAAGTTCAGGATCATAGCTCTTTGTCATGTCTGAAAATTGAGGCTCGTCTTTCCAGGGCGAAAGTCCCCTGAGCGGATGATCTCCTGAAGCATTGATGTGATCTTTGATGAGCATCAGAGATCCAGGCCTCAGCGTACTCGAGATCCCTCCCGACACATTTGTCAGGAGCATCACTGGAATGGAGAGACCTGCGCAAATCCAGGATGGCAGCGCCGCCCATTTCATGTCCAGGCCTTCATAGTAGTGAAAGCGTCCCGAGAAAATCAGAATGCGTTTGCCCTTGAAACTTCCAGCGATCAGCTCTTTGTGATGCCCTTCAATGTCACCAACGGGAAAATGAAGCAGGTCTTGATAGGGTATGACTTGAGGATCTTCCAAAATCTCAACCAGAGAGGAGAGTCCCGAACCCAAAACCATCGCTAGATCAAAGGGCTGCTCTCCAAAGATAGATCGAATCTGCTGGCAACTTTCTTCGATCTTGGAATAAAAATCTTGGCTATTTTGACTCATCTTGCTTAGGCTCTTTTCTTAGGTGTTTTGATGCAGGCTATGCAAAGCATCCAAAGCCACGACAATGGTTTTTTGAACGGCCTTGGCGATGTTTTCAGAATCGAAAAATTGATTTTGGGGCCGACTTGCAATTCCCGCACAGATCGCGCCAGCCCGGGCCTTTCTTAATGAGGCTAAGGTTAGAATCGTAGCGGCTTCCATTTCTAGGTTGAGTACGCCGAGCCGACCCAGTTTTTCTGGAAGGTCTGGTTGCTCTACGGGGAAGCCCTCTATTTTTCTGCTTTGAGGGCTATAAAATCCGGGAGCTGTAGCCGTTAAGCCATGGTGGTAATGGATTTTGTGTTTCTTTGCAGATTGAATCAGAGCCTGTTGTACATCTAGGTCGGCAATAGAAGGATAGGTAGGGGGGACGTAGTAGTCCATGGTGTTACTCAAGCGCAGCGCCCCACTGGTGATGATCAAATCTCCCAATCCAATATCGGGATCTAAAATGCCACAGGTCCCACAGCGAAGAAAGGTAGGGGTTTTGACAATCTTGCATAGCTCCACCACGCAGATTTCCGTAGATCCATCTCCCATGCCGGTCGACACAACTGAAATATCCACGCCTTTATAGTCGCCGCTTCTTACACAGAGCTCGCGGTGTTCATCTTGATATCGTATCGAAGAAAAATGAGTCGCGACTTCATCACAGCGATCTGGATCGCCTACAAGTAAGATAAGGTCTGCAACATCTCCCGGTCTTGCAGGAAGGTGATATTGTTTTTGATCCTTGGTTTCTACGTTTTGAGCGTCTTTAAAGTTTTGAGTCATGATGTCCTACAATTTTGGCAGTTTGACTGCATCCAATGCGTGTTGCCCCGGCTTGTATCATAGATTGAGCGCTCTCCAAAGTAGCAATCCCACCACTGGCCTTGATGCCAAAGGAAGCTCCGACAACTTCTGCGATGGTTATAATATCCTCTACACTCGCGCCTCGGTGACTTGTTCCTGTGGAGGTTTTTACATAGTCAGCTCCTCCCAACACGCAAAGAATACTGGCTTGCACAAGTTCTTCTCTGCTCAGCTGCGAACTTTCGACGATGACTTTGAGGAGGCCTGGCTTGCAAATATTTTTGATCGACGCAATCTCATCGAGAAGTGTTTGGTACTTCTGCCCAAAAAAGAGTTTGTGATTGAGAACCATATCAATTTCCTGGGCGCCATCCTGACAGGCCTTTTGAGCTTGTTGGATTTTTTCTTCTATGGGAGCTTGTCCCAAGGGGAAGTCAATCACACAGATGGGAATGACATCGCTTCCTTGTAGTTTCCGACGGGCCAAACCCATCCACTTGGTATGAAGACACACGCTGTAGCAGTGATAGGTCTTCGCGATTTCAATGGCTTGCAAGACATCATCTTCTGTGGCGCTATCCTTTAGAAGAGTGTGGTCAATGCTTCGATGTAGCTTTTCAGGTAGAGTTGAAATTTGTTTGTTGCAGGCTTGGGCAAAAAAATTCTGAGTTATGCCGAGTGTTTCAAGAAAGGCATTTTTGATTTGGAGTACGGAAGACACCCAAAACAGATATCATACTCAAGGTCTTTTTGACCATTTCAAAAACGACGGGTTTGGAGCTGCTTTTTGCTTTCAGGCTCGTCCTTCTAGAGTTTTTGGATTACACTACAGGTCTTCATGAGATGGACGATCACGACTTTTTTTTTCTTGGTTTTCTTTGCACTTACGCTTCCGGCACAGAGTTTTTTTCCTGAGCATGAGCCTGCCTTTGAGCTCTTGGCTGCCAAAACCGAGGGCAAGATCAAGCAAATTGTTACGGCGCAACTCGATGCTCAGGAAGGTCAAGAGCTCATTGTGCTGGAGAGGAGAGGAAAATATCCCGCATGGACAGGAGCCCTATCGGTTTGGACCTTGCAATCGGGTCGACTCCGAAAATTGGGAGATATGACTTTGCCTGAGGATTTGGTGTATTTTTCTTTTTTTCAATCCGAATCGAAATCGAGTCGACATCAAGGCCTGTCTGCATTGCTTCGAACGAAAGATCAGATTCGTTTGGGTCAATGGACGGGTAAAAGCTGGACTTTTGATGGAGTATACACGCACAAGCTTTCAGAATTGCCCAATTTGAGAGACGCTTCCTATGCGCGCTACTATCCTTTGCCAGTGATCGAAGAAAAAGAGGGGCTTGTATTTTTTCTTCCCTCTGCGACAGGAATGGATGTTGTAAGTCTTTCTCAAAGTAAGGTAAAAATTCTGCATTCGATTCCCGAGCTTCTTAGGACCTATAGTCATTCTCCTTTGGGAGTTTTAGCTTTTGAGCCTCAATTTGTGTTTCGCTTTTCTCAATGGTTTCCTACTTTGTCTGTGATGCAGGGGAAGCAAGGGTGGCAAGTTTTTTCCACGTGGATGGATGAGATCACGCACATAAGTTTTTCAAAAGATCTACAAAGTTATACGACCAAAACGCATCTATTGAATATTTTATCTGAAGATCAAAGAAATTCTGGTGAAAGTTTTGTAAACGTAAACGCAGTAGATCTCGATGGCGATGGAGATATGGACTTTGTCAGTAATCGTTTTACAGGAAGTGGCACAAGTTTTTCTGCGCAAACCAAGTTGTTTTTTCAAGAGGGAGAAAAAAAACTCAAGGAGAAGGATATTTCTTTGCGTAAAGACGCAACCAGTGGGGCCGTTGTTCATGATGTAGAAGGGGATGGGGATCAGGATTTGATTTTTGCTTCTAGTCAATTTTCTTTTGCGGCAATTGTTCGCGCCATTACAAAAAAACAAATTCAAATAGAGTTTGATTTTTTTCGATTTGATCAAAAGAAAGGGAAGTATTCGTTTTCTTCCACCGATCTAAGTAAAAAAATTGATTTTTCCTTTAGTTTAAAAAAGTTTTTTGTAGATGGCATTCTGCCTACTCTGGATGGAGATTTCAATGGAGATGGTTATATGGATGTGATGTACGCTCGAACAGACAAAGAGCTGAGTTTTTTGATTCAACAGCCTGATCAAAGTGAGTTTTTTCGTAGCCAGCCTACAGAGGTATACCAGGTCTCTTTACCCGGGTCTTATCTTCTGGGAGATCTCAATGGAGATCAAAAAGACGAGGTCATTTTGTATGGAACCTCATCTAAAAATAATCAAGAATTCTCGGTGCTTGAAAACAAAGGATCCTGGAAGTAGATTACTGTAAGAGCTCACCAGAGATATGCTCATTTTTACAACGAGCTCTAGCTTTTCATGTGAAAATTGATATGAATGGCTCCTATGTGGAGCGCAGATCAAATCAAACAAACCTTAGAGCAAAAAATAGACTCGGCCCAGGTAGCTGTAGATGACTTGACGGGAACCAGTGATCATTTTCGGGTGACGATTGTATCTCCTGTATTTGAAGCCTTAAGTCCGATTGAAAAGCATCGTAAGGTATACGAAGCATTGGGAACGGATGTCGGTGGTGCGATTCACGCCCTGTCGATTAAGGCCTACAGTCCAGCACAGTGGGAAAAAGTAAAGAATTCAAATACAGCTTCGTAAGCGAGCTAAAAAAAGTTATTGATAGAAAGAAGGAATAGTTATGTCAGAAACTCAAAACAAAATTAAAAAAATGATCGAAGACAATAAGGTGCTATTGTTTATGAAGGGCGATCGTTTGATGCCGATGTGTGGATTTTCGGGAGCCGTGATTCAGTGCCTTGAACATACAGGTGCAAAATATGAAACTGTAAATGTCCTTGCAGATGAAGAGCTTCGTCAGGGCATCAAAGAGTTTTCCAATTGGCCAACGATTCCTCAGCTCTACGTGAACCAAAAATTTATTGGGGGCTGTGATATCGTTCGAGAGATGTTTGAGACAGGCGAGCTCAAAGAGCTATTGGAAGCCTAGGTTCTAGGTAAAGTCCGAAAGTAGTATAGATTTTTTTACCAACCTTTTTTTGTGTTGTGCTTTTTCATCCAGGATAGAGGTCTGTCGTAGAGCAAGATCTCATTTTTTGAAAACTCCTGGATTTCTCCCAGATCATACCATGCGGAATTGGATGAAAAGGCATGAATGGCTTTGCCTTTTTCCAAGAGTGGAACATAGACGTCTTCAATGATTCCAAAACTTTTTTCCTGAGGCATCAGCTCAAAGATTTCTCTGTGTAGAATATGAATGCCACAAAAAAGTCCTTCTGTGGTTTTCCCTTTTATATCTTTTTTATAGCTTCCGAGTTTTGCGATTTCTCCCTTTTCATTGAACTCAATACTCGAATATTTGTTTGGATTGTGTTGAGGGACCATAACCATCGTAGCCAGGGATTTTTTTTGAATATGAGACTCTATGACTTCATGTAGATTGATGTCACAGAGAAAATCACAATTCATCACAACAATGTGTTCTTGTCGCATGAAGGGTTTCATCCCCAAAATTCCCCCTCCTGTGTTTCGGAGCGTGGATTCCTCAAAAGTATCTACAGGAAGAGGGAATGGTTTTTTTGTAAGCTCTTGATAGAAGGCATCTTTCCCATGATACAAATTACAGGCGACTTCTTTGATGCCGTAGTATTGCAGATACGTGCAGGTCCAATCCATCATGCGCTTGCCCAAAAACGGAACAATGGACTTAGGTTTGTGGCTGGTCAGTGGACGCATTCTTGTGGAAAGGCCAGCGCTTAGTATAAGGGCTTGTGAAATCATGCTAGGATTTTTTCTACAGCGGGTAGGAGCAAATGTCCAAGTTCGCGCAGAGAAGAATGTCGCTCCACATTGTTACGGATATATCTCGCAAGTCGCGGCGTATCTTTGAGGTAGCTATTGTTACCTTTGACTTGATCAATATAAAAAAACCGACCAAAAGCTTTGAGATTTCTTTGAATGCTCATGACATCACTTCGATAGATAAACTCTTCTAAAGATAAATTGGAATCAGTTTTTTTATACTCCAAAAATAAACCTTCGAATAGATCTTCAACTAGATTTCTTTCGAGCTCAATGTAGGCATCTGCTAAAAGTGATGCGATGTCATAATGAAGAGAGCCCATCAATGCGTCTTGAAAATCAATCACTCCAATTTCTTTGGAAGGCAAAATCATAAGATTTCGGCTGTGAAAATCTCTATGGCACAGGACTTTCTTCCATTGCATAAATTGATTTGTGAGTTTGGCAAACTCTGCTTTTAAACTGTCAATCAAATGAGAGTTTTCTTGATCTTGTTTGTGCAAGCCAAATTCCAAAAAATGATCAAATTCCCAAGTATACAAAAACTCATTGTATGATCGGCCAAAAGCCAGGCAAGAACGATCAGGTGAAATACTTTGCATGCGAAGCATTTGGTCTAGACATTTTTCGTACCAGGTTTTTTGAATCTCTTGGGACGCAGATTTTAGGGTCTCAAGCAGCGTTTGATCTCCAAAGTCTTCGAGAAGGAGAAGCCCTTTTGAGGCCTCATGAAATAGAATGTGAGGCACGTGAATGTGATTTTTTTCTAAAAATGTTCCTATGTTTACAAAGGGCACTTCATTGTGTTCAATTTTGTCGTCCGAAATTTCCTCGGCTAGAGATGACGCTTGTCCAACGGGCATGGCCATAACGATCCAAGATCCTGTTTCGCTTTTTGCCCTGTAGTACATTCGATTTGAGGCATCTCCGACCAAAGCGCTAATGTGAATGCTTTGTTCTGGGAGTTGTTTTTGAACCCATTGGGAAACCGTTGAAGAATCTGCAAGCATAAAGTCCGCGCAGAGTATTCAAGTTTGTGCGATTTTGCAACTGGAGCCTTATTTTTACGGTGCAAAGGAAGAAAGCACATTGGCTTGAAAAGACGTGTAGGAATGGTTTTTTTGAGGCGATTACGGTATGAGCCAGTGCATGTTTAAGATTTTTGGGATTGTATGTATCCTTATGCTCCTCTCGGTTCTTGTGATGACCATATACGGGTTGTTTTGGAATATGAGCAAAGAGAGGCTTTTTTTTCTTTCGGGGACGGTGCTAAGTATGATGGTCGCGCTGACTCTTATCTGTTCGATAATTTCTCTATCCTATCAGAGTTGAACTTTTTGTAGGTCTGTACTACAAGCAGGCGCATCATGTTCGACAATCTTCAAGAAAAAATATCCTCATCCGTTCAAAAACTTCGCGGTCAGGGGAAAATTACAGAAAAAAACATTCAATCTACATTGGATGAGGTTCGAAAGAGTCTTTTGGAGGCTGATGTTCAATATAAGGTCGTTCAGTCTTTTATCGATAGTGTGAGAGAACAAGCGCTGGGTCAAGATGTGTTGACAGGTATAGAGCCTGGCCAGCAGATGGTTCGCATCTTTTCTCAGGAGCTTACACGTATTTTAGGGGGAAAGAGTCCTGAGATTCCTTCTCCAGCAAAAGGGCCACTAAAAATCTTACTGGTAGGTTTGCAAGGTACTGGAAAAACCACATCTGCAGCCAAACTCGCCTTGTATTGTAGGGATGAAAAGAAAAAGATTCCTTTGCTGGTTCCGGCAGATGTTTCACGTCCTGGCGCCAAGGAGCAGCTCTATACGCTCGCAAAAGAAAATGGCTTGGGCGCTTTTGAGCATCAGATGGATGATGCGGTAAGCATATGCAAGACCGCGATCTCAAAACAGCAAGGTCGTGAGCTTGTGGGCGATGTGATGATTTTTGACAGCGCTGGACGTCTTGCAATTGATGAAAGTCTCATGGATGAATTGGCTAGGGTACGCAAGGTCATTCAACCTGATCTCGTACTTTACGTTCTAGATGCAATGGCTGGTCAGGATGCTGTTCGCACGGCCAAAATTTTCGAAGAAGAAATCGGTTTTGATGGTGTAATTCTTACCAAAATGGATGGGGACGCCCGAGGGGGATCGGCTTTGTCGGTTCATATGGTTACCGGAAAACCCATTTTTTTCTTAGGGGTCAGTGAGAAAGTTCAAGGTCTGGAGCTCGTGCATCCAGATCGTTTGGCCTCGAGGATCTTGGGTTTTGGAGACATCGTCTCTCTTGTAGAAAAGGCCCAAAAAGCCTTTGATGAGAAACAATCTGCAAAGCTGGCTCAAAAACTCAGAAAGAATCAATTTACGATTGAGGATTTTGCGCAGCAGCTGCAGTCCATGGAAAAAATGGGATCCATGAGTGATATTTTGGGGATGATGCCCGGAGGAGCAAAGCTCAAAAAAGCTCTTCCTTCAGCCCTTCCGGAAAAGGAAATTCAAAAGACCAAAGTCATCATTTCGTCGATGACCTTGGCCGAACGACGAAACCATCAGCTTATTAACGGAAGCCGCAGACTGCGGATTGCCAAGGGCAGCGGGACCAGTGTCCAGGATGTGAACCGATTTTTAAAGCAATTTTTACAGGCGAAAAATATGATGGCTCGGATTTCAAAGATGGGCGTCAAGGGAATGAGACGAGGAGGCCTTTTTTAGGCCTTTGGTACGAAAAGTGTAAAAAAGCCTTGCCTTATGGGTGTACAACAGGATAAAGACGGCAATTGATTATGGTAACGATTCGATTAAGCAGACATGGAATGAAGAGAGTGCCCCTCTATAAAGTCGTTGTGGCAGATCGCCGAAGCGGACGAGAGGGCCGAGTTATTGAGTATCTTGGAAATTATGATCCTAAAAGTCCACAAGCTGTGGGTGTGGTCAAAAAAGACCGCGTAGAGTATTGGATTTCTAAGGGCGCTCAACCGACGCAGGCTGTTTCTAAACTTCTAAAGAGAATAAATAAACAGACCGTAGCAGCCTAATCTTCTTGCAGCCAGTATCTGATAACAAGCTGAGAATGAGAGTGTAGAAGATGAAAGAGTTATTGGAATTGATTGTGAAGCGACTTGTAGATCACCCCGATGAAGTATCGGTGAATGAAGTGGCTGGAGAGCAAACCTCGGTATATGAGCTTCGCGTGCATAAAGAAGATTTGGGTAAGATTATTGGGAAGCAAGGGCGTACGGCTAAGGCCATTCGCACACTTCTCAGTGCAGCTGCTGTAAAAGACTCTAAGCGAGTCATGCTTGAAATCATTGACTGATTCGAGTCAAGCAAAAGATTTATCGCAGAAGAAAGTCCCTGTAGGCCGTATAGGGCGGAGCAAAGGATTAAAAGGCTTTGTGAGGATTGTTTTATTCAATCCGGAGTCAAGAATTCTTGAAAATGGTCAGGATCTGTATGTATCTTTCTCAGATGCCTGCCGTAATCTCAGGCTCAAAAAGCAAAAAATTGAAAAAGATGAGCCATGGGTCATCTTTGAAGGCTATGAAAATCCAGAGTTGGCCAAAACGCTTACGGGGCTAGAGGTATCGGTACTTCGGGCTGATCTTCCTTCTCTCCCCAAAGGGCAGTATTACCACGTGGACCTTTTGTCTTGTCAGGTCTTTGATCTTCAGGGGCAACTTTTGGGGGTTTTGCAGCAGATCTTACCCACGGCTTCGAACGACATTTGGAGCATTCGAACACCTATGGGGCAGGAGCTTTTGCTTCCAGACATTGAAGGGGTTGTGATGAGTGTCGACCTTGCAAATAAAAAAATTACTGTCGATCCACCGGAGTATGCGGATGAGGTTTGATGTCATCAGTCTTTTCCCTTCTGCATTTGAGGCTCTTTCAGTGTCTAAGATTTGGACTCAGGCTCTTGAAAAGAAGAGTGTAGAGCTCGTAGTGCATGACTTGAGGTCTTTTGGGGTAGGTCCCCATAAGATTGTAGATGATGCTCCATACGGGGGAGGAGAAGGGATGCTTCTTAAGCTAGAACCTCTTGTGGCCGCATTGGAGTCCATTGAGCGTAAGAAATCTAGTCTGGTGCTCTGTATGAGCCCTCAAGGGGAAACGTTTTCACAGGGACTTGCTCAAGATCTAAGCAAGATTGACCAATTGATTCTCATTTGCGGTCGATATGAAGGCTTTGATGAGCGTTTTATCGAGCATTGGGTAGATCAGTGCATCTCTATTGGGGATTATGTGCTTACGGGCGGCGAATTGCCCGCCATGGTCATGATGGATGCCATCTCTAGACATCTTCCCGGGGTCTTAGGAGCAGAACAATCACTACATAATGACAGCTTGAGTCGAGGAGGCCTGAAATATCCTCAGTATACGCGTCCAGAGAGTTTCAGAGGCCATAAGGTGCTTAAGGTGCTTTTGTCAGGTCATCATGGGAACATCGAGCTTTGGAGGCAAGAAAAGTCTGAATTAAGGACTTTACAAAAGCGTCCAGATCTTTTAGAAAGCCTAATCGCCAAAAATACTGGCTTGAAAAAGTTAAAAAAATGAGGACAATGGCCATGAACGCAACAATGATTGATGAAAACAACAGAGCAAAATTTCCTGAATTTCAGGTTGGCGATACCATCAAGGTTCACATCAAAATCAAAGAGGGTGAAAAAGAAAGAATTCAGATCTTTCAGGGCATAGTCATTCGTTTGAAAAATGCCGCAGAAAATTCTAGCTTTACGGTTCGAAAAATCTCTTTTGGTGTGGGCGTAGAAAGAATTTTCCCCTACGAATGCTCCAACATCGAAAAAATCGAAGTGGCTGCGCAAGGAAAAGTCCGAAGAGCCAAACTCTTCTATTTGAGAAGACTCAAAGGAAAAGCTTTAAAGATTGATGCTGAGACAAAAGAGCGAAAATCAACCAAAGAGTCTCAGACCCCAGAGGAATCTGTCGCAGAAAACAGTCAGGTAGAAGAGACTACGTCTACAACTGCTGAAGCTGCTGCGGTTGAAGCTCCTGCAAATTCTTAAATTTTCTGATCAGACTCTGTCATCTCAAAAAGCTTAGCTTTTTGTCTTTCTGTTTTTCGCTTGATCGAGAAAGATTCCTATGATTTTAGACTGCTGCTCATATAGAGTTGGATCTTTAAAAAATTCTGGATGCCACTGAAGACCTAAAACAAAGCGACCTGGATAATCGGTGTTTTTTGGATCCAGTTGAATCGCTTCGATGATATTGTCCTCTGTTGAGATGGCTTCGATGCTTAAATTTTTCCCCAGGTCTTTGATGGCTTGATGGTGGACAGAGTTGACTTCCAATATAGAAGTGCCTAGAGCCTGGAACAGGCAACCTTCTTTTTGAAGGCTTACCTTATGAAACCACTCTTCATATCTTTGCCAACAGCGGTGCTTGTGAGCGCTATGATTCATGGTTTCAATATCTTGATAGAGCGTTCCCCCAAAAAACACATTGAGTACCTGAATTCCTCTACAGATACCCATGATGGGCTTGTCGGCCTCTAATGCTTTTTTGATCAAATCAAATTCATACTGATCCCGAAAGGCATCTCCCTGCCATTCTTCTTTGAGGGCTTTTTCTCCATAGCTTTCAGGAGATAGATCTGCGCCCCCTGTGATCAAAAGTGCATCGATCTCTTGCAGCAGTTCGGCATTTTTCTCTGGACTTGGATTTGTGGGAATCATGATGGGAAGACAGTTCTGAGAAAGAAAAAAATGAAGCATATTTTCTTCTGCAAAAAGAATTCTCTTGTTTTTATAGAGTGTCCGATCTGGATTCGGATGAAAAAAATTTGCAGATAAACCCAATTTCAGCATAGGTCACCATTGTAACCTGATGGACAAAACTCGCCAGAGGAAAAAAATGTCTCAGTGCAAAGCCCAGATTCTATGATTAAGTACTTAAAATTAAAGGAGTTAATAAGGCATGCCTTTTGCATTTTAATGTCTATAGATGAAATCATTTCAAAACATCGACGGTCTTTGTTTGATTCTCGCATTTTGTCTGGTTCTGTTGGCACTTCTGGATGTGGCGCAGGCAAAAGGGGGATGGGCAGAAATTGGAGAGGACTATCGACAATACCGAGAAAAAGTAGATTCAGTCGCGAAAGATCCGGGGACGGCTTTGAAAAAGCTCGTCGGCGGTCAGAGGGATAAATTATCAAATCACGAAAAGCTACTCAATCGATGGAAAAATGACCCAGAAGCAGAAGCAGCAGAAGCAGATCGCGAAGAATCTGACCTGGAAACACTTCATGCAATGGACTTTGCATTTTCTGACAAAAGAGAAAAAAAGTTGAAGATCCGATCGGAAATTTCTTCCGTTGAACCTTTGGTAGACTCTCTGTACGAGGGTTTTGTTTTTACCTACAAAAATGCAGCTGCCGTAGATGGAACCTGTATCAAGGGAATCTACTATACAAAACTCAAAAGAGAAGATTCAAAAATCAAGCAGCTTGTGCCTTCTGAAGATTCATTGAGATTGCAAAAGTACATTAAGCAGCAGCAACAACATCAAGGACCGATTGCATTCAAGGGACACCTCTTAGAAAAAAATGCTTTCTTCGAAAAGGCCGTGGGGAAATGTCATTCCTTTCATATTGTGATCACTCAAAAAGATCTTCAAGGTCTCATCAAGCGATTCGATACATCCGATGTTGATGCTAGCGAAGAAGAGATTCTAATTTTTTAAGGGGAAGATCTTTCCTTTTTTGGTATTCAATAAGCTGATCTTCTTCAATGCTTCCCACATTAAAGTACTGGGCATCTGGGTGAAAGAAATAATATCCGGATACCGCACTTGCCGGACTCATCGCATAGTTCTCTGTTAGTGTTGCGCCGATTTTTTGTTCTACCTCCAAGATAGACCAGATTTTTTCTTTTTCCGAGTGATCTGGACAGGCTGGGTAGCCAGGTGCAGGACGGATTCCGCGATAGCGCTCTCGATGAAGGTTTTGTATCTCAATGTTTTCATCTTTGGCCCAAGAAAATTCTTTTCGCGCCTTGGCATGTAGATATTCAGCTGCAGCCTCTGCGAAACGATCGCCCAAGGCTTTGATCATAATGCTAGAGTAGTCATCATGGTGTTGCTCAAACTGCTTTGCATAATTGGATACACCATCGATACAAACGGCAAATACGCCCATGTAGTCTTGTTCGGAGTGATTTTTGGGTGCAACATAATCTGACAAACATAAACAGTGCTTTCGCTCATCCGAAGGTCTCTGTTGCCTGAGGAATTCAAACGTAGCCAAGGGCTTCTGGCTTGTAGGATCAAAGAGTTGTATGGACTCGTTTTGTGACATCGCTGGAAAGATTCCATAAATTCCTTTGGCTTTAAAAAGTTTTTGCTCGATAATCTGCGAAAGTATTTTTTGCGCATCTTGAAAAAGTTCCCGTGCTTGTAAACCACGTTCTGGATGATCTAAAATTTCTGGGTATTTCCCTTTGAGTTCCCAGGCCCAAAAAAATGGAGACCAATCGATCCATCCGCTAAGCTCTTTGAGGTCTATGTTGGGGTAGTGCTGAATGCCAAGATTTTGAGGGACTTCGATATTGTGATCCAGGCTCCAAGGTTTTGCACGTTTTTGAGCCTGTGAAAAGGAAATGATTTTTCCTTTGTTTTCTTGAGAGGCTTTAAATCGCTCTCGTATGATTTGATACTGCTTTGTGAGTTGGTTTAGATATTCTTTTCGATCAGCATTTTTGATTTCATTGCAGGTTTGAATGATTTGCGAGGCATCGTTGACATGAACTACGGGGCCTTTCTCGTAGTGAGGGGCAATCTTGATGGCTGTATGTTTTTGATTTGTAGCTGCCCCACCAATCATAAGAGGCGTTGAGAAGTTTTGATGCTGCATTTGCCCAGCATTAAAAATCATTTCATCGAGAGATGGTGTAATCAATCCGCTCATTCCAATAAAATCAGCTTGTTCTTTTTTCGCAGTTTCTAAGATGACGTCACATGGAACCATCACACCCAGATCAATGACTTTATAGTTGTTGCACGAGAGAACCACTCCGACAATATTTTTACCGATATCGTGCACATCGCCTTTTACGGTAGCCAAAACAAAAGTGCCTTCGTAGTGGTTTTTACCCTGACCTTTTTCTTTTTCCATAAAAGGTGTGAGATAGGCTACGGCCTTTTTCATGACTCGCGCACTTTTTACGACTTGAGGAAGAAACATTTTTCCCTCGCCAAAACGCTTGCCCACAATTTTCATCCCATTCATGAGTGGACCCTCAATGACATGCAGTGGTCTCTCATATTTTTGACGTGCAAGCTCAGTATCGGCTTCAATATGCTGTGTGATTCCATGAATAAGCGCGTGTGCAATACGGTCTTCTAGTTTTTGATGTCTCCAGGCTTCTTCATCTTTTTTGGTTTTACTTTTTTCTTGTCGCAGTTGCTGAGAAAATTCCAAAAGCCTTTCCGTTGCATCTGGACGTCGGCATAAAATCACATCCTCAACATGTTCTCGTAGTATGGGATCTAAGTCTTCATAGATTCCAAGCATCCCCGCATTGACAATACCCATGTCCAATCCCGCTTTGATCGCATGGTAGAGAAATACGCTGTGCATGGCTTCTCGAATTATATTTAGGCCTCGAAAAGAAAATGAAATGTTGCTGATGCCACCGCTGATCAAACATCCTGGACAGGTTTTTTTGATTTCGGCAATGGCTTCGATAAATTCTAGAG
Organism: Bdellovibrionales bacterium; assembly: GCA_020434365.1. GTDB lineage: Bacteria > Bdellovibrionota_G > JALEGL01 > JALEGL01 > JAGRMV01 > JAGRAX01. The sequence goes on from JAGRAX010000024.1 coordinate 19,567, forward strand.
CATAACGATCATGTTCTTCAATACCTGTTCCGACCGATAGTACATTGGGATCAAAAATAATATCACTGGGTTCAAAGTCGAGTTTATCTACCAGAAGGCGATAAGATCTCTGGCAGATTCTTACCTTTTCTTCTTTGCTTGCGGCCTGACCTTTCTCATCAAAAGCCATCACAATGACAGCAGCGCCTAAATCTTTAGCCTGTTGCGCCTGATCAAGAAAAATTTCAGGACCTTCTTTTAGACTGATCGAGTTGACAACACATTTACCCTGCGCATTGACAAGTCCCTTTCGAATGACGCTCCATTTTGAGCTATCAATCATGAGTGGTACCCTGGCAATGTCGGGTTCGCCGGCAATCATGCGAACAAATTTTTCCATGCAGGCTTCTCCATCGAGAAGGGCTTCATCAAAATTGAGATCAATGAGGTTTGCTCCATTGTCAATTTGATTTCGCACAATCTCTAGAGCTGCTTCGAAATCGTCTTCCTGAATTTTTTTTCGAAAGGTAGGGGAGCCTGTTACGTTGCTACGCTCTCCAACAATGATCAATCTCGAACCGTCTTTTTGCTGGTGAAAGCTCTCCAAGCCACTGGCGGAAAATGTTTTGCTCGTTTTTGGAATCACACGAGCTTTGGCTTTGGTAGAAAGTTGAGAGATCTCTTGGATGTGCGCGGGCGTGGTCCCGCAGCACCCTCCAATCAAGTTGACCAGTCCCTCGTCTGTAAAACTTTGGATTTCTTTTGCCATGCTTTGGGGATCTTGATCGTAGCCAAATTCGCTCAAAGGGTTGGGTAACCCTGCATTCGGGTATACGCAGACAAAACAGTCTGCGATCCGGCTAAGTTCTCGAACGTATGAGCCCAATGCTTTGGCGCCCAGACCACAATTGAATCCTATGCTGAAAGGCTTTGCATGCTCAACCGAAGTCCAAAAAGCATCGAGCGTCTGTCCTGAAAGGGTTCGCCCTGATTGATCACTGAAGGTAACCGACAACATCAGCGGCAGGTCTAATGACCGGTCTCTCATCAATTGTTTGACCGCTACAATTCCAGCTTTTAGGTTGAGGGTATCAAAACTGGTCTCAAGAAGCAGAATATCCACTCCTCCATCTACCAGAGCTGAAGCTTGCTCATAATATGCAGTTCGCAACTCATCAAAATCTACATTTCTGTATTCGGGTCTTTGGACATCTGGAGACAGAGAAGCCGTTCGATTTGTGGGACCGATGGATCCCGCTACGTAATAGTGAGGATCATGTTGTTGTCTTTTCTTTTCGTCAACAAGTCGGCGCGCAATGCTTGCAGATGCCAAGTTCATTTCTCTGACTTTATGTGCAAGTTTATAGTCTGCTTGTGAGATGGCATTGGCATTGAAGGTGTTAGTTTCTATGATTTGCGCTCCCGCATCTAAGAAAGCGCGATGAATGCTCTCGATGACTTCGGGTTTGCTCAAGGATAAAAGATCGTTGTTGCCTTTGAGGTCCTGAGGATGATCTTTAAGACTTTTGTCTCTAAAATCTTTTTCCTCGAGTCCAAAAGTCTGGATCATGGTTCCCATGGCTCCATCCATCACCATGACATGTTCTTTGAGATGGGATTGCAATGAGTCGAGGATCGACATTGGACAAATTATTTAGCGAGCGCCAATGGATTGCTGATCCATTGATGGAGACGCAAAGGAAATAGAGTTTGATTCATTTGTGCTTAACTTTGAAAGAAGCTCAACCAAGGGTCTTGTTTGTTTCATGATGTAAAAATGAATGTGAGAGTGCCCTTCTGCAATCAATTCCTCGCATTGCTCCAGTGCCCATTCTACACCTATTTTTTGGATATCTTCAGGTTTAGAATATTTCTCTACTCTGTCTACAAGAGCTTGAGGAATTTCGACGTGGAAATTCTTTGAGATGCTTACAAGCTGTTCTTTTCTCGTAAAAATTTTCAATGCGGGGATGACGGGAATGTGAACCTGTTTTTGTAATTTTTTTTCAAATTCAAAGAACTTTTGGTTGTCAAAAAACATTTGTGTCAGACAATATTTTGCGCCTGCGTTTTGTTTTTTCTTTAAGTGTTCTATGTCAAAATTAAAATTGGGAGCTTCAAAGTGTTTTTCTGGGTAACATGCGACGCCCACACAGAAGTCACTTTCCTGTGCCTCTTGGTATAAGTAATGTCCACAGTTCATTTGCTCAATTTGAGCCACCAGATCTAATGCATAGTTGTTTTTACTTCGGCCTACAGGGGGATTTTTTGGAGTTCCATCTCCACGAATGGCCAACACATTTTTGATGCCGAGATAGTGGAGGTCAATCAGAGCATCCTCAGTTTCCTCACGTGTGAATCCATGACAAAGAAGATGAGGAACTGTGGGAATATTGAATTTATGTTCAATGGCTGCGCAGATTGCAATGGTTCCAGGGCTTTTACGATATCTTCTTTTTTTGTACGTTTCTGACTCATCATTTTTGACCCACTCGATTCCAGCGCTGTGGCTGGTAACGTCAATCCACTGGGGTCCAAAATCACGAATTTCATTGATCACGGAAAAAATGGTGTCAATGCTTTTTCCTCGGATGGGGGGAGTGATTTCTACACTGAAAGAGAAGTGATGTTTATATTTTTCGAGAAGTCCGGGAATATCCATACGCTTTCAACTATGTAAGATATTGCTGTTGTAAGATCAATAAAAATTGCGCATTGCCTTCGATCTAATTGAGACTCCTGAAATATTCGACAATCCATTGGTCTGCGAGGTACCCGTATTTTAACCCATGGTAAAATCCTGTATGCCCTCCATAATCATACAGTCGAACTTGAAAGTGCTTCGGAGCTTTTCTGCCAAAGGCCTCTATATCTTCATGATCTAAGAATGGATCGTCTTTGGAGTGAATCAGGCATACGGGTTGCGAGATCTCACCT
>JAGRAX010000025.1 GCA_020434365.1 Bdellovibrionales bacterium
AGTCATGAGGAACTGGCTTTGGGAGAGGATTTACCCAAGGAAGTTATGACTCGTTTGTTTGTCTATGTCTTTCTTAGAGCTCTTGGCGGGAATGATGCAACGGGATCACGCGTGTCATTTTTAGATAGGGCTCACCTTTTGGAGCAAAAGAATCAAACTCCACTGTATACAAGTCATGACGAGAAACTGCTTCAGTTTCTCTATGGATTTGATGATGGAGGAAGTTTCGTTTCTCCGGAAGTTCAAGAAGAATTGGATGCTTTGCAGAACATTGAGCAGAAGATTCTTTTTGAGACTGCTAGTGCAAAGATCAAAGTTCTTTCAAATGGAATTCTGGATAATGTTGTGGAAATTTTACAAAAATACCCCACAGCGCTCATTGAAATTCAAGCTCATACTGACAGTCGAGGTGAAGATGACTACAATATAGACCTTTCCAAAAGAAGAGGACAGGCCGTGAAGGATTATCTAGTGAGTAAAGGAATCAGTAGTTCTCGCCTGAGCGTCAAAGGTTTTGGAGAAAGTGCGCCGATCGCAGATAATAATACCGCAGATGGCCGAGCCAAAAATCGGCGCGTAGCATTTAAGGTTCTCAATTCAGAGTCTTAAACCGTGACCCACTCTTGTAAGGAGAAGAGATTGAAAAAGGTAGAAAGAAATACTTGGATTTGGTTAGCAGCCTTTGGGCTTTTGGTCAGTTTGTCGGGAACAGTAATGAGTCAGCAGCTCAAGGATTCCTCTCCTGAAAGCTCGAGAGTTTTTGCAGATCCCTATCCCTTCTTGTCTACAAACCTTTGGGGTTCAACGGGGATGTACCGTATTTTTTCTGGTGAAACTTTACCCGACAGTCCCACCGCTTTTTCTTTGGGATTGTATGGGATTTATTTCAAACAAGATGCTTTTCCAAATCCGAATTTGGATACAGAAAGATCGGAAGGAAAAGTCTTACTCAATTATACGCCCATTCCCATGCTCGAAACCTTTGCAACGATGTCTTGGGTTACGAGTAACAACGAGCCACCAAATTTTCCCGTGATTCGTCAATCGGCCAACTTGGATTTTGGTGCTAAGCTTTCTCCTTTGCCCACGGGGTCACTATTTAGTCCTGCATTTGTTCTGATGGGAGAACTGGATAGTCCCATTCGCACGATTACGGGTACTACTCATGCATTTAATGTAACAGCCATGGCAGTTGGAACCCTCAACTTACTTAGCCGTTCTACGCCGTTACGCCTACATTCCAATATAGGCGTTCGTTTTGATCAAACCCAGAACACCATTGGAACCGGAACGGTTGACGAGCGCGTGCGCATGATTCCCAGGGCCACAGGAGCCAACGCCTTTTTGTTTGGTGTAGGGTTAGAATATTTGATCGATCCAGTCACTTTGAACTTTGAATATACCTTGGAGCAGTTGCTTTCTAGTGGTGTGGGGTTCTTGGATAGTCCTCAGCGGTTTACCTTGGGAGTCAATTACTTTCCTGTGCAAGACCAAGCGCTAGCCTTGCAGTTTGGGATTGATGGAGGTTTTTATACCACGCAAAATCAGTCTACGCGTATCCTCAGAGAACCTTCATATGGGCTGCACTTCGGCTTGACCTATCATTTTGGTGTCAATCAATACCGTCGACAAAGACCTGAGCACATCTCAAAAGGACAACTCATGGGGGTTGTGCGAGATCTAGAAAATAAGCAAACTCTATCAGGCGTGCGCGTAGAGTTTTGTAAAAATCAAAATCAAACACAGCTTAGCAATGCCCAAGGTGAGATCTCATCTCCGGTGCTCCCTTTTGGAAGCTGCATTGTACGCGCGCAAAAAGAAGGTTATGAAGTATATGAGCGAGTTGTCGAGCTTGCGCATCCAAGACAAGAGCTTTTGGTCGAGATGAAAGCGCTTGCACCAGAAAAAGGAACCTTTTTGATTCAGGTAAAAAACCAAGAAGGCAATGGAGTTAAATCGGTAGTGGACTTTCCAGAGTATCCCTCGATTGCAGAGGTTCAGACCAACGAACTCGGACAGGTAAAATTGCATTTGGAGCCAGGTGCTTACGCGCTTCGGGTCAAATCTGAGGGACTGCGGTCTCAAACGGCTCGTCAAAGTTTGGGTTCTGCTGAAGAAAAATATGTAGAAATGGTTCTAGAACCTGAGTTTGCGCGAATTGCAGCAGATGAAAAATCCATTGAGATTTTAGAGACCATTCAGTTTGAGACTGCTGCGGCGGTTCTTAGACCCTTTGGTAAAACCATTTTGGATGATGTGAGCGAAATTTTAGAGCAGCACTCAGAAATTGCTTTGATTCAAATTCAGGGACATACCGACAATCGTGGAGATGCGGCGTATAACTTGGATCTGTCTCAGCGTAGAGCGGATGCCGTAAAGGTATATTTGATTGAAAATGGAATTTCTCCCGAGCGTCTCATTTCTGTGGGCTTTGGAGAAGAAGAGCCCATTTCAGATAATGACACGGTAGAGGGAATGGCCAAGAATAGGCGCGTAGAATTTAAGATCATTCAATAGCGAGTTTTTATTCTTACTCAAGTGAATGCCTAGCGTTGCAAGTTTTAGCGCTTTGTCATACATAGGCGCTATGAAAGCTTCGTATGATTTTTTGGCCATTGAAAAAAAATGGCGAGAGTATTGGAATCAGCATCGGTGTTTTAAGACCCTCAATCCCGGGGATCCAGGTTTTGATGCCTCCAAACCCAAATACTATGTCCTAGATATGTTTCCTTACCCTTCAGGGAAAGGTCTGCATGTTGGACACCCACTAGGGTATATTGCAACAGATATTGTCGCGCGCTACAAGCGCATGCTGGGTTTCAATGTTCTCCATCCCATGGGCTTTGATGCTTTTGGTTTGCCCGCAGAGCAATATGCAATTGAAACAGGAACGCATCCAGAAGTTACGACTCAAAAAAATATTGAAAATATGATCTCTCAACTGAAGGCCTGCGGCTTAAGTTATGATTGGGATCGAATGATTTCTACCACAGAGCCAGAGTATTACCGTTGGACGCAGTGGATTTTTTTGCAGCTTTTTGAAAGTTACTTTGATCCAAAAAAACAAAAAGCACTTTCGATTTCTCAGTTGCGAAAGTTCTTACGTAATGATGAATATCGCGTTTCTGATGGACAACTATGCAGTGACAGAGAAGCAGCATTTTCGGAGCTTCCGCTTTTTTCGAGTTTAAGGCTTGAGCAACAAGAAGAAGAAATCAATCGACAGCGTCTTGCCTATATCGATGCTGTGAATGTCAATTGGTGCCCGGGTTTGGGAACCGTGCTTGCCAACGAAGAAGTGACAGTGGATGGACGATCAGAACGAGGAAATTTTCCTGTGTTTCAAAGGCCATTGCAACAGTGGATGCTTCGGATCACCACATATGCTGATCGCTTGATTAAAGATCTTGATCTTGTGGAGTGGCCAGAGGCTGTAAAGCAAATGCAAAAAAATTGGATTGGAAGATCTGAAGGTGCAAGTCTTTCTTTTCCTTTATATGAAATCAAGGGTGAGCTGGAAGTCTATACAACCAGGCCAGATACTCTATACGGCGCAACTTTTATGGCCGTGTCACCCGAACATCCGATGTTGTCTACAATGGTAACTTCTGAGCAAAAGCCCCATGTCGATGCATTTATGAAGCGATACCAAAAGCAAAAGGCCGTGAGCAAAGATCCAACGAATAAGGAAAAAGAGGGTGTGTGGACAGGGGCGTATTGCATACACCCCCTTACGCAGAAAAAAATTCCTGTTTGGATTTCTGATTATGTTTTGATGGGATACGGTACGGGAGCCATTATGGCTGTGCCGGCACATGATCAACGAGATTTTGAGTTTGCAAAAAAATACAACATACCCATGCAAACGGTTGTGATGCCTCCTCAGGAATGGCTTGCGCAGCATAGGATTGACAAAGAAAGTTATGTAGCCAGTCCAGAAACTTTAAGTGAAGCTTTTGTTGAATACGGACATGCATGTCACTCACAAGGATCGGGCATTGACCTCGATGGACAGCCAACAAATGAGGCCAAAAAAAATATGATCGCTTATCTTGAGGCGCAGGGACTGGGCATATCAAAAGTAAGCTACAAACTTAGAGATTGGCTTTTTTCGAGACAGAGATACTGGGGAGAGCCTTTTCCTATTTTGCATGGAGCCCATGGAAAACTTCGCGCTGTAGATGAGGCAGACTTGCCCGTAACTTTGCCTCCTTTGAAAGATTTTAGACCACAAGTTCTTGAAGACCAGAATCAAGATCCTGTGCCATCGTTAGGAAAAGCGGAAGAGTCCTGGAAGCGAGTTGAGATCGAAGATCAAAGGTATCAAAGAGAGCTCAATACGATGCCACAGTGGGCGGGTTCCTGTTGGTATTATCTTCGATTCATGGATCCTCACAATCAAGAGAGTTTCGTAAGCTCCGAAATTGAAAAATATTGGATGGGTGAAAATGGAGTGGATTTGTATGTGGGTGGAGTGGAGCACGCTGTTCTTCACCTGCTCTATGCACGCTTCTGGCATAAGGTTCTATATGATTTGGGGAAAGTCAGTACAAAAGAACCTTTTGGAAAGCTATTCAATCAGGGATACATTCAAGCCTATTCGTATCAGGATGAAAGAGGCATGTATGTTCCCGCAGACGAGGTTGAGCATCAAGCTGCTGAATTTATGTTCGAAGGGAAATCAGTTCAAAGACAACTTGGAAAAATGGGGAAATCTTTGAAAAACTCGATTGCACCTGATGAAGTGATTGAGAAATACGGATGTGATACTTTCAGACTCTATGAAATGTATTTAGGTCCTGTTGAACAATCTAAAGTTTGGGATACTGAAGCTATTGTCGGAATTCATCGGTTTTTGGGAAGGCTCTGGAGAAATTTTGTGGATTCGGAGTCTGGCGATATTCTTGTGAGTGTTGAGGAGTCCACAGGAAAACTCAAAACGGCTCTGCATCATACGATCAAAACCGTTACAGAGTATATGGATCAAATGCGCTACAATGCAGCCATTGCTCAATTGATTTCGCTCAACAATCTTTTGGTAGAGCAATCACATGTTCCTTCAGATATTGCACGCGCCATGCTTCTCATGCTGAGTCCCATGGCACCGCATATTTGTGAAGAGCTTTGGGCTAGAATGGGACAAGCCAAGAGTTTACATGACGAAGCTTGGCCAAAAGCAAGAGAAGAGTTTTTGAAATCTGATGTGATGGAGCTCGTTGTGCAAGTCAACGGCAAACGCAGAGCCAATATTGAAGTGGCTGCAGATGCAAAGAAGGAAGAGATTGAGAAACTTGCATGTGAACATGAGGCTGTTAAGAAACATCTAGCGGATAAAAATATTGCTAAGGTGATTTATGTGCCAGGCCGCCTGGTGAATATCGTGGTGAAAGGATAGATATGTTCGTGAAAATCAAAAGCCCTCATCAAATGTTGTTTGTTTTTGTCCTCGTTCTCTTTTGCAGTGGCTCGCTCTGGGCGCATTGCCAGGTGCCTTGTGGAATCTATGATGATCATATGAGAATCCATATGATAGAGGAGCACATTGATACCATCGAAAAGGCCCAAAGTCAGATTCAAGCTTCGAGTCGGAAAAAACACTTAGACCAACATCAAATGATTCGTTGGATTCAAACCAAAGAAGATCATTCAAGTCAGATTCAGGAGATCGTATCGCAATATTTTCTCACGCAAAGAATCAAGAGGGATATGAAGGGCTATGCAGAGCTCTTGGAGCTGAGTCATCAATTGCTTGTCGCTGCAATGAAAGCCAAACAGACCATAGATTCTCAGGCCGTACAAGACCTCAGAAAGGCGCTGGGACGTTTTGAGACCCTGTATGAGCAGGCGAAGAAAAAATAGCTATATAAGTATTTGATTTTAATAAGTTTTTTTCAGTAGCACGCAAAGGCAAAAAGCCTTGCCAAGTCGCTGCGACTTTGTTAATACTCTGCGCCTTGTAAAGGTTTAGACTTATGAAAAAAGACATTCATCCAGAATATAAAGAAGTGTTGTTTTATGACATGGTTGCAGGAACGAAGTTTTTGTCTCGTTCTACGAAAGTTCCAGCAGAAACCATGAAACATGATGATGGCAAGGAGTATCCAGTGATTCGTGTGGATATTTCTTCTGATTCCCATCCTTTTTATACAGGCCAAAATCGTATTGTAGATACTGAAGGTCGTGTTGAAAGATTTAAGAAACGATATGCCTCCAAGAAAGGGAGCAAATAATGGCTGAGATCATTTATATGTTGTCTTCTGCAGGAACCGGATATTTTTATACCGCGACCAAGAATAAAAAAAATGCGAAAGACAAACTCAAATTGAAAAAGTATGATCCCGTAGCCAAAAAGCACGTGTACTTTGTCGAGAGTGCGAAGCTAAGCAAATCAAAGGGAAAAACGATTAACGTCTAAAGTAAGAGTCGTTTGTAGGAGAGATTATCATGTCTAGAGTATGTGAATTGACAGGAACCAAACCCATGTTTGGGAACAATGTAAGTAATTCGAACGTAAAGACCCGTCGTCGTCAGCTTCCCAATCTTCATAAGAAAAGATACTTTATCCCTGAACTCAAGAAGAGCGTAACCGTCAATCTATCTAGCCGTGCGATTCGTACTGTAGATAAACTTGGTGGTTTGGCACCTGCGCTGATCAAAGCAAAAGAAGAAGTGTTGTCTTTGAGTTTGGCAAGAATTCGTCGCGAACTACGTAAGTAGTCGCAGTCATTGAATTATAATTCCTCTAAGATAGAGTCCACGAGCTTTGTAACCGTTTGGCTTGCAGGGCCTTCGTGTCTTTCTGGAAATAAATGAGAGATCTGAGAGTTTTCCGTATTGCATTCAATCATTCGGGCGTCTTTTCGGTTCATGAGTACGTGCTGCGCGAAACCTCCTGCAGGGTAGACATGCGCGGAGGTCCCGATCGACCAAAATTGATCAGCTTGATCTAGAGCTGTGAAAATTTCACTCATTCCAAAAGGATATTCTCCGAACCATACAATGTTTGGACGTAAGTTGCCTTTGACTTGGCAGCATTCGCATAAAGAATCTGTATCCAAATTTTCTTCGCATGGAAACACTGTTCCACTTTGTATACAGCGAGCTTCACTAAGCTTGCCATGCATGTGTATCAATTGAGTACTTCCTGCTCTCTCGTGTAAATCATCTACATTCTGAGTAATCAGAGTGATCTTGCCTGGCCAGTTTTTTTCTAATGTCGCGAGAGCCACATGTGCAGGGTTTGGCTGCACTTTTTTCAGCTGCTGTCTTCTTTGATTATAAAACTTATGAACCAGCTCAGGCTGCGTTGCAAAAGCTTCTGGTGTGGCAATGTCCTCGACTTTGTGTTGACCCCATAAGCCAAAATTTCCTCTGAAAGTATCCAATCCTGATTCAACGGAGATTCCCGCTCCTGTCAGGACTACGATATGGTCATTTTTGCTCACGAAAGCTCTATATCAAGTTTTGTTCTACACCACACATAAAATGGCCCATATTTCCCTTAAAATACTTGACATTGTCTAATATTAGACTTAGTCTAAATAATGAATTCGAAGAAAGTAACAAAAGAAAGGAAATGTTATGAAAATCGATATTGGAATCAACGAAGAAAACCGAAAAAGTATCGCCCAAGGGCTTTCTAAGGTTTTGGCTGATACCTATGTTCTATATTTAAAAACACACAACTTTCATTGGAATGTAAAAGGCCCAATGTTTCAAACGCTGCACCTTATGTTTGAAGAACAGTATACGGAACTCGCAACCGCAGTGGATGTGATTGCCGAGCGTATACGAGCCTTAGGTGAACCTGCTCCCGGTACGTATAGGGAGTATTCAACCTTAAGCAGTATCAGTGAGACAGATGGCGTACCCAGCGCTACAGATATGATTCGTTTGCTTGTAGAAGGCAATGAAGCTGTCATTCGCACTGCGCGCAAAGTTTCTGAAGTGGCTGACGATGGAGATGATGAGGCTACAGAAGATTTGATGACTCAAAGAATTCAAACACACGAAAAAACTGCCTGGATGCTTAGAAGTTTGCTGGCAGAGTAAGGTAAGCATAACAAAGATTGCAGGGCTTAAAGCTCTGCAATCTTTGTTTGTATGTCTTTGCGAATGTGGGAGACTCTTCGCCGGTTGGCGCCTAGATCCCAGTACCCTACTCTAGAGGCACTTCGAATATGGATGATTTGATCTTCTGGAGAGATGAGAAGTTCTACATCGTCCACAAATTTGAATATTTTTGAACGAAATTCATAGTGAAAGTAAAACTCTCCTTCATGTACTTTCGTATATGCAGTCTGATCTCTAAAATAAGATCGAATGATGTCTTTGAGAGCGAAAGCAGAGTGAGAAAAAGGTAGAGGCCTTACATACTTTTTGCTTGTAGACAACTCGCTCGTAGAGACGCAGTTTGGAGAGTTGGGACATTTGAGGAGTTTTCCGTGTTTGATTCCTGGCATGCAAGTAACTTTCTTTTATAACTTTTATGAAGATCATTTTTCTTTACATCGAAAAGTCATGGTTTAGAACAATGATCTTTAGAAAGCAAGGATTATGGACGTACAGACAACAAAACGTATTTTAATTTCAGGATGGTCAGGTTTTGTAGGACATGCACTTAAGGATCAATTTTCGTCGCAGGGGATGGAAGTCTATGGCTTGAGTCGAAATCCCAGTTCAGAGTTTGAGATTGCTTGGGACTATGAGACACAACAAATCGATCAGGAAAAACTAGAGAATTTTGATCTTGTGATACATCTCTCGGGAGAAAATATCGCCTCAGGTTTTTGGACTGAAGAAAAAAAACAAAAAATTTATCAATCTAGAGTCAAGGGTACACAGTTTTTGGTGGAGTCTCTGAGTCAGTGCGAAAAGCCTCCTTCTACATTTATTTGCGCTTCTGCTATAGGATACTACGGAGACCGAGGAGAAGAAGTTTTAAACGAAGATTCAATTGCAGGAAAAAGCTTTCTCTCAAAGGTGTGCGTAGAATGGGAAGCTGAGGCAAAAAAAGCTGAGAGTATGGGGGCTCGTGTTGTGATGCTGCGTTTTGGAATTGTTCTGGGAAAAGGAGGAGCTCTGTCAAAAATGCTTCCTACGTTCTCGAAAGGCTTGGGAGGACAGCTTGGAGATGGGCAGCAGTACATGAGTTGGATTGATTTACGAGACCTTTGTCGTATGGTGGATTTTGTATGGCAGCATTCAGATATTGAGGGACCTATCAATGCAACGTCACCGAACCCGGTATCGAATCAGGTTTTTACCAAAGCACTTTCAGATGCATTGGACAAGCCTACACTTCTTCGTATTCCTAAAATTGCGGTCAAAGCCATTTTGGGAGAAGGTGCTGAAGAAGCTTTTGCGAGTGTCAGAGCGCTTCCAGAAAAAATACAGTCGCTAGGGTTTCAGTTTGAATATCCCAAGATAGAGCAATCATTGCAAAGCATTGTGGAGCAGTTATGAATCAAAAACCTGTGGCCATTGTGGGAGGAGGACTCTCTGGAATTGCTTGCGCTAGAGTTTTGCATGAGAAAAATATTCCCTTCGTTCTGTTTGAAAAGTCATCCATTCTTGGAGGCAGGGTTCAATCCGAAAATGTTCAGGGGTACGTTTTAGATAAAGGTTTTCAAGTTTTACTTACGAGCTATGAAAAAACCATGAGTCTATTAGACTTGTCTTCGATTCAATTGAAAGCCTTTGATCCGGGCGCGATCATTCGAAGTCGAGATCATTTTCACGAAATCTCTGATCCTTTCAGAGATCCTTGGGGCGGACTCAGAACTTTGTTCTCATCCGTGGGAAGTTTGGGGGATAAGTTACTCACTCTCAAACAGAGAATTGAACTTCAAGAAAAAAAAGACCATGAGATTTTTAATGAGGAGGAATATAACTCCCATGAATATTTTCGTCGAAGAGGTTTTTCTGCTTCGATTGTGGAAGAGTTCTATGAGCCTTTTTTTCGTGGTGTATTTTTAGATCAGGATCTATCCACCTCAAGCCGCTACCTGCGATACCTTTTGAAAAAATTTTCTTTGGGGAAGGCATGTATCCCTAAGCTAGGCATGAGCCAGATTCCCCTCAATATGGCAAAGCCGCTGCCATCAGAGTCTATTCGCTTGAATACAAGTGTTTCACATATTGAAGGTCAAAATTTATTTCTGGAAGGTGGAGAGCATTTTGAATTTTCTCATCTCGTTCTCGCTATAGAGTTTGATGCCATAGGAAAAATAATACCTTCGATAGATCTTTCCATTCGGTGGAATGGGACAGAGTGTTTTTACTTTGAGGCTCCTCGAGCTCCAAGAAGCGAGAAGAAAATTTTTCTCAATGCAGAATATGTTCGAAGCTTTGATTTGCTGGCGATTCCAAGCAACATTCATCCTTCTCAAGCCAAGGAAGAAAAGGCACTTGTCAGTGTAAGTCGTATTCAAGGAAGTAGCAGTCGAGATGAAAAAGAGATTAAAGATGAACTCCAGACCTGGTTCGGAGATGAAGTTGATCAATGGAAATTAATTCATTCTTACTCAATTTCAAAGGCTTTACCTCAAATCGATCATTTGAAGCCGCCGGAATCAAGAGTTCTCCCCGAGCATCCTTTTGCTTTTATTTGTGGAGACTATACAAGGCACCCTTCGATTGAAGGTGCGGTGGAGTCTGGCTATGATGCTGCCACTTGGGTGATAGAGCAGCAAAAAAAAATCTAGGACTTACATTAAGAAAAAGTTTGCGGTTGTTGAGTTGTCGAGAAAAATTTACTCAATAAAAAAACAAATAAGAAACAAAAATGGCTGTGATAATCCCAGCCGCATCTGCGATCAGTCCACAGGGAGCAGCGTAACGAGTTTTTTTGATTCCCACACTGCCGAAATATACAGCCAAAACATAAAAAGTGGTTTCCGTACTTCCTTGTACGACGCTGGCAAGTCTTCCTACGAATGAATCTGCTCCAAATGTTTCCATAGCTTCAAACATGAGTCCTCTCGCACCACTTCCACTTAGAGGTTTCATGAGCGCTGTAGGTAGAGCATCTACAAAATCAGCGTTGATATGCAGAAAAGAAAAGAAAGCTCTGACAGCATCGAGTAAAAAATCCATGGCTCCACTGGCTCTAAAGACACCAATGGCCACAAGCATGGCCACAAGATAGGGAATGATTGTGATGGCGAGTTCAAATCCTCCTTTTGCTCCTTCAACAAAACTTTCATAGACATTTACTTTTTTTCTCATGGCGGCCACGATAAAGCTTACGATGACACTGACCAAAAGTACGCTGCTGATCATTCCGGATTGCGTTTCAATTTCTTGCGGAGACAAACTTTGGAAATATAAAAGAGCTCCCATTACAATGGCGAGTAGGGATCCCAAGTAGGATAGAATGACCTTGTCTAAGATTTTAATTTTTTGAATCCAAGCGACAGACAAAAAACCAAAAAATGTGGATGCAAAAGTTGAGATGAGAATGGGGATAAAAACATCTGTAGGATTGGCTGCGCCTTGCTGCGCTCTGTATGCAAAAATAGTCACAGGAATGATGGTGACGGCAGAAGTGTTGATGACAAGAAACAAAATTTGAGCATTGCTAGCGGTATCCGGCGTAGCATTTAAAGATTGCAATTCTTTCATGGCTTTGAGGCCGGAAGGTGTGGCGGCATTATCGAGTCCAAGCATGTTGGCTGCCATGTTTACGGTGATGGAACCCAAAGCAGGATGATCATCAGGAACTTCTGGAAAAATTTTTCGAAAAAGTGGACGAAAAAGCTTGGTGAGCATTTGGATAAATCCAGCATTTTCTCCAATACGCATGATTCCCATCCATAGGCACAGAGCACCTGTCAGTCCGATGGAAATCTCAAAGGCGAGTTTGGACAAATCAAAGGTGCTTTTGATGATGTTTGTAAATATATCGTTTTGGCCGCGTAAAAGACCAATCCACGCAAACACGAAGGCGCATAGAAAAAGAAATATCCAGATCAGATTGAGAGGATCCCTACTTTGTTTTGTCATTCTATCTTTGTATACGCAAAGGGATGTTGAAGTCGAATATTTCTTTACATGAGAGTGAAATGAGCAGGTCTTCTTGGCTGATATTTTCCCAAAAGGTCTTGATCCCGCACTGATACGCGCTTTGAGAAGTTTGAATGATCAGTATGTTTTTATTTTCATCGAGTCGAAGATGTGTAATTTCTTTATTGTCAATGGAGTCAGAAATATGTTGCATCAGAATTTCATATAATGCTTCATCTTCAATATGATGTTTCAAGAGCTGTAAGGTGTACTGTTCCAAACTCTGAGTTTTTTTCTCTTCAGCTATAGAAGATTTCGTAAAGCTGATCAGGCTCAAAGATAATATACAGATGTATACAAGGCTCTTCCCGCTCATAGCTTTTTGTTAAACGTAGTTCTAAGGAGATTGTCAAGGGGGGTGTTTAAAAAAACGCAATGCGTTTAAATGCTTTCAACTGCTTGTTTTTTGGTGTTTTTTTTGATTGAGGCATGAAATTTTGATAGTTTGACGCTTAGAGTTTAAGGAGAAAAGCCTATGAAAAGTAAAATTAGATTGATTTGCCTGTGTTTGGGATTTTTGATGAGTACGCAGCTTTTGTGGGCGCAGTCTCCTACAGCACTTTTTAATGAGGGCAATTATTCCGTAGGTCCAAAGGATTTTGAACTCAATTTTTCAATTACTCCGGCTGTGATTCGAGGCTCTGGTGGAAATGCCGAAATTTTTGGCATGCGCCTTGGAGGCAATTACTTTGTTACCAACATTTTGGCGCCTGGACTTGAACTGAGTATGGATTCTGGATCAGGGTTTACGTCTTTTCGATTTTTACCCAATTTGAAAATTTTTCTTCCCTTAGAAGACACTCGGGTTCTTCCCTATGCTCAAGTGGGCTTTGGTTATGCAAGGGAAGTCGGCAACAACTTTGCGAGTTTTTCAATAGGCCCAGGTGTAAATTATTTATTGAGTCAAAATGTGGCGATCGGTGCGCAGCTCCGATATGATTTGGGTGCGGGCTCGGAAACACTACACAAGGTCGCGCTTCCGATTCAATTTGCAATTTATTTCACCTTATAAAAAAACTAACTTTTGATGAGTGATAAAACCTATGATGTAGCGGTGTTGGGTCTTGGTATAATGGGCCTTGCGACGGCATTTGAACTCAGTCGAAGGGGCTTGTCTGTTGTAGGTATAGATCGATACAAACCCCTTCATGACATGGGTAGCAGTCACAGCAAGAATCGAATTTTCCGTCAGGCATACTTTGAGGGTTCTTTTTATATTCCTTTGGCCAAGCGCTCTTATGAGCTGTGGAAAAATATAGAACAAGCATCTGGTCGAAAGCTTCTGTATGAACATGGCGTGCTCATGTGGTTTGAAAAGGGCGCGCAGATTTTGGATTCGATCATTCAAAACAGTCAGTCTCATGAAGTTCCTGTTCATTTGTTGTCTCAAAGGGAAAAAGAATCTTATTCGTCTTATTTTCGTACCTCTTTGCTTGAGGAAGCTGTGCTTGAGAGGCAGGCTGGATACATTGACGTAGAAGAAAGTCTTTCCTGTTTTTATGATTTGTCACGATCCCAAGGAGTAGATTTTTTATGGGAAGATCCGATTGAAAGGGTAGAGGAAATTTCTGGAGAAAAATGCATCTTAACATCTTCTGGAAAAAAAATTCAGGCCAAACAAGTGGTGTACGCACTGGGTCCATGGACCTTGAAGCTTCTTCCAGATTTGCCTTTGCAAACACAGAGAAAGAGTGTGCTTCTTTTTGATCGAAAGAATGACATTGATGTGGTTTGGGCCATTGACCAGGGAGATCGGTTTTACTATGGCATTGACAATGGTAGCTGTGTCAAACTGGCTGAACATTTTGAAGGAGAGCTTCAGGATATTGAGTCGATTGAAAGACAACTTTCGGATGATGAACTCGAGCACTATATCGATTTTATTCATAGCTACGTTCCTGGAATGGTGGATCAGATTAAAGAGCGCAAAATCTGTGTGTATACAAACACTCCCGATGAGCACTTTATTGTGGATCGGCATCCCAAGGATCCAAGATCGATTGTGCTTTCAGGGCTTTCAGGTCATGGATACAAATTTGCACCTGTGATTGGAGAAATTGCTGCGGATCTCGTAGAAGAAAAACCGCAGCAATACCCTCAGGCCATGCAAAAATTTTCGATGGCTCGCTTTTCTACGGTTTCCTTATAACAGGGACTTTAGAAAAACACTTATGTCTTCTACATTATACCTGTGGAATAGAAACGAGAAGTGCTCCAAAGTAATTCGCATCGTCACCGATGTCTTGACCTACACAAAATAAGATTGTTTGAGAAAGCTGACCCATATCTGCAGCGGCGCTGCAAGCGATATTTCTTTCTTGGCCTTCACCACTTAAGGTTCCAGAAATCCAACCATCTCCCAAACTTGAATTGACAGAAAAGTCTAAACTCACACCGCCTCCAGACTCGAGTTCTGCAGTTTCGATGTCTTCATAGCCTTGACCACTACCTTCTCCTTGACTGTTGAGCTCAACAGAAACCGGTTGGATGTTGTCATCTGAAATAACCAAGCCGTAGAAGAATCCTTCTAAGTCGGAGATCGAAATATCTTGTTGAGGGATAGCTAGAATGCTCTGTTCTTTTTCATCAAGCATGGTGTCTCTTGTGGCCACAATGGCCCCTCCCTCTGAAGTTAACCACATGTCTGCCACATGATCCATTCCATCATTGATTTCCATAAAACCATTGGAACAGCTTACGCTGGGCATGCTTTGAGGTGAGTTACCTGTAGAAGAAAAATCTACGAGATTGAAATCGGAGTCAACAGAGGCCGTTCCCGCAGACTGATCAAAGCTAAATTGGCCTCCCCATTCTTGATTGCTGTCATCTGCGAGCGCACCATCTCTGGGCTGAACAATAAGCCAGTTGAGAGCAAGGTCTGCGCTGGGGCAATTGCCCATAGACACCATGGGAATGACTTCACCATCATTGTCGAGAGGTTTGACCAAAAATGCAAAGCCTGGAATGTCCATTGCGTAGGCTTGATCTCCAGCACTGGGGGCATCAGCTCCTGATGCACTGGTAACGGTAAGGAGCAAAAAGCCAGTGGAGAGTCTTTCCACTGTACCCTCAACTGTGAGCGTGACCGCTTCTCCGGTGTCTGGTGCAACCTCAAATTCAAAAGTACTGTCGTCGTAATTGACAGACCCTGTCCAAAATGAACCTGGTCCAGAATAGTCGATGGATCCTGTTACATTGACTTTGGAAGGGTCAAAGGTTCTTCCAGAGCCTCCACCTGTACTACTACAAGACATCAAAACAAAAAAAAGCGCCAGAAAGGCTGTAGATAAAATTCGGGACATGGGTGATTCTCCTTTGGGAAAGATAAAAGACCCTGTCATTGTAAAATATCTACAATCCTTCTCTCAAGGGATAAGATGTTTCCACTTGAGTCCTACGTAAGGGGAAACTAAAGTTTCAAAATGAAATTTGACGAGAGAGGGTCAATAGGGATGAAACGTACTTTACTGTCGATCTCTTTCTGCAGCCGTGTGCGAGACCGCATCGAGAATTTGTACTTGAATGGGAAGTGAATCTTCTATGTTGATTCCATTTGGAAAAGAAATTATGGGTTGTGAAGTTTGAGACAATTTGCTTTGTAATTTTTTCATAAAGCTTGAGGTGCTTTCCTGAGCTCGGCCATATTGAGTCAGGCAGTTTAATGCAAGTCCCCATTGTGTTGAGGCTTGATTCCAGTAATAGCCTGGATCAACTTGATCGATATGAGCAGAGAGTTCATGGAGTGCAGCCTGAAGTGCCATGATTTCGCAAAAATTGTTTTGAACATCATCTATTCTAAGTGATTTTCCATAGATTTCGATCTTGTCTGCGAGTGTTTGAGAAAGGCTTCGTTCTTCTCTGCTCGTATGGTCATCATCAAGTTGATCTTCTTCTGAGTGCCACAAAAGCATGTCTTGAATCTTTCTGGAGCTTGTAGAAGCTTCTCTCAATACGCGCTGTCCAAGTTTTGAGTAGTGCGTATCTTGCGCGTAGGCTTGGTTTGTAAATAAATGTAAGGCAAAGAGTAAGAAAGCTGCTGTTGTTTTCATATGCACTTCTTTATTAAGACTTCGGACAAGCTTTGTAAAATCGGTAACTGATGGAAAAACTCTCATTGAGCGTTTTGCTTTGCAGTTCAGAATATTGGTAATTCCAGTCTTTTTTCTCAGACATGTTCCAAAATTCTGTGTGGACTGTGGAAGTCCATTTTAGTTGATCCAGGTTTGTAGAAATCAATGCAAGAGCAATACGCTCGTCAGGTCCAGTATCTTCATCGTATACATGAAAAAGTAAATCTAATACTATAGGTATTTTTTTATTGCTCGATTGATCTTGAGTGTTTTCTTGCACGATGGGTCCAGATTGGGATTCATCCCAAGGAATTGGAGAAATTTTGAAATGCTCTTGTTTCTTTGAAGAAATACTCTTAGTACGTTGTGTTGAGGGGATGTGGCGCTTTTCACTGTAAATTTTTGATGGGTAGAAGGAAAACATGGTTTCTTTATCAGGATAAGCCAGTTCATCTCTTTCTGAAGTGACATCAAAAATCTCTAGTACAAGATTTGCCAAATAGCTGATTCTGGTGTCGTGATTTGTTGAAAGTGTATAATTTTCAACGACCCCTTCATAGATACAACTGTCAGCGTGCAATGGAGTGACAAGACCTAGACATAAGCTCGAAAATACGAGCGCATAAAAATATTGTTTCATATAAAATTCCCCTTTGTGGCGGGCAAGCTACCCCAAGGATGAACGTTGCGTCAAGCTAGATGTTTCCAAAAGCTAAGTTTTTTTAAAAAAAAGTTTTTCAACTATTACAAAGTAATATATTACTTTGTAATATGACAATCATACACAAAACAAACATAGATCAAATCAGCCCCAAGCAAAGACAAGTCTTTGACTTCATTGAAAAAATGGTTGAGTCCGGAGAGGGCTTTCCTACCTTGCAAGTCATTGGAGATCATTTGGGCGTGAGTCGGAATACGGCGAAATTTCATGTCAAAGCCCTGGAGAAAAAAGGGTTTATAGGAAAAAGAGAGCAGAGAGTGAGCGACTTTTTTCTGCCTTCGGAGGAAGAAGGAGAGTGGGGAGATCTCCCAAAGCAGAGCGCATTTCGAATTCCTTTGGTTGCGGAAATTTCTGCTGGAGCTCCTGAAGAGAGTTTTGATCAAAAAGGATATTATGTGGCTTTTGATCAGGACTTTTTTGGTCGAGGGGATCTCAAAGCCCTACGCGTATCGGGCAATAGCATGACAGGAGATTCAATTTGTGATGGAGACTTGGCGATTGTCAATCTACAAAAAATTGTGAGCGAAAGGCATATTGTTGCGGTTCGTATTGAGGGAGAGGGCATTACGCTTAAGCGAATCAAACGTGGCCCTCGAAGTATTTCTCTGATTCCTTCAAATCCTGAATATAAAACCAGAGAATATGATCCACAACGTGTGGAAGTGATGGGGAGACTCGTCGGTGTCGTCAGAAAAACCTCTTGAGAAAAAAAATTCTCAGAGAAGCCTAGGTTTGTTTGAACTGATTTCCTCGTATGCTTCACCTCAAACCAAAAATTCTTTTGAACTCTATGGATGCTTGCCTTCTCTTTCTTCGGCATTGTTTTCCCCATTCCATCAAGGGCAGGTGGTGGAATGGGGGATCCCTTATGGAAAAAATGGTCGATGTATACCGCTATCTTTTTTTAGAAATATTTCTTTCCCTGTGGCTTGGATCTATGAACACAAAGGGCTTCGTGTGTATCCTCCCTCTTGGAAAGCTTTTGGGATCAATTTGGAGCAGTTTTTTTTTGTTGAATCAAAACAGCCTTTGCAGGATTTAAAGCCCTTGTTTCTTTGTAGGACATTCCCAGTAATCGTGATGGATATTTCTTCTGGTTTGTTTCAAAAACATAAGGCATTTTTGAAACAGAAAGCACATCAACACGAAAAAATTATTTTTATCATTCATCCTTTTTGGATGAGAAAAGACATAGGAAATCCATATGCACAAGTTCGTATCAATGTTTTCTTTCATTTTTTTAAAAATGTATTTTCTCTAGATCTTTTAAAAGGAGGACAAGAACAAAGATTGTGTATTCAGAGTGATGAGGTGTTTCGATATGAGCTCTTTAGAAAATATTACTAGCTTTCATCAGCATTCTAAGGAAATACAAGGTTTTTTTCCCTATGTTTGTATTCGAGGCACAATCATCAAGGGAAGGGAGTATTTTCTCTCTCCTCTTGTTATGAAGTGGAGTGAGAATCAATGGATTTTTGATTTGAGGGGGCTTGAAAAATATTGGAAAGACCACATTCAAAAACTTGAAATGAAGTATGAGGAATTTATTTTTCTGATTGCTTCAAAAAATTTTAAAAACTTTTCAACGATTACCTGTTCAGACCATCCATGGAAATCCGTTCTTCTCCTTCAAGAACTTGAAGATAGAGGGATGAAAGGTTTTTTTTCTCAATCACATGCATTTAGTCAAAATGTGCTAAGGAATTTTTCTAATGCATCTTGGATGCAATGTTTTGAAGATCTTGTTTGTTATTCTTCTTATACAAAAGCAAAAAAAAATCACATTTATAAGCAAAAAAAGCAATTTGAGATTTTTATTTCTAGAATGCAAAAAAAAATATCTTCTTTGGGTTTTCTTCATGTCCAAGATATTCAAAGGAGATTTGGAAGTGTTTTCTCTTATGCATGGAGTTGGACTTTTCTTTCTGAAAGAGAAAGTAAAAATAAATTTCCATGGAAGTATTTTTATTCTTCACATCATCCACATATCAAAAGAGTATTTGATTCTTATATTAGAGATTGGGATGAGATTTCTTTTTTTATAAAAAAAGATCTTACCACATTAAGCCAAGATCAAACATTATCTAGAATCTCAAGAGTTTCTGCTTTGAAGTGGATTCTTTGTTTTGAAGATCAAAAAGACATTCAAAAAGAAATATCTTTTTCTCATCCCTTGAGTTTGCATGATTCTTTTCCTAATTATAGTAGTTTCTTGGTTCAAATGGAGTTTGTTTTTGATGAAATTTCAAAAGAAGTCTTTCAGGATAAAGGTGAAATAGGGATGGATTTTGGACCTATGCTTTTTTCATGGAAGATACAAATCTCTGATATTTTCGTTGATAAAAAAAAATTCCAAGAAGATCTGTTCGAAAGTGAAAAATCTAGATCTTATAAGGAAATTATTTCTTTATCTGGGCAGTGTAAGCAGCCACTACAGAAATATTACACGCTTCCATCTTTTGATGTAGAAGATTGTTATAAGAATGCATTTTCAGGAGACTCTTTAGATCAAGAGCAAGAAAAATGTTTATATATGTGGGATTTTTCATCTGTATTTAGACCTCTTTTTGTTTTTGACCAAGTGCAATCATTTTCTTCGATTGAACCTTTTATATCTGTTCAATCTTTAGAGAGTGTATCTTCTTCTTGGTGGGGAGGAGAAGAAATTCAAAGAGAGTATTATCGAGTATTATCTGTAGATCAAAACTTGTATTGGTTTTTTAAAGATGAAAGAGGGCGTTGGTTCAAACAGGGTGTGTTTTCCTGATGAGCTTTTTTGTTTTTTAATGATTGTAATGTTGAGCTATGGAACGCTATCATGAATGGCTTGTTAAAACGAATTTTAGTTTTTTGAAGGGAGCTTCGTTTCCTTCGGACCTTATTTTTCGTGCATATCAGTTGGGATATTCTTCTCTATGCGTTAATGATTTTGATGGAGTGTATGGACTTGCAAGGTGCTATAGAGAGCTCAAAAGAATAAAAAAACAATATCCAGATTGTAGCTTATCGCTTCAGTATGGCGCAGAAATTCATTTTTCAAAAGATCATGATCGGCCCATTGCACTTCAGGATACAATTTCTTTAATTGTCAGAAATGCACAGGGTTATAAAAACCTATGCTCCATTTTGAGTCATAGTCATAGAAGTGGGAAAAAATATGCTCATATTTCTATTGATGAGTTTTTGTCTATGGATACGGAAGGACTTTCTTTGATTCAACCTATGAGAGGATGGGTGAGAAAAAAAGAAGGTGAAGATTACATTAAGAGAATCCATGCAAAACATAGAGAAAATTTTTATTTGGCTTTGAGCCTTCATTGTCACCCTTCAGAAGATCTATGGGCTCATAGAGTTTTGTCGTGGTCTGAAAAATATAAAATTCAAACCTTGTGTAGTCAGGATGTTTTTTTTCATCATCAAAACCAGAAAATGGTTAGTGATTTATTAATAAGTATTGGATGTAATAAAAGATTATCTCAATCAAAGCATTTGTTTTTTTCTAATCACCTTAGGTCTATGCAAAAAAAAGAAATTTTAGAAAAGATATATAAAAAAATTCCATGTTTTAGACAGTCAATGGAAAATTCGGAGAGACTCTATCAAGACTGTGATTTCAGCCTTTCTTCACTTTGTTATCACTATCCAAAAGAAATGATCCCAGAGGGTCTATCTTCTCAAGAGTACTTAAAAAAAATGGTTTGGGAAAATGCATATCAAAAATTTTCATCTAAAATTCCCGCTAAGGTTCAAAAAACTCTCTTGCATGAACTAGATTTGATTCAGAAGTTAGATTTTTCAGACTACTTTCTAACGGTATGGAATATTGTTCGATGGGCTAGATCTAGAAATATTTTATGTCAGGGAAGGGGATCTGCGGCGAACTCTGCAATTTGTTTTGTATTGGGAATTACAGCCGTAGATCCTTCACAATATGATCTTTTATTTGAAAGGTTTATGAGTATGGAACGTGGAGATCCTCCGGATATAGACGTAGATTTTGAACATGAACGTAGAGAAGAAGTGGTTCAATATATTTATAAGCAATATGGAAGAGAAAAAGCTGCGATGGTGGCAAATGTGATTACCTATAGAAAAAAAGGAGCAATACGAGCGGTTGGAAAGGCATTGGGTATAGAAGAAGCTATTATTCGTAAGGCATCTCAGCTTTCTTCTACAAAGTTTTTTAGAGGTCATGGAATCAAAGATACAATTCTCTCTATAAAAAATGAAAAAGAAGATTTTTGGAATATCGCAGAGCATACATGGAGGCTTTGGATTGAGCTATCTCAAAGAATTCTAGGATTCCCAAGACATCTAGGAATTCATTCTGGAGGATTTATGATTTCTCATATTCCTATCCATCACTTGGTAGCGCAAGAACCAGCCAGTATGGAAGGTAGAACGATTGTGCAGTGGTCCAAAGAAGATATTGAAGGTTTAGGGTTTTTTAAAATTGATGTTCTTTGTCTTGGAATGCTCACAGCCATTCGAAAATGTTTTGATTTGATTGCTCAAAGTACAGGAAGAAGACTTACGATGTATAGCCTGCCTTATGATGATCAAGAGACTTATCAGATGATTCAGAGGGCAGATACTGTAGGTACGTTTCAAATTGAATCTAGAGCTCAAATGTCCATGCTGCCTCGTCTCAAGCCTCAAACTTTTTATGATCTTGTGATCGAGATTGCTATCATTCGACCCGGACCCATTCAAGGTAAAGTCATTCACCCCTATTTACAAAGAAGGGAAAGTAGAGAGAAAATTTCTTATCCCCATGAAAAACTTCGTCCGATTTTAGAAAGAACCTTGGGTATTCCCATTTTTCAAGAACAGGCTATGAGAATTGCAATTGCTGTGGGAAATTTTACTCCAGGAGAGGCCAATGAACTTCGAAAAAATATTGGACTGTGGAACATGAAAGATTTTGTTCGAGATCTGGACCCATGGATTATAAAATTACAAAAAGGAATGAGAGAAAATCATATTCCCGAAGATTTTATTATGCAGACTGTAGGTCAATTGAAGGGTTTTGTTCATTATGGTTTTCCAGAATCGCACGCAGTATCTTTTGCTTTGATTGCGTATGTGTCTTGCTATTTAAAAAAACATTATCCCGCTCAGTATTTTGTGGCGATGTTAAATTCTCAGCCCGTAGGCTTTTATTCTTCACATGCTTTATTGCAAGCAGCAAAGAGAGATGGAGTTGAGATTCTACCTATTTGCATTGAAAAGTCATTTTGGGACAACTCTTTAAAAAAAAAGGCAAACGGAGATATTTGTATACGTTTGGGTTTTAGATTGATTCGAGGTTTGAGTCAAAAAGGAATAGAAGGTTTTTTACAGTCGAGAGAGTCTGGAAAGACATGGAGAAATTTAGACGACTTTCTGAAAAATCATTTTTTTTATAGATTAGATGCTACCGCTTTGGCCGCGGCCAATGCTTTTTTTGTGTGGGAAAAATCTAGATCAGACGCTTTGTGGAAGGTTCAGGCCATTCCCTTTTGTCCTTTGCTT
>JAGRAX010000026.1 GCA_020434365.1 Bdellovibrionales bacterium
AAATTTCAGAACTCTCAGAAACAGGCTTGGAAATGTTTTGCAACTCATTCACAATCGCTTCAACAGCTTTGTCAATTCCACGTTTGATGTCCATTGGGTTGTGTCCAGCAGATACAAGCTTAGATCCTTGATAAAAAATTGCCTGCGCCAATACAGTCGCTGTTGTTGTACCATCGCCTGCGCTGTCAGAAGTTTTAGAAGCAACTTCCTTGACCATTTGTGCACCCATGTTTTCAAACTTGTCTTCAAGTTCGATTTCTTTCGCAACACTCACACCATCTTTTGTGATGGTGGGACTACCAAAAGATTTTTCAAGCACAACATTGCGCCCACGGGGCCCTAAGGTAACTTTCACAGCATTTGCTAATGTATTTACACCTTTGAGGACTGATTTTCTTGCGTCCTCACCAAAACTAATAATTTTTGCACTCATGATTGTTCCTCCAGAACTATTCTACGATTCCTAAAATTTCTTCTTCACTTAGAATCAGATGCTCTTCACCTTCGATTTTCACTTCGGTGCCGGCATACTTGGCAAATAAGACGCGGTCTCCACTTTTTACTTGGAGAGCTACAGTTTTACCGTCCACAATTTTTCCATTCCCAACAGCAACAATTTCACCTTCCATAGGCTTTTCTTTTGCTGTGTCAGGAATGATGATCCCACCTTTGGTGGTTTCCTCTCCTGTGATTCTTTTGATCAGAACCCGATCATGCAATGGCCGAATTTTCATCCTAACTTCTCCTTTTTTTTGGGGGTTGATGTTGCGGCTGCAGAAACTGTAGAAGTTGACTCGGCCTTTGCAGGCTTTGCCTCCGCTTTTGCCGAAGCTGGTGTAGAGGAAGAGTAGCCATCCTTATACCAACCACTGCCTTTGAGACTAAATGCCGTATTGGAAATAAGTTTTTTTACTTTTCCACCACACACCTTGCATATCTCCAAAGGCTGGTCTGATATTTTTTGCATCTCTTCAAAGCGATGACCTTTCGAGATACATTCATACTCATAAATCGGCATAAAAGCTTTTTCTCAATTTCTCTGCAGTTAAATATTATTTACATTATTTAAGCCCCAAAACACTCCAGGGCCTAAATTCGTGGCCAATCTAGTCTCTAAGTTTGGATTGTCAAGGTCCGATCAAAGAAAAAAACCCAGGGGGATGGGACCCTGGGTTTTTTATCTGGGAAGGATAGGTTCTAAAACCCATTCTTCAGGGAATAAACATTCTTTCTTATGGCGTCACCACTTGAATTTCGACTTTCTCGTTTTCATCATTTCCATCAGGTAAGAGAGCAAAGTCCAGGCTTGCATGATCGGCAGATGCATTGAGCGCTACAATAAAGTACCCATCTTGGTCGACATTGATCGTCATGCGTTCAATTCCTACCTGAATCTCTACAATGGCGCATCCAACACAGCTTCCCTCGATCAAAACCACCGCATCAGGTGCAGTACTGGGATACGAAAACCATTCCTCATCAGCCTGTGAGGATTCTTCTACACTGGCCCAACCTTCTCCACCGGTAGGAGCTTTGTAGGTTTTTCCCCAGCCTTCTCCACCTGTGTATACTCTGGCCCAACCCTCTCCTCCGGTAGGAGCTTTGAGTGGAGTAAGACCCCAACCCTCTCCACCCGTAAACACCCGGGAAAGAACTAGAATCTCTGGATTTTCTTCCTGAGCAAAGCTTCCACTGCCGTCATCAGAAAATACGCTGTACTCTAGTGAAGAAACGCTGCGAGTCTGATTCAAACTTGGATCCTCATGGTTACTTGGAACAATCCCACAAGCCACCCAAAACTGAGTCATAAGTGCCAAAACTAAAATCTTTGTTACATCCTGTGTTTTCATGCCCCTAAACAATGCTAGGAATGTGCCAAAACCCTTACAAGGGTAACATGCTAAAATTATTTGATTATTTTTTTCATTTTTATGTTTTGGGCATTTTCCTTACGTAACCGCAACTTCAGTTACGTAACTTTGGTTTCACTTCCCCGTTTTTAGGGATTTCTCTGACAATGCATTGCGTTTAAACGAAACCAAAAAAAGGCAACAAAATCTATTGAAATTACAAGAAATTTTTGTATGAAGGGTGCATTCCATGGATCAAAAGAGATCATTAACGATAAGAATGAGCGCTGGTTCATCTCTTGATGGCCTAACCCTGCCTCCAAACAGTAAGCTATCAAAGGTAAACCAGAGCCACATCATCACGTTCGGCGTACCCGTTCGCCTCGAGAATGATATCGAGGTAGCGCTGGACTGGACCTTGCGTCATTCTAAGCATCTCGACTTTGCTCTCATTCAAGAAGAACTTATTGATCTGGAAACATTTCTTCCGGTTGAAATCAATGCAAACCCCTTGGGTTCAATACCTAAAGAAAATCAATCAAAAGAGATCATTTTTGTAAGCAAAGATCTTTCAAAAATATACAGCAGAGTCTTTGAATTTGACCAAAACCCTAAAAATGGCTTTTTTGGTCTCAAAGGAAAAAAACAAATTCCACAAAGAGTCCGTGGGATCGAAGCCTCTCACGCCCCCATGATAGGGAGAACAAAGGAGCTCGACTATTTCATCGAAACGTTAGAGCAAAGTCGTGAAGACGAGGGTCAAGTTCTGAGCATTGTGGGAGAGGCAGGAATTGGCAAATCTAGACTCAAAGAAGAGTTTATCAAGCACCTTATCAAAACCAACCATCCATTTGTGGAAGCCAATTACTCCATACAATCGTCCCAAACTTCCCATGCTTTTCAAAGAGTCATTGAAGGTCTCGTTGAACAAAATTCAACATTTTCAAAGTGGAACCTCAATCCCACAGAAAGTGATTTCATTCAGTTTCTTATTGCGCCCGAACAGGACAACCCGAGGATTCAAGCGCTCAATGAGCAAGACATTGAAGCGGGAATGTTTCACAGTGTGAGAAAACTGATTCACACTGTAGGAGAAAAATCCCTTTGCATTATTTTAGATGATGTACATTGGGCTGGAGATCCATCTACAAGACTTTTGGATTATATTGTTGATGGCTTGGAAGATACCAAAATCAGTTTGATCTTATTTCATCGTCCAGACTACTCCCCTACGTTCTACCGTCAGCTCAACTATAATGAATTGTATCTTCAACCTTTTGACGAGGAAGATATACGGAACTTTGTATCTGAACGATTGGATTTAGATTATGTCTCGATGCAGGCAACCAAGAGACTCACAGACCTTTCTCATGGAAACCCTCTATATATAGAAGAAATGATCAGGGAACTTCAACTGCGAAATGAACTCAAGCTTCTTGTATTTGAGGGCAAAAACAAAATGGTGCGATTTGATTTTGATCCGAAACTTGTTCCTACAAACATCAATACATTGATTACGAGTCGCTTCGATATCTTGAAACCCCAGCTTAAAAACGCTCTACATTGGCTTGCGATTTTTGGAATTGAAGAGGACACTCACGAAGCCATAGAAATATTGCAAGAACTGGCGGGACTACCTGAAGAAACTTTGCAAGAGCTTTTCGAACTACAATACATTGAAGAGACGAGTTTTTTCCCAAAAAGAATGTACCGATTTTATCATGATCTAAGTTACCAGATCATTTTGGAGCAGGTCTCACAGAGAGAGAAACAGAGAATCAATGCTTCTATTGCTCAATGGTTGGAAAAAAAATACAGCGATGAGAGGCCTTATCAAATAGAAAAAATCGCATCTTTTTATATGAAATCTTTTCCTTCACAAAAGGCTTTTCAATCCGCTATTGAGGCAGGAGATCGAGCATTTAGCCAAAATCGATTCTTAGATGCACAAGCCTTTTACGAGTTTGCCTCTACGTCTAGAACACAAGCTGAAATTGAAGGCAATCAAGCAAAAAATTTATACCCACACTATGTCGAGAGTCTGATCTCCTCTGGAAATACTCTAGAAGCAGAAAAAATCATTCAAGAATGGAGTACTCTGTCTCATTTATTAAATCCAGAAGCAAAAATTGAATATCTAAAACTTAATGTTGAGCTCTTGAAAATAAAAAAGGAATACAAAAAACTCTTAGAATTTATCCAAAGACACTCTGAGTTTTTATATTCTGTAAGAGAAATCGACCGAAATACTTTCTTTAATATTAAGCTCGAATTTTGTGAAGTCATGATGTTCACAAATGACATCAACAAGGCATATCACGAAGCCATCAAGCTACTGAAAGACTCATTTACCTGTCAACATACCCCCATTCAAGCTCGCATCTTGTGTTTCATATCAAAAATCCTGTCGAATTTAAACGAAGAGTATTTGTCAGAAGACCTACTGCAACGTTGCTCTGATCAACTATCTGATAAACGACACAGTCCTGATTATATTTTTCTCGTAAGAAGAATTATTTCATACTACCAGCTTGTAAAATGTGACTACAAAGAAGCCATACGCCATTACAATTACGCTATCGATTACTGCAATGAAATCGGAACATTCAAAGACATTCCTCTTCTTAGATTTAATAGAGGGCTTAGTGGCATCTTTAATGGAAGTTATATCAAATCAGAAGAAGATCTATGTTTTGCAATGGAAGAATCCAAAAGACTGAAAAATGATCTATTTTTTCAAAACAGCTGCTATTGGCTTATGGATTTGTATCTCAGCTTAGGTGACATGCATACGGCAAATCAATACCTAGAACATACATCGGCAAAAAAGACCAATGACTGGTTTGTTGACTACAAAAGGCTCCATGTTTTGGCAGACAAAGCATTATTTAAAATGCAATTTTCAAAAGCTTCAAATCTATATGATCAGAGCGCAGATTGTTTCAAAACCAACAACCAAATGAAATCTTATGAATACCTAAAAGTATTCTCCATTATATCTAAAACATTGGGCAAGCTCGATTCTATTACCTCTCTCACACAGGAATACGATTCCCTATATTTAGACAATCTAGATCATAAAAATCGAATTACTTGGTTTTTTCAACTTGGGGCATTTGTTTTATCAGCTCATGGAGGAAGTCCTTCGTATGTACCTTCTGAAGATTGGAATCCTATGGACTGCAAAGCCGTTTTCTTACGACAGCATTTATTTGTCGCAAAGATCTCTTGGCTAGTAGATCAAAACAAGACAAAAGAAGCAAAAAACCTATGTCTTGAGTACGAAAAATACAGAAAAGAACTATCGTACCAAGTGCCAGAAAAACAGAAAAAAAAATTCCTGCAACATCCATTCTATAAAATTCCTACGATATAATTCATTTTTTAATTTTTCATAAAGAATTAGAACTTGGATCAAAACTGCCCCACACTCAAATGAAACTCAAATGCGCTCTCGCCTGACCTACGATCAATGGGAAAGCCAAAATCAATACGAAGAGGTCCAACAAATGTATTGTACCTAAAACCAAATCCAATAGAGTTCCGTATATCAAATACATTGAAACCTCGATTTGAACTATAGGCATTTCCTCCATCTGTGAAGAGAGCCAAATCCAAATTTTCGGTCATAGGAAATAGAATTTCATACAGATAATTGAAATAACTGTTGCCACCAGGAGCTTGCGTCAATGCAGAAGAAGAGCAATTTTCAGCTACAGATGAATCCAACCCTCCTACACAGTTTTTTGAAAAGCCCCTTAAACTATCGTTGCCGCCTAGTCGAAATCTCTTTTCAATAGGAATTTGAGTAATTCCTTGCTTTTTTGTTTTTCCATATGTTTTTGCAAATCCCACTCTCAAAGCCAGCACAGAACGAATTCTATTATAAATCGGAATATAAAAACTATTTCTGATATTCAAACGCAAAAACTCTGCATCTGAAAGAAAACTGTGATCAAAAACGTCAAAACGTATTCTATGGAATGAACCTCGACTTGCATTGAGCAAATTGTCTCTGAAATCAAAGTCAATAAAGGATGACACTGACCCAAATCTTGCCTTTGATTGATCGAAGGGAGACAATACAACATCGGGATCTTCATTGAAAGGATTTCTAAATTCGATCTCCCACTGCAGAGTATTTCTCATCCATGAAAAATAGCTTTTTTCTATTCCAAGAATTAGACTCTTTCGATCAATATCAAATTGAATCTCTTCAATCCTTTCATCAATATAATTAAACTTTCCATCAAAAAGGCCCAATACATTTGGTTCTAAATACGTAAAAACAAGCCTATGTTCCAATATTCTATAGTTCTGAATTCTCTTACTGATTCTTCCAGATAGGGTTGCACTTCTTCCTGTTCCTGCAATATTTGCATAACCAAGAGACGTTGAAAGCCTAGCACCATCATCTGTAGATATACCAGGACGGATCACCAAGGATCTTTTTTTTCGCTCTTCAATTGTAATAATAATGTCCTCAATATTTGAATCTCCAAAACGATTTCTCTCCTGTATTACGACGCTTGAAAAAAAACCTAGCCTAAGAAGATTTCTTCTACTCTCTCTAATTTTGTTTGGATTATAGTAATCTCCAGATGTAAAGGTTAAATCTCTTACAATAACTTTTTCTTTGGTCGTATAATTTCCTTTTACATATATATTTCCAATTTGAATTCTAGGACCCTCTTCAATATGAATCGGATAAATAACTTCTCCCGGAGAAAATAACTTCATATCCACACGATCTATTTTTGCGTACTTAAAACCCAATTTCTGATATTCCTTTCTCAAGGAATCAAGTTTAAGTCTCATTCTAATGGGGTCAATGGCATTGCCCGACTTGAGATCTAGAACTTTTACAATACTTTTCTTGCTTAAATGTCTGTTTCCAGACACTTGAAAAAACTTTAGAATATAGGCCTGACCCTCATCAATAGAAAACTTAACACTGGCTTCATTTTCTTCAGGATCTATAGCTACAATGGCTTCCCCCACTTTAGCTTCTAAAAATCCATTTTCATTGTAATAAGAAATTAATCCATCTTGAAATCGAGACATGTCTTCTTCAACATAAAGACCCTTCTTTGAAGATCCTTCTTCAATCGAGCGATAGTATCTTTCTAATTTTTTATCGCTCAATGCTTTGTTACCTTCAAATTGTAGATTTTTCACACGAATGGCTGGTCCACGTTCAATATAAAAATGTATTTTTCTCACCAAACCATTATCAGCCTCAGATTGAGACGAACGTACACCAACCAATGGATAACCTTGAAGCTTATAAAACCTTTCTAAACCTTCGATTGCAGTATTTTCGATCCAAGAAGGAGAAAATCTCTTTTCATCTTGAAAATATATCGCCTTTTTTAGCAGCTCTTCTCTTTCGAAAGAAAAACGATTTCCATGAAAAAAAACGTAAACCTTTTTACCAACGTATAAATCTATTTTGAGCTTTCCTTTTTTTCCATCTTCTACATACTCCATTGCTGATGGATGTATTGATGATCCATTATATCCTTGATTGACTAAATATTTTTTTACTTTTTGTATTTTTTCATCAATCATTTCCAAATCACATCGTTGACCATACCTGACACGAAGCTTTCGTCTAATCCAATCTTTTTCCTTTTCCGTAGAGTCACCTACAAATGAAATAGATTGTAAAAAGCAAGGATCTTGATCATAAATCTCCATTATAATCTTGTATTGCTTGAACCGATGATTTTTTTCTACGCGAACAATAACTTTAGCATTTGGAAAACCTCTTTTAACGTAATATTGAATGATTTTTCTCTGAATTTCTTCAACTGGATTTTCTATCGTATCGTCGTAAAATAGATTCCGAATCTGCTTCAAAACATCCTGTCGTTTAACTAAACTCGTTCCTATAAATTGATAATTTCCAATATCATATTGAGGATCAATTTGGACTTTGGCTTTTCCATCTTCAAAGGACAAATAGATATTTTTGATGGGCCATCGATAATAAAAATTTTTCAAATGCTGAGAATTCTCTGCAGGATGATTGGGATCAAGTTTATGAGTTTTAAAAAACTTTTGAGCATCTTTTTGAATTTCATGATCAAAACATTTGATCTCCATAGAACTTGAAGTCTCTGCCCTTACATTTAGAGACCATAAAAGAAAAACAAAAAGAAAAAATTTCTTATTAAAAATCAACACGAAACTCGAAATCTATCCCTACATCGAGATCTTTATTTGCTTCCTGCTTGTTGTCTCTTACGCTCCCTTGAACCGAAAGATTTCGATTTAGGTCTTGCTGCAAACTAAAAGTATTACCCGTAGCAGATTCAAATAAATCTGTGGAGTATAGTAGCTTTACTTTAGGAAAAATATTTTTCACGACGATGAGTTTTAAACCTGTCGTTTTTGTTTCTTCTGAAAAGTATGGTGCAAACTGAAAACTATCAATCAACCGTATCTTTCGTAGTCCTTTTTCTAACTGAGTTTGAACAGGACCAGATAACATTGTTGGAATCAGAGAACTGGAAAGCCCTTCATCTGGAGTTGCTGTTGGAGCAAGTTCACTAGAGTCAATACCCAAAGTCAACAGAGCTACAATTGTACTTTCATCTTTTAGCGGCTGACTCGATAAAAACGTAACTACTTGATCTCCATCGGTTCTTATATCCAACAAAATATCAGTCTGCTGAATTCTTGTTCTTGCATTGAGATCAAAATCCAATCTAATTTCATTTTCACTTGTAAAGTTTATAATCCCGGGTTCCAATTCAAACTCATTGCTTAAAAATACTACCTTACCTTCGATCACCTCTACTCTTCCAACCATACCAATCTCTACATTGCTTCCAATCAACTGAAGGCTTCCTCTCGCGATTCCCTCTGCTACATCATTCTTAAATCTAAACTGGTCACCTTCTGTTTGAAATTGAAGATCATATCTAAAACTCTCTTCTTCTTCAGAGTATACTCTTTCAGTTCTTCCTTCGGTTTGAAAAGATAGGATCTCACTTTTCCAATCCCATTGATCACGATAGAGGCCCTCATGAATAAGAAAGTCTCCTCTGATTAAGGGTCTTGTGGCTTGTCCCTCTATAGAAAGATCACCTGAAAAAGTAACCGGAATCCATTCAGGATAGTCCCATTGAACACTTTCAACGTTTCCGGAAACATTCATGAGTATTTCTTCGGGATCCCAATCCAAAGAAAGCATAGCTCTGCCTTTGAAACTACCTCCTGCCATTTCCAATTGAAAATCATCTGAAACCAATCGATTTTGGTCAATCACAGCAAAAAATTCTACAGCCTCAAAGGCCTTTGGAAGGTCTTCAAATTGTAAGTATCCTCCCGTAACATATAATTTTCCTTTAGATATAGGATTAGAGAGTTCTCCCCGCATAGAGAAATCAATTTCACCAAAACCCTCAGCCCTTCGAAGACCAAAAGGAATCAAGCTAAGTAAAAACAATGGAAATTCTCCTTGCGCATCAATTTCAACACTACCAAAAGTATCAATCACTCCTCTAATGCTGAGCCTGTGCTCTTGGTCTACAAATTCTATCTGTGAAAACGAAAACAAGCCCTTCCTTACATCTAAATGCACTGGCCTTACCAAGGCATATTCAAGTCCACTTTTTTTAAGCCCTATTTTCTCTACCGAGACTTGTCCCTCCCATGAAGTCGGTGCAAAAAACTCTCCCTGCAAATGAACCTGACCGCTTACAAAAGACTCAGTCTCCGGAATGAATGCCAAAAGGGGGAAGTCATTGAGCGCAGCATCTACTGTCATACGGTATGGATCTTCTATACTAAGAGATGCACTGACCTTTGCTCTCTGGTCTTTTTCAACAAGATCGACTTTTAAATCTTTATAGGTTCCGCTTATCTGCAAAGAAGCAGCCTTTTCTATGGTCCCAGCATTTGCCAAATAGAGCGATGCATATACAGAAACTTTGGGATTTTCAAAATCTCCCTGCAGAGACCCACTCGCATCGACATTTGTTACAAACCCTTTGAGGGGCTCTATCTCCGAAAAGAACTCAGTGGGAATTTGTGTAGCGACCCACTCAAAATCTTTATACTGAGAATCAAAAAATTGACCGGAAAGCGAAAGCGCTGTCTGAGAGCTTCCAAAAAAAACTTTTCTGAAAACCACTCCATTTTGATCAATGAGTAAATCTATTTGAGATGTATCAAAGTGAACATTTCTATACTTTGTATCTTTAATTTTTACCTTTAGTTCTCCATTAAAATCTTGGCCATGGGACTCCAACTTTAAGACTCCAGAGGCCAGACCTGTAGCTCCATTCGCAAGGGGATATTTTCGGCTTGCGAGCTCTGAAATCCATGACGCATCAAAATTCTTCAGTTCTCCAAAAGCTTTCATTTCTTGCATTTCCGCTTGATCTTCGGAAAGCTCAAATTCACCCAAAAAACTTGCAAAGCCTCCCTGAACATCTGCAAGCGTAATTTTGGGTATGGACACATGATTACGTGTAAATATGATGTTTCCTTTCATTGTATGGGCAGATTTTTCTGCATATTGAAGATCCTCTAAGTCAATATCTATGTTGATCTCAAAATTTTGTCTTTCGAATAAATCAATTTTACAGTTTACCTTTCCCTGACCTTGAGCAGGATAAAGGGAAGAAAATAGTCCTCCAGCTTGTAAGACATCCAAAGAAACAAGACCATCAATACGATCTACATCAATGAAATCAAAACGATATATACCTGACAGTCCCTGTCCCTCTATCTTTCCTTGATCCAAATACAAGCCTCTATTTTTGTTCCAAGCAATCGGTCCTTTCATATGCAAGCCCTCAAATTCAAGAGGAATGTATGGAGACAAAAGGTCTGGAAGTACAAAAGCGAAAGAGCTCGTATCGAGCTGGTATTGCCCAGAAAGGTGTAGAGGACTCCACCCTAGTTCACCTTGAAGCATCACATCAATATCTGCTTCAAAAATGGCTTTTGTCGTTGGATCAATAAAAGACTGGATTGAGGTATAGTCAACTTGATTGCCAGAAACCGAGATCTTTCCCACTTTTCCTGTGCCAAATTTCTTGCCTTCAAATGAAATAAATTGAGATGAAGGACCAAACCGAAGTTTCCCCATGACATGCTCAAAATAGTTTTCTTTCCAGTGATACATAGCTGACACATCGTATATTTTTCCACCTTGCAGCCCAAACTCCGGAAGAGAAACCCTACCGTCCAATTCCGGATGATCCAAGCTGCCTATGAGCTTTCCTTCGACTAACAACATACCTTCGAAAAACTGCTGTCTCCCAAAAAGATCTAGATCTGTAAGTTTTTGATCAAGCTCAGACAAGTTAACGCCAATTTTGTATTGCAAATCCGCCAAAGGTAAAATTTTACCCTTCGCATGCAATGAAAGACCTTGCGCTGCCAAATCAAACTCCTTGACAGAAATGTCTCTTCCTTCTTGACTCAGTTTGAGTTCAAATGAATCAATTTTTTCTTGAAGATGTTTATAGTCGAAGTGACCATAACCTTTGAGATGAACCAGGTCTTTTCCCTTTTTACTTTCAAAGTCTGCAGCGGAACCATAAAGTTGAACCACGATATCCCCCGGCAACTTGATTCCAAAGAAGCTTTCGGCAACCTTAATTTTCTTAATTTCAAACTTCACCAACTCGTGAAGACTAGGAAGACGAAAGATGGTTTCCTTTTGCTTCTTTTTCTTTTTTACCCGATGAAAATCAATAAAAAGTTTGGGGTTTTCCACTTCTATCATATCGATTTGTAAGGTTTCCGAAATCAGAGAGCGGGGAGAGATATCTATTCGGATTTTTGAAATCTCAGCTTGGCTGAGTGCCAAACTTCTACTCTCAAAATAGATATCGTTGATACGTATCGAAGGCGGAAAAAACGAGAGGTCTAACACTCCTATGCTCAGTTTTCCTTTAACCTCCTTAGAAACTTGCGTTTCGATCAAAGCTTTCACATACGAATTGGCAAAAGGCGTCCAAAAAAGCATAGCAAACAAGACAAGCCCCGTACAAATCACCAAGAAGAGTGCTAATTTTTGTTTGCGTTTTTTTGCCATAGAAAAACCAGTAGGCATCTATAAATAATGTCTACCCCAACATCAACGCTCCATCATATGCGTATTCCCCCGCATAGAAAAGCAAAGATACCCATCTTTTTTGGGTAAGCCCTTTGGCCTAATACATAATAAAATAACTCGTCTTTTTGCAACGCGACGTATCTTCTCATAGCCCATCAAATAGCCTAGGGACAGACTGTAGACCACCCTCTACTACGTTACAGCTTGCAAGCAATGTTTAGACTCGTAAAAATATAGAAAATTTGATAACGATCTCTTCGCCCTAGCGCAAATCATCATTCCAAGTATCAAAATGACGCGCTGACGGTATAAAAGGGAGCTGATATTGTCTTACTACACAACTGATCTTGAAATTAAAGAGTGGATCGATTCCCTCAGAAGTGTGGCCTCCGCTGAAGGCTCTGATCAAGTTCGCTTGATCTTAGAGCACCTTGGTCAAGAAGCAGAAAGACAGGGCATCAATCCATTTCAAAGAAGCCAAACTCCATATACAAATACGATCTCAGTATCTGCCCAGCCTACTTACCCAGGAGATACAGAGATTGAGCAGAAGATTGAGAATATCATCCGATGGAATGCAATGGCCATGGTTGTCAAAGCCAATCAAAGTACAGATGGAATTGGAGGCCATATCTCTACTTATGCTTCGAGTGCAACGCTTTATGAAACAGGCTTTCATCATTTTTTTAGAGGAAAAGATCATCCCGAAGGTGGAGATATTATTTATTACCAGGGTCATGCCTCTCCCGGAATCTACGCGAGAAGTTTTTTAGAAGGACGCTTTTCAACCCAGAAGCTATCCAACTTTAGAAGAGAGCTCGCTCAGGGAGGAGGACTTTCTTCCTACCCCCACCCTTGGCTTATGCCAGACTATTGGGAGTATCCTACTGTGTCTATGGGATTGGGGCCCATCACTGCAATTTACCAAGCTCGTTTCAATAAATATCTTGAAAACAGAGGCTTAGCCAATGTGGGACAGAAAACGGTCTGGGCTTTTTTGGGAGATGGAGAGACGGATGAACCAGAGTCTTTGGGAGCACTTTCTGTAGCCAGTAGAGAAGGTCTCGACAATTTGATTTTTGTCATCAATTGTAACCTTCAGAGATTAGATGGACCGGTGAGAGGAAATGGAAACATTGTTCGAGATCTAGAAGGTCAATGCAGAGGAGCAGGATGGAATGTCATTCGAGCCCTTTGGTCTAGTCATTGGGATGAACTCTTAGAAAGAGACCATGGCGGGTATCTGCACCGAAAGCTTGACTCTATGGTCGATGGAGAGTTCCAAAAAATGTCTGTATCTTCGGGTGCTCAAATCAGAGAGATGTTGTGCCAAGAAAACACTCATATAGAAAAATTACTTGCCAAGCTTTCTGATCCAGAACTTAAGCAATTAAGCCGCGCCGGTCATGACAGGGAAAAAGTATATGCAGCCTATCACAAGGCAAAGCAAAGAAATGGTAAACCTACGGTGATTCTTGTTCAAACCGTAAAAGGTTTTGGTCTCGGACAAAGTGGCCAAGGTCAAAACAGCACGCATCAAAAGAAAAAACTTGATGCCCAGACCATCGAGATGCTCAGGGATCAGTGGGAAATCCCCATCTCGAAAGATCGGATTCAAGACATTCCTTTTTATCAACCTGACAAAAGCAGTCTTGAAATACAGTATCTCTTGGACAAGAGAAAAGAGCTTGGTGGTTTTCTACCCTACAGAAAAACTTCTAGCATCTCTCTTTCTATGCCCGAATCAAAAACCTACAGCGAATTTGATGAAGGAACAGGAGATCGAGAAGTCTCAACAACCATGGTGATGGTTCGCATTTTATCAAAACTATTAAAAGACAAAGAATTGGGGAAACATATTGTTCCCATTGTTCCAGATGAGGCGCGTACATTTGGAATGGAAGCCTTTTTTAGCCAAATTGGAATCTACTCCCCCAAAGGGCAGCTCTATGAGCCTGTCGATGCAAAGTCTCTTCTTTATTATAAAGAAAGCAAAAAAGGCGCTCTCCTGGAAGAAGGAATTACTGAAGCCGGAGCGATGTCTTCATTTATTGCTGCCGGTACATCACACAACACACACCAAACTCCCATGATTCCATTTTATCTCTATTATTCGATGTTTGGGCTGCAGCGAATCGGGGACTTGGCTTGGTCAGCAGCAGACCAACAATGTAGGGGTTTCCTTGTGGGGGCAACCGCAGGACGCACCACACTTGCAGGTGAAGGTCTTCAGCACCAAGATGGCCATAGCCATCTACTCGCGTATCCAATTCCAACCTTGAAAGCCTATGATCCAGCATTTGCCTTTGAGCTCAGTTGTATTGTGGAGCATGGAATCAAAGAAATGTACCATGAGCAGAAAAATGTTTTTTACTATATCACAGTTGGAAACGAAAACTACCAACAACCAGTACGACCTAATCACGTAAGCGATCAAGATATTCTAGATGGTATGTATTGCTATGAACCTTCAAGTCTCAAAGGAGAAGAAAAGTCCTATTTATTTGGCAGCGCCATTACAGTAAATGAATCCCTAAAAGCAAAAGAGATTTTAGAAAAACAATACAACATTCCTTGCGAGGTATGGAGCATTACCAGTTATAAAAACCTCTATGTCAACGCCTTAGAATGTGAACGGCATAACGCACTTCAAATTGATCAAGAACCAAAAGCAAGTATCATCGAACAAAAACTCGCAGGAAAAAAAGGCGTATTTATTGCAAGTTCGGACTATGTAAAAACCTTGCCCAATTCCATTGGAAAGTATTTCCCCGCAGATCTGCATGTGTTAGGAACGGACGGCTTTGGTAGAAGTGAAAGCAGAGAGGCATTGAGAGATTTTTTTGAGATAGATGCCAAAGCGATTGTATATAGCACCTTATACCGTTGGCATATACTTCAGAAGTTTTCAAAACAAGATCTTCTTCAGGCAAGAAAAGATCTACGTATCCAGCTTCGGGATGATCCCGCAAGCTTATAGTTGAAAGAGAGGCTTTATTATGAGCAATTCGTTAAAAACAAAATCAAAATTTCAATTTGATGGCACATCGTATGACATCCACAAACTCAACAACCTAGAAAACTCTCACAAAGTTTCTCGCCTTCCATTCTCAATTCGAATTTTATTAGAAAATCTTCTGAGAAAAGAAGATGGTATCAATGTAAACAAAAGCGACATCGAAGCCGTACTGAACTGGGACCCAAAAGAAACACCTCGACACGAAATTGCTTTCACACCTTCTCGAGTCGTTTTACAAGATTTTACAGGTGTGCCTGCAGTTGTAGACTTGGCATCCATGAGAGAGAGTCTCAAACAGCGTGGCAAAAACCCTGACCTGATCAACCCCCTAAGACCTGTTGAATTGGTCATCGATCACTCCGTGCAAGTAGATTATTTTGGTAGCACACAGGCCTTAGAAAAAAATACAGATATAGAGTACCACAGAAATCAAGAGCGTTATCAGTTTTTACGATGGGGCCAACAAGCATTTAACAATTTTAAAGTTGTTCCACCCAGCACAGGAATCGTACATCAGGTAAACTTGGAATACTTGGCCAGAGTGGTCATGGAAGAAACAGAAAATGATCAGAACCTCCTCTTCCCAGACACAGTAGTAGGAACAGATTCACACACTACGATGATCAATGGAATTGGCGTTCTTGGTTGGGGCGTGGGAGGAATTGAGGCTGAAGCCGCGATGCTAGGTCAGGCGATCTCAATGCTCATTCCGCAAGTGGTCGGATTTAAACTTTCTGGAAAATTACAGGAAGGCGTGACTGCAACGGATCTTGTACTCACTGTAGTTGAAATGCTTCGAGCAAAA
Source organism: Bdellovibrionales bacterium (assembly GCA_020434365.1). GTDB lineage: Bacteria > Bdellovibrionota_G > JALEGL01 > JALEGL01 > JAGRMV01 > JAGRAX01. The sequence goes on from JAGRAX010000026.1 coordinate 15,756, forward strand.
GGAGTCGTGGGAAAATTTGTAGAATTCTTTGGGCCTGGGTTGAAGGATTTACCTCTTGCAGATCGAGCAACAATCGCAAATATGGCACCTGAATACGGAGCTACATGTGGCATTTTCCCAGTTGATCAGGCGACGCTAGATTATCTACAACTTACAGGAAGGGAATCACGTCAGGTAGAATTGGTCAAAGCCTATATGTCTGAAGTGGGGCTTTTTCACACAGAACAAAGTCCTGATCCTGAATTCACAGATATTTTAGAGCTAGATCTTTCTACGGTCATTCCGAGTCTTGCCGGTCCAAGTCGGCCTCAAGATAGAGTTGCCTTGGCCGATATGAAAACTGCTTTTGAAAAAAGCTTCGACCACGTTGAGGCAGAGCACCCCAATTTTTCGAATCAAGAAGTTGAGAATGGATCTGTGGTCATTGCGGCCATCACAAGCTGCACAAACACTTCCAATCCATATGTAATGATTGCTGCGGGTTTACTCGCAAAAAAAGCTGTCGAAAAAGGTTTGCAAGTCAAACCCTGGGTAAAAACCAGTTTGGCTCCAGGTTCGAAGGTAGTGACAGACTATTTAGATCGATCGGGTTTGAGTCCTTACTTAGATCAACTTGGTTTTCAAACAGTTGGTTATGGATGCACGACCTGTATTGGGAATAGTGGCCCCCTGCCTGCAAATGTTGATAGTGAAATCGATCAAAAAAAGTTGGTTGTTGCTTCAGTACTTAGTGGAAATAGAAACTTTGAGGGTAGAGTCAGTCCAAAAGTAAGAGCAAGTTACTTGGCTTCACCTCCCTTAGTTGTCGCCTATGCACTCGCTGGAAATGTCCGCTTGGACGTATATCAACAAGCCTTGGGTCAAGACAAAAATGGAAAAGATGTGTATCTCAAAGACATATGGCCAACTCAAAAAGAAGTTTCAGATTTTGTTGCTACCAACGTAAAGTCCGACATGTTTGCCCAAAGCTATCAAAATGTTTTTGAAGGGGATTCTCATTGGAAAAAACTTGATAGCCCAAAGGGAAACACATATCAATGGGATGATCAATCCAGCTATATTAAGAACCCTCCATTTTTTTCAGGTGACTTGAGTCCAAAAGTTCAGGACATACAAAATGCAAGGGTGTTGGCTCTTCTGGGACACTCCATTACAACTGATCATATTTCCCCTGCGGGATCTATTGCTACAAATAGCCCAGCAGCAACATATTTAGAATCCATGGGCGTAGAAAAAAAAGATTTCAACTCATATGGATCTAGAAGAGGAAACCATGAAGTGATGATGAGAGGAACCTTTGCCAATGTTAGGCTCAAAAATCAATTGGTTCCAGGTGTAGAAGGAGGTTACACACTTCACCTTCCCAGTGGAAAACAAATGCCAATTTATGATGCTGCGATGGAGTACCAAAAAGAACAAACTCCGCTGGTTGTATTGGCAGGAAAAGAGTATGGAACAGGTTCATCCAGAGACTGGGCTGCTAAAGGCTCTTTCCTCTTGGGAATCAAGGCCGTCATTGCTGAAAGTTATGAAAGAATTCATAGGAGCAATTTGATTGGCATGGGTGTATTGCCGCTCCAATTCAAAGAAAATGAACATGTCACGAGCTTAGGGCTTGATGGAACAGAGATCATCACAATCGCACAGATTGAACCCGCGCTTGAAAGCAAAGAAGTCAAAATCAAAGCCGTAAACTCTAGCGGAAAAATCATAGACTTTACGGCCATTGTAAGAATCGATACTCCAGCTGAAGTAGACTACTATAAATATGGTGGCATTCTCCAATACGTATTGCATCAACTATCAAAATAGAAACGAGCTTCACAATGATCAAAACCATGAGCGTTCAAGAGTTAAAAGAAAAAATAGATGAAGGGAAATCACTGTTTCTTCTTGATGTAAGACAGCCCAGTGAGAGAGAAATTTGCAAGTTGGAAGACGAAAAAAACATTCCTCTCGATGAACTTGAGCAAAGAGTTCATGAGCTTGACCCAAACATTGAGACCATCGTATATTGCAGATCAGGCGGAAGAAGCATGCAGGCTTGTCAATTTTTGGAGTCTCAAGGTTTTACAAGCGTAATCAACCTGACTGGTGGTGTGCTGGCTTGGTCTGATGACATCGACCCAAGCATGAAAAAATATTAACTCTTTCGGATATTTCGAAGCATACTTTCGAGTTGAGTGCTTGGACTGCTGCAATCGATATTTTTTTCCAAGATTTGATCTATAAGCATGGTTTGATGAAGTTCCTGATCCAAGATTTTGTGATAGGGCTGAAGAGAAAAACTGACCTTGCTATACAAACTTTGATACAGCTCCGGATATATTCTCTCAAGATGATGTTCTATAGCTTTTCGTTTGTGAAAATCCGGATTTCTAACTCTCGACCGCATTTCTGAGAAATTATCCAATGCCATCTTTGAAATAGCATCTGTGTCTTTTTTTCGCTGTGGCCAAAATTCAGAATAAGCCTTTGAAAAATCAAAATCATGTTTTTCTAGCTCTTTGTGTAAAAGAACACAGTCTTCAAAAGCTGCGTTCATGCCTTGCCCAAAAAAAGGAAGCATGCAATGAGCTGCATCACCAAGAAGCATGGACTGACCAGAAATGTTCCAAGGATGAGAAGAAAGCGTCAGCAAATCACCTATTGGATGGTCTACATACTGCTGAGCCATATCATACGCATACTCTTGAAGATCAGGAAATTCTTGATCGAAAAACACTTTACAATCTTCGACTGTATTGAGTTTCTGAAAACTATGCTCTCCTTTATAGGGTAAAAACAATGTACAGGTAAAACTACCATCAACATTAGGCAAAGCAATCAACATGTATTGCTCTCTCGGCCAAATATGCAATGCATGAGGGTCCAAAACATGCGCGCCATTTTGAGCTGGAATCGTAATTTCTTTATAGCCATACTCTATATATTGCTGTGAAAAACTAAAGCGAGTCTGGCGTATCATGCTTTTTCGAATTGCAGAAAACGCGCCATCTGTAGCTAGCACCGTATTTGGATGAAAGCTATGCTCCCTTCCATGGTCTAGATCTTCTACAAAAAGCATATTGGTCTCGTAGTTCATCCACTGACATCGATATTGAAATTTTTTTTCAATATTGGGAAATTTTTCTGAAGCTTCCAATAGAATCTTATTGAGAAGTCCTCTGGAAATAGAGTAGATCACATGATCTTTATCAACGCCATAGGCCTGATGCAGAGAGTCCTGACCTTTGAGATGTATGCATCGACCCTTCATGGGAATCAAATCTTTTTTTATTTGCTCAAATAGGCCTACCTTCTGCAATGCTGAGATTCCTCTGTGAGATAGAGCCATATTGATAGATCTTCCTGCAGGAAGATCTACTTTACGAAGATCTGGCCTCAGTTCAAATATAGAAACATTCAAACCTTCTTGCGCCAAATACATAGATAGGAGGCTGCCCGTAAGACCAGCACCAATTACAATTGCATCTTTGTCAGCTTGGAACTTCATACTGTCACGATATTTTGTTCAGAATCTCCACAAACCGAAATACATCTTCATATCGAGTATACAAAGGTGTAGGAGCAACGCGGATGACATTGGGCTCCCTCCAATCGCATACAACGTCGTGTTGTTGCAAGGAATCAAACATTTCTTTTCCCTCATCCGGGAAACAAAGAGAAAGTTGCGCCCCTCTTCGATTTGAATCATTTGGCGTAAGAATTTTTATACTTTTTTTGCAGTGTCCGATCAGGCCTTCTTCTAAAAAACGGGTCAAACGAACTGATTTTTCTCTCAATTGTCCAAGATCAACTTCATCAAATATTGCTAAAGAAGCCCTCAGCGCAGCAACAAGCAAAATCGGAGCATTGCTTAAACACCAGCCATCTATGCCTTTCATAGGAGAGAAATCCTTTTCCATAAGGAACCTCCTTTTTTCATCATGTCCCCACCACCCGGAAAGTCGAGGCAAGTCAAACTGCGTTTCATATTTTTGATGGACAAAGCAGCCTCCAACAGTACCAGGCCCACCATTTAAATATTTATAGTTACACCAAACAGCAAAATCTATATTCCAATCGTGCAACTGTAAGGGCACATTTCCAACTGCATGAGCGAGATCTACGCCAAACATACAACCATACTCTTTGGCTACTTTTGAAATTTCTTCTATATCAAAAAATTGCCCACTCAGATAACTTACACCCTCCATCAATATAAGAGAGGTGGATGATCCATGCTGCGCTATGGTTTGCCTAATCTTTTGTTCTGATATTGTAGGTTGATCTGGATTAGATGCAATTTCTACGAGACTAGTCTTTGGATCAAACCCGTGATTTTGAATCTGAGAAGCTACGGCATATCGATCTGAAGGAAAAGCATCTTTCAATATAATAATCTTATGCCGGTCTACATTCGGACGATAAAAGCTTGTCATCATGAGATGGAGATTTGTTGTAAGTGAATTCATCGCAATGACTTCACTTTTCTTGGCACCAAGCAATCTCGCCAAAGATGCTTTCACGCTATGATGATACTCAATCCATGGAATTGAGGCCTGGACATGTCCCTTTGATCCTAGAGATTCCCATTGGTCTAATTCTTTATAAATATACTCTCTTGCGGTTTTCGGACACAATCCCAGAGAATTTCCTGTAAAATAAAGTTTTTCCCTCCCCTCGGAATTTTTTGGATAATGAAACCGACTTCGGTATGAAGATAAGACATCATCTCTATCCAAGTTTTTTGCAGTATCTATACTCCATTCCATGATCATTCTCCTATTGTCATTGACTATTTTTGGGTGGAGAAAAAACACTTTGACAATTGTTACAAGTTCTTTTCTCTACATCGGAATAAAAGCTCAGTATGATTTTTTCCAGCTGAGCCACAATATCTTTAAGAAGAAACTCTTTTTTGAATAGTTCATGACCACATGATTCACAAAACCATACAATGTGATCTATTTCTTCTGGAAGCCTCTTTTTTTCTACGACCATACCCATGGTTCCTGCAGGTCGAATGGGAAGATGAGGAATCAAAGAAGGAAGTAAATATACTTCACCCTCTTTGATCGAGATATCATCAAAACCTTTTTCTGTTTTGATTCTAAGGGTGATGTCTCCCTCAATTTGATAAAATAGCTCAGGTCCAGGATCTATATGAAAATCTTTGCGAGTATTGGGCCCGGCAACCATCATGACAATAAAATCTTGATCTTTCCAAAGTTCTTTATTTCCTACTGGAGGTTTGAGTTGATCTCTGTATTTAGAAATCCATTGCTTGATGCCAATTGGACTTACAAGCTTTTTTTCACCACCCATAAACAACTACCCCCAAGATAGACCCATCTTCTTCTCTATTGAAGTAGGAAGGGAAGGAATACACTTTCTCTGAATGAGGTATGTAGGGATCTGATCAAAATCAGAAAATACCCGATGTTTTTCAACTGTAGATTTTAAATAATCATGTCCCGAGGATCCTCCTGTTCCTATTTTTTTTCCGATCATTTTTCTAATCATTCTAAAGTGCCTTGATCTCCAACGCTCCCAATTTTCATCTATCAATACAACCTGAGTAAGGATACGAAAAGGGAGATGAAAAATCGCATAGTCTCTATACAAATGAATAAAAATTGCAGAAAACATCGCCTTCCTTGACAACCTACGTTTCCCTTCTTTGATCAAAGCCTCGTATACATGAGGCTCAAAAAGACTCCTGAAGTTATTTCTATTTTGCTCCAATTGCTTTAGCTCAAGGTCAGCAACTTTTTGAGTCCTAGGCGCTTGTTCGATTCTTTTCTCCTCATTCTCAAGCATCTTTTCTATCACTTGTTCATAGTGTTGCAAAAACGAAAACTCCTCATCTTCCAAAAAAGGCATTCTTTCCAACCAAGTTTCCAATAATGAAAACAAGTTGGCCGAACAATCTGCACGTAATAGAGAGTCTTGCTCTTTTTTTGAAAATGCACTGAGAATATATTCCTGACTTTGGCTTCGTTTGGACAGGGCAAGACCCATCTTCGACTCAAGCAAACGAAATTGAAAACTCTGAAAGCCGGACGCGGGGATGAGATAATCTCGAAAATCTAGAAAATCCAAAGCCGTCATGGTTTCCAAAACCGAGAATTGGGAGAGCATTAACTCTTGAATCGCGATCATCCTTTCAAAACGTTGTTCTATCAAACTCAAATCTTGATCCGATACAGGGATGGTAGACAGTCTAGTGATCACATCGTCCAGTTCAAATATCACTTGCTTGAACCAAAGCTCAAAAGCTTGATGAGTAATGATAAACAATAGTTCATCATGAACCATAC
>JAGRAX010000027.1 GCA_020434365.1 Bdellovibrionales bacterium
TGATCTTTGTGGAAAGCCAAATACCAAAAAAATCAACAGAGAAAGTATAAACATTTTTTTTGTTCTGCTTATATTTTTTTTCCTTTTAGACCCTGTACCAAGCATTGCCAACCCCATACTACTTCAAAACAAAGTATTTCGTGAAGATTTAAATCGTCTTTCTGAAAAATCACGATTCCATGACATTCATTCTTTTCGAGATCTTTCAGACCATCAATTTTCGGACATCAAAAATGAACTGGACCAACAAAAAGAAGGTCTGGAGAAAGAGCGCATTGAAAGAGTGCTACAAAGACTTTCGTTACTTCATAAGTCCTACTCTATACTCGCAGACTATACACTTCTTTTTACATCTAGTGATGCATCCAAAACAATACAATCCGATAGTAGGCCCAACTTGCTCCTTGCAGACAGTATGGGGGCGCGCTTTCGAAATGGTGATGCTTTATCAAGCATAGAAATGGGTCTCTGGCTTAATCCCTCGGAATATTTTCAAGCATATATCGAACCTATCGTTGCATACCAGGTAAAGTCATATGAGCAGCATACGTCTACATGGCTCAGGCAAGTTTACTTGAAAGTAAACTTTAGAAATCTAAGTCTCAGCATTGGAAGAAGAATCTTTTCTCTAGGGCAATCAGAATATTCCAGTCTGGTCTATACAGGGAGAAACAAACCCTTAGACTCTATTATATTATACAGCAACAAACCCATTGATTTTCCTGAAAAAATTTCATTTTTGGGAAAAGGTCAATTTGCATTGTTTGCTTTTGCTATGGATGAGGATCAAACTGTACCTGGGAGCATTGTAATCGGAGAAAAAATATCTATCAGTCCATCACGAAATTTTGAAATTGGCTTTTCTCAATCATTTCAGTTCGGAGGAGAAGGAGCCCCCAATCTTCCTTTTACAGATTTTGCCTTAGAACTTATAGGCCTGCGAAGAGATGAAGATGCTTCCAATCTAACCAACAGAAACTTTAATGGAGATTTTCGCATTCGAATTCCCAAATTTCATGATCTAAATATATTTGGAGAAGTATACATGGAAGATTGCTGCACACTGGATCCAAGAAAAGATATCAGCTCGAGTACAGGAGTTTCAATTCCAGATTTGAAAGATCGCTTTTCCACAAAAGTAGCTCTTGAGTTTGTTAGAACAACTCGAGTCTACACAAGGCACTCTATCTATCGATCAGGATTTACACATAGAGGTCATAGTCTAGGACATAATATAGGTCCTGATTCGATTGGAACCTATCTCACATTTGATCAAAACCTAGGCTTACATCATGGTCAAAAACTTCATTTTGCTTTTGAAGTTCGTCAAATCTTTGAAAAAGCTGCATCTGGAGACGACATAAGGACTTCAGACAGTAGTTTTGAGTCACCAGAAAAATATCTAAGAGCAATATACGAACACACATGGAATCCTAGGCCTTCATTCTATGTCAGAGGTGAATTTGGACTTCAAAAACTATGGAATTTTCAATTCTTTGACCATAAAGATCGACTAGATGTTCTAACTGGACTTCATTTTTCATGGAGAATATAAATCAATGAAAATCGCTTATATCAGTGCGAGACCTTATCCAACCATATGGGTTGATACAAAACAGATCATCCGAACAGTTGAGGCCTTGTGTAAATTGGGAGTTGCAGTAGATTTGTGGCTACCTAAAGGGGCTCTATCATCAAAATCGGACGAAGAAAGAAGAAGAGAAATCTTTGATTTTTATGATCTAGAAGCTCAATCCAATTTAAACATCAAATTTCTACGAAGCTTTGAGCCCAGCAAAATAGACCGGAAGAAATATCAGTTTCAACTGGAAAAATTTTTTCATGGCATCTCAGCTGGCTTACAAACTTCAAAACTTAACTATGACTATATATATTCTAGGGATATTTTTTCCGTATTTTTAGCCAGCAAGTTAAAGCAAAAATGTATTTTCGAATGTCACAAAGAATTGGCATTTCAAAAAAAGTTCCAATACCTCTTGTTAAAAAACATTAAAGAATCTACCTACCTTAGAGGCATTGTAACCAATTCAAAATTCATAAAAGATCATTTTGTAAAAGAATGTCATTTTTCAAGCAAAGACACCCCTATTGCGTACAATGGATTTGACAAAGCAAATGAAAGCGGGCCTTTGGATCGCAATCAAGCAAAAAAGTTGCTCGGATTGGATCCACAACTTCATTATATTGTTTATACCGGAAACCAAAAAAAAGGGAAAAAAGGCATAGAGGGAATGATAGAACTCGCAAAGAGGCTTCCTGAATTTAGTTTTATTGCATGTGGGGGTGACAAAACATCGGTTCATTATTGGAGCCAATATTCACAGACCCTAAAGCTTCATAATTTTAAATCGCTGGGATGGATGGATGAACAGCAAATCAAACTTTATCAATCAGCAGCTTCTTTTCTATTGATTCCACCCACTTTAGCCCCATTGGAAAAAACGGGAAATACTGTAACCCCCATCAAGGTGTTTTCATATTTGGCTATGGAACGACCGATTTTAGCGCCCGATTCCACCGATATTGTAGAGGTTTTATCTCACAATAAAAATTCCATATTACTCCCACCTGATGACTACGACAATGCAGCTCAAATCATCAAAAATTCATTTGAGGATAAAACATTGCTAGAAATAATATCCAAACAAGCACGTACAGATTCTAAAAAATACACTTGGGATGCTAGAGCAAAAATTGTCTATCAATTTTTACTAGACAAAAAATCTCCTACATAAAAAACTGAAATTTTTTTCGAAAAAGTAGTGGAAGCAAGTACATAGAAGAAAATAGAAATACAATGATCCAATCCCAAAAGAATCTATAACTTGATATATATGAATCTATCGCAAAAAACATTGCAACCAAAAATATAAAAAAGCCTACATGATGAAAGAATTTTTTTCCAAAAGGAAAAAAATTCTTAAGCTTGTAACTTCTCCAAACATTCACAGATCCAACCAAAAAGGAAGCGGTAGAGGACGCAATAGCTGCACCGATCATTCCAAACCTTGGAACCAACACAAACAAAAATGTTAAACTTAAGAAAACAAGTAATATATTCTGCTCAAAGGCTGCACGAGGCTCTCCAAACATATACATTGTAGTTTCCAAAACTCCAAAAACTGTAAAACAGTACTGTCCCATTAGAAGTATTAACAAGATATGATGATTTTCAGAATAACCGTCTCCGAAAAGATTTAAGATAAAATCTCCTTGAAAACAAAAAAATCCGATCGCAAGTAGAGAAAAATAAGAAGAATACACCAAAACGTTTCGTATCTGCTTTTTTAGTTCGTTTTTGTCGTCTTTGATTGATTTTACTACGGGCATCAAAATCGGTTCTAAAATAAGACGAACTTTTTTGATCAAAACAGAAATTTCCAAACAGGCAGAGTAAACAGCAACATCTTTAAGTGTCAGCAATCTTCCAATGACAAAAACATCAAGGTGGTGCTTGAGCAAATTGAGACTCCCTATCCCAAAAAAATACAAACTATCGGACAACAATTTGCGACACTCATCTATAGAAATAGAGGATGGAAAACTTACTTTTAGGTATGATTTTTGATTGAAATAAATCAGATACCCTGCGGAAATACAGTATGCAAAGAAGTGCGCTATAAAAACTCCTTCGAGACCCAAAAATTGAACCAAGGCAATCCCTACAAAAAAAGTTACTCCTGGTTCTAAGACTGACCCACTTAAAACTTCGTGTTTTAGATTCATTTTGTGACGAAGCGCGCCCATATAGATCCTAGAAAGCGTCATCGGAGGAAGAAGCCAAGCATACAGAGATAAAAACTCCGATAATTTGGCATTGGAAAATACCAACATCACAATATCCTCAGATAAAATCGATACAAGACTCGCAAGCAAAATAGATAGAATGATCCCAAATAGAGCGCTACCATGAATCCAAAACAAAGTTTCTCTTTCTCGATTGAGCTGCTCTAAGTCTCCGACTTTATGTAGAACACCGCCATTTAGACCTGCGATAGATATTTTCGAAAGCAGTTCGGTAAATCCAAATATAAGCATATAAATACCAAATTGTTCTTTTCCCAAAAATCGAGCAAAAAAGATAAGGTATAGAGGACGCAAGAACTTACAAAGTGTCCCAAGACCGTTTATGGTCACTCCTCTTCGAAGCAACAAAGATATATTCAACGGATTCATATTGTCATGTACATACGTGTAAGGGGCCCTAAATATCATCTGTACATCATATAGAAAACAACTATTTCATATCTTGATTGAGAATGTAGTTTGTTTTGGAAAAGTCTCTCGATGATGTATAAGTGCCTATCATTTTTTCAGATCCTTATGTAGGAGAGGTGTCGTGTCTAAAATAGCTGTCATCGGTGGGGCCGGATATATTGGTTCCGTTGTTTCTCATGAACTCCGTGACATGGGTCATGAAGTCACTATTTTCGATAATTTTTCTACCGGTCATCGAAGATTTGTTAAGGATTTCGATGTATTTGAGGGGGATATCGCCTCAACAGAGGACATCCATCGGTTTTTTTCATTCTACCAGCCCGAAGCACTGCTTCATTTCGCTGCCAAGGCTTTGGTATCTGAGGGAGAAGAAAAAGCGGTTTCGTACTATCGAAACAATACCTTGGCTAGCATGCAGCTGTTCTTACAGGCCATCGAATCTGGCTGCCAACGCTTTATTTTCAGTTCTACCGCCGCGGTGTACGGAATACCAAAATCTACCCCAATTGATGAAGGCGTAAAACTTGATCCAGTTAACATTTATGGAAAAACCAAAAAATCTACAGAGGATTTTTTGTTTGCGCTGGCAGAGAAAGGCCTCTGTCAGGTCATCAGTTTTAGATATTTTAACGCTGCTGGAGCTTCCTCACGTTATGCAGTTGGCGAAGATCATGATCCTGAAACGCACCTCATCCCCAATGTCTGTAACGCAATTTTGCAGGGGAAAAACTTGCAAATCTTTGGCAATGACTACCAAACTCAAGATGGTACATGCGTCAGAGATTTTATTCATGTTGATGACCTATCCAGAGCTCACTGCCTAGGTCTATCCTATCTTCTACAAGATAAAGATGCGAAAAGCCAAGCCATTAACCTAGGAACAACAACAGGATATTCTATTTTAGAAATCGTCTCTCAAGCCAAGAGGCTCTTTGGTGATTTCAACTTTGAATATCAAGACCGTCGAGCTGGAGATCCTGACAATCTTGTGGCCAGCAATGCCAAAGCAAAAGAGATCTTAGGCTGGGTTCCAGAGCATTCTCTTGAAAGCATTTTGACTTCTGCCATGGCATGGCACAAAAAAACTACGTCAGCCTAGGTTTTTTGGCTTGTTTTTCGATTTCTCTCAAATATGCCCTTATGGTCTGAAGAGCTCCCTGCACGCGTTGAGACTTTAAGCCTTTATCTTTTAGAGCCATATAGTCTCCACTCTCTACTGCTGTAGCTCTAAGCTTTTTTGCCACCATCTCTAAACCAGAAGCAATTTTTCTCACCTCTTGTTCACTATAGCGTTTGAGCGTAATGCGATTGATATGATACAAACCTGAAGCCACATCCATCGCAAATTTTTTTGGACTGCCATCGAGAGCCATAGGTAAATCATAGTGAGGATCCAAATGAAGTTCAAGAATTAGGGCATACGAACCCTAGATTTCGATCTTTGTCTCTTCACTTTGATTTGCTATTTCTTCATGATACTCTCGTAGCCGTGAATGTTTTCTTGAAGTTTGTACACAACTGTAAGGCTTATAGTTCTTCAACTGAAAAAAAAACCTTTCCCTACAAAAGTGCACGTTTCTATGCTTTTGCTGTCTTGAGTATAGTTTTCTTTTTTGACTGCTCATATGCCTCCCTACACAAAAAGTGGAATAGAATCAGTCATCGCTATGAGCCTGCCATCGTTGCAATCGAAATTGATGTTCTTTTACCTCTATTTTCTGAAAAACCTGGCCTTGCAAGAGGCACAGGGCTTGTTATTGATGCATCCAAGGGACTCATCGTCGTCAACCAACAAGTTTCACGTTTTGGGAAAATTTCTCAAGCCCAAGCTAAGTTTTTTAATGAACAAATTGTTCCTATCAAGTTGGTATATCAGGATCCTTGGCACGACTTTGCTGTTTTTCAATATGAAGTTGAGCTAGTCTCTTTTTCCATCCCCAAAATAACATTTCAAGACTCCAGAACCATTGCAGAAAATCAAAACATCTTGGCCCTTTCTCATGATTGGAACCAAGGAATCAGTTTGGTAGAAGGAAAAGTAAAAAACCCATTCACGGTGCACGCTGAAAACAAGATTGGTCGCTATAGTGAAAGTATAGATACAGGAGGCAGCCTTTCTGGAGCTTTGCTAGGAAGTCCAATATTTACACAAAAAGGAAAAGTCATAGCTTTTCATTGTCATGACTCCAACAAAGAATCCATAGCCATATCTTCTCTGTATGTAAGGGACGTATTGACATATCTTCCCCATAAAACCCCTCCCAGAGGAGATATGGGAATTTCTTTAGATATTGAGAATGTGTTTAGAGCAGAAGAGTTTTATGCCTTATCTCCTTTGTATGTCCCGAAAGACTCCATAGGTAAACCTACACACCCCTTTGTTATCAAAATGACGCGGTGTATTTCAAGTCAACCTACCTGTCAAAAGCTCTTACCAGGAGATATTCTTTTGGCTGTAAGGAGTTTGATGGGCCCATGGAAAAATATCGGTCAGCAAGTATATGACTTTGATCGATGGATGGATCAACATGTCGGACAAAATATTGAAATAAAAATATCACGAATGGGCAAGGAAATGGTCTACTCCATTCCCATTGTTGATGCTTATAAAAATATTCCCAAAAAGTTTATGACTTTTGCAGGTGCGACCTTTCATGAACTTACGCCAACTTTGCAGATGATTTATGACATCAAAAAATCTGAGGGCATTTACATTTCTGATACCCTTCAAGGAAGTTCATTTGGAAACAGTACCATGTATGGAAAACTCTTAGAAAAATTTTCTGGATTGTCGATTGATAGTTTTGACGATCTAAAAAGTATATTTATACAACAAAAAAACCATTCAAAGACCTATATTGAAACCATTGATTACTACTACACAAGTACCGTTCCAAGCATTCAGTATATCGACCTAGAGATAGAGCGTTTTCCTCTCACACTCTATGTATGGGATTCTTTGCAAGGAAACTACATACTGAAAGACAAAGTATGAAAGCCCTAGTCATAAACTATCTTATCCCAATGATTGCATCACTTTTATTTCCCTACCAGGGGCATGCCCTAGAACAGTGGACAAAAGAAATCAGAAAAAATGCAAAACCTTCAATTGTAAATATCTTTACTTCATTAAAAGTAGGTTTGGACTATGAAATTCCTGGTTCGTTCAGTGGCACAGGTAGTGTTGTGGATGCCAAGAGAGGAATCATCTTAACCAACAAACACGTAACAGGCACGGGTCCACAAAGAACTCTTGAAGTTTCTTTCTCATCGGGTGAGGCTGCTTCGGCAAAATTGATTTATTTTCATCCATGGCATGACTTTGCATTTATTCAAGTGGATCCCAAGCTTCTTTCATATACAAAAATTACAGAAGTTATATTGGGAGATTTTTCTACTCTAGAAGAAGGAGACGAAGTTCTTCAAATCGGAAACACCGAATCAAACCCATACTCTATGTCTAAACTTGAGGTTTCAAATCTATTTAGAAATCAAAATGTTTCAAAGCCTTCCTATCGACATACACATTTAATTCACCTTTCAGGAGTCATTGCCGGAGGAGCCAGTGGAAGTCCTATTTTCAATCGAAAAGGAAATGTCATTGCTCTATTGAACTCCGGTATGGAAACTCAAACCTATGCTTTAAGAATTGACTACGTCAAAGACGTTCTTACAGTGTTGCAGAAAGGAGAATATCCTTCACATGGAGATCTATTGGTTCAATTTGATGCCCCGGAAATAAAAAATCTTTTTACTCATTATCCACCCAATCGACATATCAACTCTTGGCTTTCTCAAGCCAAATCTTCTAAGCCTGCCGTAAAAAACTATATAATGGTCAAATCTATCATTCCGGAAAGCCCAGCATCTAAAAAATTGCAGGTCGGAGATATCGTAATGGGCGTCCATAGAAAAGAAAATGATCCACCAACATTTATCGGAAACAATCTATACCTGCTAGATCAACTGGTAGATCAACAATTGGGAAAAAGTATTTTTTTTCGAGTGTTTCGAGCAGGTCAAATGATAGAAAACATTGAAATCCCGGTACAAAATGCAAGCCAATTTTTGGTCAACAACTACTGTACATTTGGTCACACGACTTTTCACAACCTAGACGCCAATATCGCACTTTTTTTGGGCATTCCTTTGGGAGGCGTTTATATATCTGAGGCTATTGAAGGAAAGTCTGCCTTTGCATCGATACTGGCTCTTAAATACCGCAGTGATCATCATAGAAAAGATTTTGGGAAAAGATCAGCTATTCTTTCAAAAATTGACCATTTTTCGATCTCTTCGATGAAAGACTTTGAGAAAGCAATTGGGGCACTTTCAAAGTCCGAGACTTATAAAACACTGGCATTGTTTCGCGATTACCTCCAATACTATCCTGGTCTAAGATCTGATATTGTAACGCTGGATTTTGAAACCGATTCCATTCAGTGCAAAACAAGGAATATCGATTTTCAATGGAAATAAGTATTTATCTAAAATATCTATCTTAAGAAGAAAAAAGAACTGCGCTACAACCAAAGAAAAACAGAAAAAATGCCGTTCCAAGTTGAATCATTGGAAGAGCTTTTTCCAAAGATTTTTGCAATACAGACAGATTGAGAAACCACGCCACTGTACAAAACCATATCGAGGCAAGCACAACCATTGTGAATCCATATATCCAAAGATATTTCTGCTCGACCAGGCTTGGAATCATTGTGGAAAAAATAAGAACAAAAAAAATGGTTGCCTTAGGATTGAGAATATTTGTCCAGAAACCTCGAAAGAAACTCGAGTGTATAGAAAAAGTGCGCTGGTCCTCGATAGATTCAATCTGATCCTTATCTCGGTGATTTTTCCATAGAGTATAAGCCATATATATGAGATAGAACCCCCCTATTTTCTTCAACCAAATAAAATATTCTGGCGATTGCTCGAGCACAAAGCTCAAACCGAGGACACAAAATGAAATATGAAAGCAAAGTCCAAAAGCAATTCCAAGAGCTGTTCGAATTCCGCACAGTCTTCCACCCGACAGGCTCTGCGCTATGACCACAGCAAAGTCGGGTCCAGGACTCAAGAGACCCAACAAAAATACTCCTAACACACTAAAATAATTAGACCAAATCACTTTTCGACGATCCTCAATTCATACAACAGTTCGGATCTACCACAGTTGGTCCATTTTTTGCGAGAAAAGATGCTGTGAATCTGAGTGCAAAAATTTTATTCATATCAAGCTGTGTCTATTTCTCTTTTGCACATGCCCAAGAGATCCCTCTAGACCTCTTACACGCACAAAGCTCAGTACGACAAAGAAATTTTGCTCTCGTAACAGCACAAGTGCAAACGATGATTGATCAAATGAAGCTCAACACTTTGGACTCAATAGCTCTGGCTCACAAACTCTTAGGGGTGAGCTACTGTGAACTAAATCAGATGGAAAAATCCAATGAGCATTTTTCGACTTGGGTTCTTTTTGATGATCAAGCCTCCCTAGAAAACTTCGAAACCAGCTTACGGTGCAAGCAGACTCTTGCGAAATATTCCAAAAAACAAGCACAACTCCTTACTCCCAAGTCCCCTGATCAAGATAACATACCCAAACTAACCTTGGCTCCAAAAGAAATACAAAGTCCACAAACCTTAAAAACTCGGCCAAGAACTTTTTCTTCAAGCAAAGAAGAGCTCATCAGCATAGATCATTTTTTTGATGAGAATAAAAGAACTACATTGCGCCCTTTTGGAATCATGCATCACCACATGAATCATACAACACAAGCCACAGCTTATATGTTCGGAGAACTTTCCCTCTACAGCAGCTCTCTGCCGCTGATTTTATCTTCGATATACGGAAAAAGTCCCAGAGACAGGTGGATTGGCATTGGACTCCTTTCTTCAGCAAGCATACTCACTCTGATCGACATCTTACATGCAAAAAGAAAAGACAACTCTTCCTAGAAGAGTTCTGCAAAAAGAAGACGAGCTGAGAAAAAACCTTAGCTATCTTGCTCCAAAGCCAGAAAATACGACTTTTACGGTTCTGATAATGATCTTTACATCCAAAAAAAATGAACGCTTGGCAATATACAAGAGATCATAGCGAAGTTTATTTTGAGAACCCGATATATCCGAGGCGTAGCCATAACGAACTTGGGCTAGTCCTGTAATTCCTGGTCTCACCAAAAGTCGCCTAGAAAAACCTTCTATCCTTTTTTCCAACACAGGATAAAACTCTGGTCTCTCAGGTCTGGGACCTACAATATTCATATCTCCCTTGATCACATTCAAAAGCTGGGGGAGTTCGTCAATTCTGGTTTTTCTCATAAACATCCCAACAGGAGTAACTCTAGAATCCCCCTGCTGCGCCAACCTAGCTCCATCTTTTTCAGCATCAATTTTCATGGTTCGAAATTTATACAAAGTAAATTCTCTACCCAGCAATCCAAGCCGTTTTTGCCTGTAAATAATAGGCTGCCCATCCGCCAAAAAAACGACCAAAGCAGCCAAAAGCATAATGGGAGAAGCGACGATTCCAACAATTAAAGCTACAACAACATTAAACAATCGAAGCCAAAAATCCCCCGATACTTCAGCCGTCTCATAAGCTTTTGCAAGGTAATCGCTCTGAAGTTTTACAAACTTTGCAACATCGAGCCAATTGGGCTCTGAATATACTGTCATTTTTTCCTGAATTTGGCTCATAGGCAAACAAATGTAAGCAAAAAATATGCCAGAAAATATTTTTTTAACCAATTGATATTATTTATAAAAAATGTCATTTACTTTAATAGTAAAAAAATATCAGTTTTTTGATTGCGGTTTTATGATTGAAGCACTGAGTCTAACCTAGACTGATACCAAAACCATAAATTCTTAACACCCTCCTCAAGAAAGCATTGTGGCTCCCAATGTAATTCCCTTTTCGCTTTTTCGATGGAAGCATGAGAGTGCAAAACCTCTCCTTTGCGACTTTCTCGATATTCAACCACGCCTTCTTTTCCTGAAACTTTACCAACAAGGTGCACCAAATCTAAAACCGAAATTGTCGATCCACCTGCAATATTATACACCTGTCCTTGAGCTTCTTTAGCATTCATTGCACATAAATTCGCTCGAACAACGTCACTCACATGAACAAAATCACGGGTTTGTTTCCCATCCCCAAAAACCACCAAAGGCTGATTTCTTATATGCTTAACAACAAAAATCGGGATCACAGCAGCGTAAGGAGAATCAATATTCTGCCTTTCTCCATACACGTTGAAATATCTCAAATTAATGGTTTCTAACCCATAGCTTTCGCTATAGGTGAAACAAAGCATCTCCTGAATGTATTTTGTGAGTGCATATGGAGATAATGTATTCACGGGTTGTGTTTCTTTGATTGGAAAAATTTCACATCTACCATAAGCTGCTGAAGAGCCAACATTAATAAACCTTCGAAATCCATTTTCTAACCTACATGCTTCCAACATATTCATGGTCCCCTGAATATTAACCTCATAATACAATTGGGGATTCTCTATCGACTCCGGAACGGAGACCTTCGCAGCATGATGAAACACATAGTCCTGACCTTTCATTATATCTTTGCAAAGATCAGCATCTACTATTGAACCTTCTATAACCTCGACTCTATCAGAACCCAAAACCTTATGAAGATTGAGTAACTGCCCAGACGAAAAATCATCCACAACCCTTACACTGTGTCCCAAATTCACTAAACTCTCGACGATATGGGAGCCAATAAATCCTGCACCTCCAGTCACCACACAATGTTTCATATCTTCTCCATATTTGCAGTTTATATCGACATACTCAATAGATGTCCACGTAGCAAATCCCTGCGCTTATCAGCGCAAACACATGCTTGCTCTCAAAATCCCTTGCATATTGCCTATATTGAAGTTAAGACACAAAACTTATTTTGTTTCATTTTTGAAATAACTTTTTTGAGTAGCCTATGGAAATTCCTTCAATATCAATTGTCATACCTGTATACAACTCTCAAGAAACTATCGAACAGGCAGTAAGGAGCATAGGCAAGGACCCAAAGTTTCAAATTATCGCAATGGTCGATGGATCGCCTGATCACTCCATAGATATTCTAAAAAAACTAGAAGTAGATTTTCCAAACTTAGAGATATATCATCACGAAAATATAGGTGGAGCAAAAACCCTCAATCGTGGACTAGAAAAAGTAACTGGTGATTACACAACTTTTTTAGATGGCGACGACTGGTATACATCCAACGGTCTAAAACATTTACAAACCGTCGCATCACAGAACCATTGTCCAGATATTGTGATTGGAAAAGTAGTCAAAACAAACTCCGAGTCCGTGACCTCTATTTTCGATCAGCAATACATTAAACAAAAAACGATGTTTTTCCCCAACAACATATCTTCGCTATTCTATGAAAAAGAATTAAATAGCTTAAACTTGCTTATTGATAGTTTTTACACTGGAAAAATTTTCAAAAGCGGTTTTTTAAGAAAAAATAAAATATGGTTTAATCCAAAACTGTTATACGCGGATCGGCCATTTATCACTCGTGCTATACTTCGAGCAGAAACAATACTCACAACTAACGAAGTAGTTGCATTTTGGAGAAAAAATCTTAGCACCGAAGGAAAAAAGTCCATTACTGATAATATATCTAACATCAAAAATTACGAAGATCGAATTTTATCCTATCTAGATTCTAGATTTCAGATTTTATGTCATCCTGACAAGAAACTTGCATCTTCATACATAAAAGCCTTTGATTATTTCGTAAATAGAAGAATATTTTGGGTCTTAAAAAGAATACGTAAGTTTTGTTTTAATAATAAAAAGTTTCTATCTATAGGACATGAATATTTAAAGCAAACAACACTCCCCCAAAGAACTTCTGAAAATCTATTTGCTCCTATTGAAAAAAGACTCTTTCGCTATATTACATATTTATCCTACAGAAAACCTCTTCATATGGCAGAATTTATTTTAGCACCTATTGTTGCTCCGATCATTCGTAGAATGATTAAAAAACCTCATTCTGCAAAGCCCTATAAACCAAATTCTCTGCCCATAGATTCATCTCTCGTTGTTTTTGAAAGTTTTTTCGGGAAAGAATATGGAGGGCAGCCCAGGTACATCTATGAAAAACTTTTAGAATCAAAAAAGTTTTTTAAGGCCGTCTGGGTTACCAACCCCAAGTATTGCAGCACAAAATTAGAAATTCCTGGAGATCATATTCAAGTTGCTAGAGGAAGCGACGAATACTTTCGCTACTTGGCACGAGCAGGATATTGGGTCAATAATATTAAGTTTCCGGTCAAGGAAAAGCCACATGAAACCATTTATTTGCAAACCTGGCATGGAACACCTTTAAAACGCTTGGCAGGAGATATAGAAATCAAAGCAGGTCCCGAAGTTCATGCCCGTAATGCAGCGTATATCGAATCTCGCAGTTGGGATTTTATGTTGGCTCAAAACACTTTCTCTAAAGATATTTTTAAACGCGCATACAATCTTACATGTCCAATTTTAGATTACGGCTACCCTGCTACAGATGTTCTCAGGACAGAAAGACAGAAAGAATTTAAAAAGAGAATACACGAAAAATTTAGGATCCCTGAATCAAAAAAAATCATTCTTTATGCTCCAACTTGGAGAGACGATATGGAAAAAAAGAAAGGATCTTGGGAATTTTCCTTTTCACTACCTTTTGATCTCTCGAAAATGAAAAAACATTTTGCAAATGATTTTTCGCTACTTATGAGAATGCATCATTTAGTCAAAGAAAATTTTATTACACCAGAAACAAAAGACTTTACAATTGACGTATCCGGAGAAAATGATGCAACCGAACTATTATGTGCAGCAGATATATTAATAACCGACTATTCTTCAATATTTTTTGATTTTGCATATACTGGAAAACCCATATTGTTTTTCATGCATGACCTAGATCATTACATTTCCAACACAAGAGGCCTCTATTTAGATGTACACAAGGAATTGCCTGGCCCAGTTTGCAAAACGGAAGAAGATCTTTTTCAAAAGCTAAGCGAATTAAAAAACGGTCACACATCTTATTTGGAAAAATATCAAGCATTTCAA
Organism: Bdellovibrionales bacterium; assembly: GCA_020434365.1. Classification (GTDB taxonomy): domain Bacteria; phylum Bdellovibrionota_G; class JALEGL01; order JALEGL01; family JAGRMV01; genus JAGRAX01. Next base: position 14,342 of record JAGRAX010000027.1, read on the forward strand.
TCTAGGTTTTTATCTCAACAAAAAGGAGATTCCGCTGATCGCATCATCGACACCGTATTTAAGGACATGCCAGAATTATGTTAAAAGAAAAAAAAATTTTAATATTTCCTTCGGGAACAGAAATTGCGCATGAAATATACCGTTCTCTGAGATATGAAAAAAACATCGAACTTATTGGTGGATCTAGCATCTCTTCACATGGAGACGAAATTTTTTCAACCTCATATAACGATATTCCTTTTTGCCATGAAAAAGAATTTGCCCCTAAGATCAACAAGATCATCAAACAACACAAAATAGATTTTATCTTCCCAGCACATGATGAAGCTCTCTTACACCTGTCAAGAAATATTGCTTCTATAAATGCTAAAATTATCTCTTCTACTCCTCGAGTTTGTGAAATTACACGTTTTAAATCGAAAACCTATGATGCGTTAAATTCTTTAGAGATTTGTCCAAAGCTCTATGCTCTCGATGAATCGATTGAAGAGTGGCCCATTTTTTCCAAACCTGATCAAGGGCAAGGAAGTCAAGGAATTGCTATAATTGAATCTCAAAAAGATTTTGAAAGTCATACTATTAAAAATCCAAACCATATCTACTGTGAGTATCTTCCAGGAGAGGAAATTACGGTTGACTGCTTCACCGATCGACATGGAAGTTTATTATATTCCAACGGCCGCACAAGAAGCCTGACTAGAAATGGAATATCTATTAAATCTCATAGTTTAGACTCAGAGTCGGAAGATTCAAAAATAGAAAATATCGCAAGAAAAATTTTGAGCCGGATACCTCTTCGAGGAGTATGGTTCTTCCAATTAAAAAAAGACCGTCACAATCAATGGAAGCTTTTAGAAATTGCATCAAGGGTTTCGGGCACCATGGGACTTAATCGAGCTAAGGGGGTAAATTTGCCGCTCATGGCTTTGTATGATGCTGAAAATATTGACATCACCGTACTGGGGCACAATAAGCCCGTTCACGTAAGTAGATATTTAGGTAGCCTTTATCAAATTGATATAGAATACGATACGGTATACCTTGATTACGACGACACCTTAATTTGGAATGAACAAATCAACCCAACGCTCATTTCATTCGTCGCACAAGCTAGGGCAAAACAAAAAAAAGTCATTCTTCTCACTCGACATCAAGGTAACTTAGTAGATTCTCTTAAACAATATGGTCTAACACCGGATTTTTTTGATGAAGTTCATCATATTACTGACGGAAAACCAAAAAGCTTTTTTATTAAAAACTTGTCCAGTATTTTTATTGATGATTCATTTTCTGAAAGAAAAGAAGTATATGATGCAACAAATATCCCTTGCTTTTCCTTAGAGTCTGTTGAAACACTTTTCAATTGGAAGACATTTTTATCATGAAAAACATGATTTTGATGGCAAGACCCTGGGCCCCCACCATAGATGATATGCTTCCAAGCTTGGAGGCTATATTAAAATCAAAACATTTTACTAATTTTGGACCAAAAGAAAGAGAATTATCCGACCAACTTTGCAATATGTTCGGATCAAAGAAATTTCCACTATTTAGCAATGGTCATTTGGCTTTAGAGGCAATGATGCAGGCACTTCCGAAAGGAGAGGTGATTGTTCCAAGTTTTACGTTTGCGTCTACAGTGCATGCAATAATCCAAGCAGGGCATAAACCTGTATTTTGTGACATAGACCCAAACAGTTTTTGCATTGACGTATCAGATGCAAATAAGAAAATCACCTCTCAAACAAAAGCTATTTTAGGTGTCCATGTATATGGAACCCCCTGTGACATAGAAAATTTGCAAGATACATGCAAACAACATAATCTAACATTACTTTTTGATGGCGCACACTGTTTTGGTTCGTACTATAAATCTAAACCTCTAGGTTCTTACGGTGACGGCTGTATGTTTTCATTTCACGCAACTAAAATTTTCCATACGGTTGAAGGAGGAGGAATAAGTATAAACACCAATCGCATGGATAGCGATTTTATAGATAGATACAGAAACTTTGGACTCTCTTCTGAGGGAGAAGCTATATCAAATGGATCAAACGCTAAAATGAGCGAGTTTCACGCAATGTTTGGATTGCTGGGTCTCGATCGGTTTCAAGAAGAACTTGAGGCCAGATCCAAAATTTCTAATTTCTATCGAGATCATCTTAATGATATAAAGGAATTAAAAATACCGAATAAAATATTGGGACAAAACCACTCTTACTTTCCTATACTAGTACATTATAAAGATCCTTTGGCTTTTAAAAAAAGAAAAGAACTATTACATTATTTAAAAAATCAAAACGTAATGGCAAGACCTTATTTCTGGCCAGCTATGCATCAGACAAAGGCATTTCAAATATTTAGTAACCATCAATCTTTTCCTAATTCTGAAGAGGTTTCTAATTCAGTAATATGTTTACCCATTTATTCAGGACTAACTCAACAGGAACTTGAGTCAATTGATAAAGCTGTAAGAGATGGTATGGTAGTCATAAGCAATAACTAATAAAGGACACAAAATGAAAATACTAATCACAGGGGGAATGGGTTTTATCGGATCCGCGATGGTAAGACTTGCCATTCATGAAGGTCATACCGTTATGAATATCGATTGCCTTACTTATGCTGGAAATTTGGGAAATGTTGCCCAAATCAAGGACAATAAAAATTATCAACAGACCCTTGCTGATATTAGAGATCGAAAATCTTTGGACAAGATCTTTACTCATTTTCAGCCAGATGCGGTCATGCACTTTGCAGCGGAAAGTCATGTGGATCGGTCTATTGATGGGCCAGAAAGTTTTATAACAACAAATATTAACGGTACCTACAATTTGCTTGAAGCCGCTCGTAACTATTGGAAAAATAGTAAATGTTTCCCTTCTTTTAGATTTCACCATATTTCGACAGACGAAGTGTACGGAGAGCTAGGAGAAACAGGGCTGTTTACAGAAAAAACTCCTTACCAACCTAGCTCACCCTATTCGGCATCAAAAGCAGCTTCTGATCATCTTGTCAGAGCATGGAATAAAACATTTGACCTTCCAACATTGATCACAAATTGCTCTAACAACTATGGACCCTTTCACTTTCCTGAAAAGTTGATTCCAACCATTATTTTGTCAGCGTTGCATGAACAAGAGATACCTATCTATGGTGATGGATCAAATGTAAGAGATTGGTTATATGTAGAAGATCATGCAAAAGCTCTCATACTTACATTGATGAAAGGAACGACTGGATCTACTTACAATATAGGCGGATTCAATGAATGCAGCAACATTGACCTTGCCATAAGAATATGTGAAATATTGGATGAACTAGTGCCCAGAAAAAAGGCTTATTCAAAACTAATACAATTTGTCAAAGATCGTCCAGGACATGATTTTCGATATGCTATAGACTCTACGAAAATTAGAGAGGAGCTAGGTTGGAAACCTCTTGTAGATTTAGATCAAGGACTACAAACTACCATTAAGTGGTATTTAGAAAACAAACATTGGTGGAAACCTCTACTAGAAAAAACTCCACTCGGAAAAAAAATTGACAAAAACCTTTTGTGACCAATTGAGGTAAGCGAATACTAACTTTTTAGTTGCAACTGTTAACGTTCAATAGCTAGGTAAAGATAAGATTGGCTGTGGGGGCGTGCTGAATTTTATTTCCTTTAACTTCCTGGGACTATTTTTAAAAGATTCTTACCATACTCACTCTTAATCTGATTTTCAATAGACGCGTGCAAATCTTTTTCACTAATCCACCCATGCCTAAATGCTACTTCTTCAGGACTTCCTACAATAAACCCCTGTTGAGTCTGGATGGTTCTTACAAAGTTTGAGGCATCTAACATTGACTCATGTGTTCCTGTATCCAACCATGCAAACCCACGATTAAATTTCTGCAAAAATAGATTTTGTTCCTCTAAATAAGTATTTAATAAGCACGTAATTTCTAGTTCTCCTCTTTGACTCGGTTTAACCTTTTTTGCTCTGGATGGTGCTGAGGCATCCATCATATAAAGACCCGTAATCGCATAGTTAGATTTTGGGTGTTGAGGCTTTTCTTCAATCGATTTAACATGCCCGCTTTGATCAAACTCAATAACTCCAAACCTCTTTGGATCATTGACTTGATAACCGAAAATCACCGCACCACTTTGGACATTATTGTATTCTAACAATAGCGTGGTCAGCCCAGGGCCAAAAAAAATGTTGTCTCCCAACGCCATAATACTAGGACTACCATCCAAAAACTCTTCAGCCAGTATATAAGCATGAGCCAACCCTTCGGGACGATCTTGCACAAGATATTCGAAAGAAAGTCCCCACTGGGATCCATCTCCAAGAAGGCGAGTAAAAGACTCTCGATCCTCTGGAGTTGTTATAATAGCTATTTGGCGGACTCCACTGAGCATAATCACAGATAAAGGGTAATAAATCATAGGCTTATCATATATGGGAAGCAATTGCTTACAAACCCCACGAGTCACAGGGCTTAATCTAGTCCCTGAGCCGCCAGCTAAAATGATACCCTTTCTTTGTTGAAGGATCTGATTGTTATTTTTTGACATAAAAAGGTCCTTTTCTAGATTCTACACAGATCAGTTAGAAAAAAGTGCTTCTGTAGAAATATTTCCATCAGCGCTCAAAAACTTCTGTCTCATAAGAACGTTCACAGTTTTCTCATAGTCTCTTGGATCGATGGAGGCTTGTAATTTTCTCATAAAAAAAGAAAAAAAAAAAAAATTTCTAACTAAAGACAGATTCGGGGTACCAGTAGAACAACTAAAGTCTTTAACAGGAATTTTCCATTCACCATAATTTTCGGTCAGGTACAGATCAGCATTTTCAGGTCCCCTAACAGAAACTCCATCTAACACATATTCTTTTAAACTAAAAACTTCATTGTCCCATCGATGAATCGATGAACCATGCCAACATGTATTTTCCTCAATATAATGTATAAAGATATCTATGGTAACACCCTGTCTATGCCTAAGCTTAATTATGGTTAGTTTTTGATCATAAAAAAAGCTGTTTTCATTCGTTTTGCAAATTGATTTTTGATACTCGACCTTAACTACTTCAAAATTTTCATTTCCTCTTATAGAACTCACCAGGTTATCAAAATCAACTTGATGTGAAAAAATACCGATATCGATGTCATAGTCATGAGCCAAAAATCCTTGATCCCGAATAAGTCCCAAAAAAGTACCCGAAATTACGAACCAAGGAATATCATGACTTTTAAAAAATAATGCTACATCCGACAATGCTCGTCTTGCTTTGGATATTGGAAAATCACCTATACGATCATTTTTTTTGCATGATTCATTGAGCACTTTAGGAGCATGCGTCTTTGCAAAAATCTCTTTAAGATCATGTTGAAAATCAAGAACATCACGCTCATTCTGTATGAAATTTTTCTTTTTCTGTAAAAGTGCGGCTTTTACGAATAGTTTATCGGTCATTATTTTCAAAGAATCGTGCCGTTTATTTAAAAAGCTATCGACCTCATAGAGTTCATCAACACTTAAACCTTCTGTAAAATTAAACATTGAATCTTCAATCCATTGAATGCCGGTTCTACGATTCAAAAACCAAACAAGGCGCCTAAATTCAGTTTTCAATTCATTTCTATATATTCGATTGAAACCCCCACAAGAAAGAGTTTTAGAAAAACTAACACCCCAAACAAAAAGAGATTCCCCAACTGCCAAAAAAAATCGTAACCAAAGCGGATACCTTGTATTCAGAATTTTTATAAGAAAATAACTTTTTTTTGGAATGGGAATCATTAGATATTAAGTATTGCTACGCGCTTTGAATTTTATTTTTTATAGCCGTACTAGATATATCTGGAGTACGTTCTAAATAATGAACCTCACATAAATCCCTAAGCTGATCAAACTTTCCAGTCCAATCATTACCTATAACAAATAAGTCCACACTATGATTTATAATATCTTGCCTCTTTTGTTCCCAACTATCTTCTACGATAATCTCGTCTACATACTTCACCGCTTCCAAAAGAGATCGACGAGTATTAAAATCTAGATAAGAAGATTTACCCTTTTTTTTGTTGAAATCGTCGGACGATAAAGCAACAATTAGGTAATCACCTAAATTCCGTGCCCTCTCCAAAAGAAATAAATGACCATAGTGCAACGTGTCAAATGTGCCGTATGTAATTACTTTTTTCATAGCATATCGTTTTTTTTTCGATGTTATCTCAAAATGGTAAGAACTTTGCAACGTCCGTTTTAAAAAAAAGTGTTTTTCAGGAAGAAATTTAGAAATGCATAACACCTAATTCATGGGGAAATCATTGAACCAATCATGAATTAGTATATACAAACACCTTCGTAGAAAGCAGAAGACCTTGCATCAGGATAAAAAAAAGATATTGCTTGTTCTAGGGACCAGGCCAGAAGTCATCAAAATGTTTCCAGTATTTCGAGCTTTAAAAGAACTTGGAGACTTCGTCCTTACATGTGCCACTGGGCAACACAAGGAATTATTTGAAAACGCAGCACTAGACTTCGGAATCCCCATCAACTTTCAATTAGAATCCGGGAGCGATTACGACAATTTTGCCTCCAAAACCGGCCTGATCATTCAAAACCTGAGTAAGTGTGTAAGCAAAATTGCTCCGTCTATAATTGTCGCTCAAGGTGATACGAACTCCGTATTTGCTGCAGCATATGTAGCTGGAGCTCATGGAATCAAATTTGCTCATGTCGAAGCGTGCCTACGACTTGGAAGCATTAGAGATACATACCCAGAAGAACTCAATAGAAGGTTTTGTACGATTTTATCAGATTATCACTTTGCTCCGTCAGAAAGAGCTATGAATAACTTAGTGAAAGAAGGCGTTCCAAAAAATCAAATTTATTTGACGGGGAACCCAGTGGTAGACTCGGTCTACTACTCCCTTGAAAGCGAGTTAACGGATCCAGAGCAAATTGAGATTTTCAAGCAAATCAGTGGCATTCGAGGAAAAATCGTTTTTTTTACTTGTCACAGAAGAGAAAATTATGGTCAAGGCATTATAAATATATGCGAGGCCATCAAAAAAATTGTTCAGTCAAGAAATGATATTCATTTTGTAGTTCCCATGCACCTAAACCCTCAAGTAAAAGAGCCCATAGAACAATATCTTTCTGGAACTAAAAATATTCATTTATACAAAGCCTTTTCTCATCGATTGAGTATACGAATACTCAACCTCTCAACGATTGTTATGACAGATTCTGGTGGCCTTCAAGAAGAAGCTGTAAGCCTTAAAAGACCTTGCATAGTCCTTAGAGAATCGACTGAAAGGCAAGAAGTTTTAGATTGTGATCTGGGAACACTCGTTGGAAACTCTTATACTAGAATTCTAAAAGAATTTAACAATAGAATAG
>JAGRAX010000028.1 GCA_020434365.1 Bdellovibrionales bacterium
ATTATTACAACTGAATGCAGCGAAATATTTTTTTTACTCTCTTCTTTATAAATTCCAGAGGTAAGGAAAATTCCAAAAATCAGTAGAACCAAAATACCCCCTGCATAAATTAAAAGTTGTACTACACCCAAAAAATCAGCTCCCAACAAAATATAAAGCGCAGCGACAGAAGCCAAACAAAAAAACAAAGAAACCGCCGCGTGTAAAATATTTTTCATGTATACAACACAAAATGCGCTCGCGATTGTCAATCCAGCAAAGATTGCAAAAATAAAGCTATAGATTTGTTGACTCACTCTTTGCTTTCTCCAACTCTTTCTTTTTCTTTTCTTCTGCTTTTTTTCGTTCGTTTTCTTCCAATTCTTTAGACATCTGATCCGCAAGGGTAAGGTCTTCTTGAGATACAAATCGATATGTCAACTCAGATACATTGCTGACAGTGCCTTCAAATCTACGTGTATGATAAATTGCACCCGTTGGACAAGGTTCAACACAAAGGCCGCAATACATACATTTGGCAATGTCGATATCAAACCGCGTGGGATACTTGATTTTTGGTGTGGGCTTTCCAGTTATTTTAGACATCACCGAGGATTTTTCCCCTCGAACATCGTCAATGACAATACAAGCAATGGGACAAGCTTTTTCACACACGCGACAGCTGATACAAATATCCATGTCCACATGTAAAATACCCCGATATCTCTCAGGCAGCATCGACTCTACTTGAATTTCAGGATATTCAATTGTAACGGGCTGTCTGAAAAAATGCTTTCCCGTAGTCCACATTCCAATGCTAGTAGCTTTGATACCTGTCCAAAATCCATAGAACCAATGAGTGACTGCTTTAATCATCTTTGACTCCATAGCATCCACAAGGCCGTTCCCATCACACAAACAAACATCAAGGGCGTAAAACGCTTCCAACACAAGTCCATCATCTGATCCACTCTATAGCGAGGCAGCGTCCACCGAATCCACATGATGATAAATACGAAGAAATAGCTTTTAGAAATAAAAACAAAAAACGAAACCAACCAAAAATCTGACAGCACATGAAGCCCGACACTGGAAAGAACACTCAAAAATAAAAGCACGAGAACAAGTGGTTTTGAAAAACTCCTTACCTTTGTGTGAGCCAAGGCAAATAAAACTCCTTTTTTTCTACCTAGGCTTTGTACAAAAGCAGGGCCGTAAAACACAATTTTCAGCAATGCAAAAAAAATAAAAAACAAAGAAAATACCAAGAAAGGAATGTTCGCAACTGACTTTTGCCAACCCCCTAAAAACGCCGTCGTTGCGATCCCCCCAATCAAAAACATGTTGGCGTATTCGGCTACAAAAAAGAGACCCCATCGAATTCCACTATATTCGGTGTTATACCCTGATACCAACTCGGACTCGGCTTCGGGCAAATCAAAAGGCGTCCGATTCACTTCGGCCAAAGCAGAAATGAAATAGACGAAAAATGCTATGAAAGTAAAAGGCCCCGCTGCAAAAATAAGCCAAGAGGAAAACCCTTCGGCTTGATAGCGGTTTAAGTGTGCAAGACTTAAGGATCCAACAAGCATGACAGGAATCATAAGAGACATCCCCAAAGGAACTTCATAACTGACAATTTGAGCTGCAGAACGCATAGCTCCCAATAAAGACCATTTATTGTTCGAAGACCAACCTGCCAATAAAATGCCGATGACAACTAGCGAGGAGACCGCCAATAAATATAAAATACCCACATTGATATTGGAGACCACAATATATTTGCCGAAAGGGAGACAAGCAAAACTCATGAATGCTCCCAGAATCAAAAAATACGGTGCCAATTTGAAAAGAAATCGATCGGCACCCTGAGGGATGTGATCTTCTTTTGACATCAACTTCACACCATCAACAAGAAACTGAAGTAACCCTTCCGGCCCCACACGATTACAACCAATTCTGGCTTGAATCCGCCCTGCAACTCTTCTTTCAACAAAAGTTGAAAACCCTGCAATGGGAGCAATGATCATCCCAAGAATCATTGATGCAGACAGAAACATTGATACGGCAAGCCATACTTCTTGAGGAACCTGATTCAAAATACCAAAGAAAGGAAGCCAGATAGAGTCTTCTGAAAGACTCATTGTATAAGACTCCAAAGCTTTCATCCAAGCCTCGACAGCTAACACCAGATGGTTCATCGATCCACCTCGGGAGCCACAACATCCAAACTCGCAATCAATGCAACCAAGTCCGCGATCATAAGTCCTTTAGACTGGGATTCAATGATGGACATGGCCGAAAAACTTCCTGTTCTTATTTTAACCCTATAGGCATTTTTGCTGGCATCTGAAATCACAAAGTAACCCATTTCGCCTCTTGCAGCTTCAACCGCAGCATAACTCTGTCCCATCGGAGGCTTGATGGTTTTTGGAACTTTCGCTTGAATTTCACCTTCTGGAATCTGTACCAAACATTGACGCAAAATTTTTACAGATTCCCGAATCTCAGCAATTCTCACCCAATAGCGATCAAAGCAATCTCCGATTTGACCACAACGGCCATCACCAACGGGAATGTCAAAGTCAACTTCATCATATGCTGCATAGGGAAGGTGTTTTCTCAGGTCCCACTCCATGCCCGAAGCCCTGAGATTGGGGCCAACCAAACCATAGGCAATGGCCAATTCTTTTGAAATCGGACAAAGCCCCCCGAGTCGATCGATAAAAATGTTGTTGCTTGAAATCAAATCATCGAATTCATTCATCAAGGGCTCAAACTGATCCAAAAACGCACTGACTCTTTGAGCAAAACCATCTGGCATATCAAAGGATACACCTCCAATACGTACATAATTATATGTGAGTCTCGCTCCACACAGACTCTCAATAAGATCATTGATTTTTTCCCGCTCACGTAGCGCATATACAAAGGGCGTTACTGCCCCCAAATCCATGGGGAAGGTCCCCACAGAAATCAAATGGCTGGCAATGCGGCACAGTTCGTCCGCAATCATTCGTAAATATTGTGCTCGCTTGGGCACCTCGGTAGACAGCAACTTCTCGACCGAGAGTGCATAGCCATGGTTGGCAGTCATAGCCGCCACATAGTCAACGCGATCGGTATACGGCATAAAGCCATGATATTCGACCATCTCTGCGATTTTCTCTATGGAACGATGCAAATATCCAATCTCTGGAATGGCTTTTCGAACCAACTCACCATCTGTCAGTGTACGAAACCTCAACACTCCATGCGTAGATGGATGCTGAGGACCCATATTGATTTCCATCTCATCATCGAAATGTTGGATTTGAATCGAACTCATGAAGCATCCTCTGGAGAAAGTGTTGGGAGCTCAGGCATGCCCGTCAGATATTCTCTTTGAGTCGAAACTCCACGATACTCTTTTTTTTCTCGATAATTTTTTCTTAAGGGATGCCCTTCCCAGTCATCGGGAAGTAAAATTCTTCTCATATCGCTATGGCCTTTAAAACTCACTCCCAGCAAATCAAACACTTCACGCTCATACCAGTTGGCAGCAGGCCAGATCTTTTCCACAGACGAAATGAAAGGCTGCTCGATATTGACTTGCGTTTTTACAATCAGCTCATGACCATGAGCATACGAAAAAAGAATGTAGTTGATTTCAATGTATTGCTGATAGTCCACACCCGCAAGGCTACGAAGAAAATCGAAGGAAAAATCAGCATGGTTTTTTACAAAACTTAGAAACTCCTGAATTTTTTCAGGATGCACTCGAACCCAAGGGTGCAACTCTTCATGACTGGATTCAAGGACAATAGATTCGTCGAACTGCTCTGTGAGCTGGGAAAGCATCGCCTGCGCCGTCATGACACTTCCTCAGAAAGTTCAATGGTTTTAATCCAGTTGAGATCCCCTCGCCTCCACATGTAGGCGAAGCCTGCAATCAAAATCAATACAAAAAGCGCAACTTCCAAGAACGCACTTGATCCTTGCCCCCTGGAAATCCATGATTTGTATGCAACTGCACATGGATACATGAAAGCGATTTCAACATCGAAAATCAGAAACGCAAGTGCATAAAAATAGTAACGCGGATTGAATCGAATCCAAGTCGTTCCCACAGGCTTTTCGCCACACTCATAAGGGATGGCCTTTACAGCATCTTCCACTTTGGGGGATAAAAGCTTGGAAATACCCATGTTTAAGACCACAAATAGGATCCCAAACAGAAAAAAAACTAAAATACCTGCAAAATCAATCAACATAAGGACATTCGTTTACGTAAAAAAACGGCCCCTATATACATGAAATCATGAAGATACGTAATAAATTTTGGGAACTTATCCGTTATGTTTCTCTAGAGTTTGAGAAACATGAATAAAAAAAGCCGAAATACTTAGAAAACCCGAGACATTCCCCAAAGACAAAAATTCAGGAAAGAACGATGATGCAATATGAAAGCGAATGAAAGCTTTTTACTCTTCAAAGCCTTCATTGAGAGCTTCTCTGAGAACTTGACTGGGCTTGAAGGTAATAACTCTTCGCGCCGTAATCTCCATTGCTTCACCCGTTTGAGGATTTCTGCCTTTACGAGAGCGCTTGTCACGAACAATAAAAGAGCCAAATCCAGAAATCTTAAGATTTTTACCCTTTTCAAGGCTGTCTTTCATCATCTCAAAAATTTGTTCTACTATATCTATAGACTCTCTCTTGGGGAGACCTACTTTTTCACAAATAGCGTCAATCATGCTCGCTTTTGTATATGCCATGTTGACAACCTCCTTAAGGTTAACTCCTATAAGTATAGTATAGCTGTCCGTCGTAAGTACATAAAAAAATTGGATTTCTTATCTAAAAACTCATTTTTCCTTCAAAACCTGCTCTGCATGGTCTTGAATACATCTGAGACCGGTATTTCCACCATGCGCATCTTTCAAGCGAAGAAACTCTACATAACCATTTGTAATTATTAGATAGTTAAATTGGAACGCTTTGTGCAATTGTAGAGATCGAAATACAAAACCTTAGAAACAAATTGGAGAACAATATCATGATCAAAGCAGTATCGACGGGACTTAAGCTTGGAGCTGTATTTACTTTTCTTTTCGCAGCAGTTTCAATCTATCAAGTGTTTTAACCTATAGCACAGATTCAAGAAGATCCTCCAATCATGCTTTGAAGCATCTGTTCTGAGATGATTTCAATGCCAAGCTTTTCAGCCTTGATGAATTTGCTGGAACTCGATGATTCTTGGTTACAGACAAGGTAATCGAGCTTTTTACTCACTGTAGAAACCCATTTCCCACCATGGTCCAAAATTTGATTTTTGATTTGATCTCTAGGTAGTGACAAAGTCCCTGTAACGCAGAAAGATTTTCCCCCTAGAGTGTCCTGTGTATTCGATAGATTTTCCACAACCGGCCAAAGTCCCACACTTTTAAAGTTTTCTATCATTGTGAGATGTCTTGGGTCCGAAAAATATGCAATGAGCGAAGTCATCATTTTTTCTCCCACCCCATGAAGTTCTTCCAAGTCTTTTTTCCAAAAAACCACATCATGTTTGAGAAAATATTCCAAACTATGAATTTTTTTTGCAACAATTCTGGCAGCTGTCTCGCCTACAAAAGGAATTCCTATGGCCGTGATCAAGCTAAAAAGTTGGGCGTTTTGCTTCGCACTCTCAATAGAACCTAATACATTGCTTGCAGATTTTTCGGCCATGCGTGGTAGACTTAAAAGATCTTCCTCTTTGAGCAAAAATAAGTCTGCAGGAGAGCGGACTCCCAGTTCACACACAAGTTGCTCGATCAATGAAGGCCCAATGTGTTCAATGTTCATTGCTTTTCGAGAACAAAAATAACGAAGTCTTTCTTGAATCTGTGCTCGACATCCATAGTAATTTGTACAACGTACTGCAACCTCTCCAGGCGTTTGAGACAAAGGCTCACCACAAGAAGGACATGCTTTCGGAAATGAAAACACAGATAGGTTTTTTTTTCTTAGATCGGTAATGACCCGAAGGATTTGAGGAATAATCTCTCCCGCCTTTTCGATTACCACTTGATCTCCTATGCGAATGTCTTTTTTTGCGATCTCATCTTGATTGTGCAAGCTTGCACGAGAGACTGTTGTTCCCGCTAGCTCTACAGGAGTCAATACTGCAACGGGTGTGACCACTCCCGTTCGACCGACTTGAAGTACTATATCTTCAACATAGGTAACGGCGTTTTCGGTTTCGAACTTATACGCAATGGCCCAACGAGGATACTTCGAAGTGTATCCCAATTGTTTTTGAAGAGACAATTCATTGACTTTGATGACAAGACCATCGACATCAAAAGGAAGCTGACGTAAGTCTTTTTGTTTGTGTTCAATGATAGAAATCAATGAGGAGATATTTTGAGCGACCTGTACTTCACCATGCGAAGGCAGTCCCCATGCCTTGATCTGTTTCAAACATTGCTGGTGGGTTTGATAGCCTTCCGTTTCTACGAATGCATAAAACACAACTCGCAAAGGGCGACTTGCTGTCAGCTTTGAATCTAATAGACGTAAAGAGCCTGCAGCTGCATTGCGCGGGTTTTTAAATAACTCTAGGGACTGCGCTTGTCTTTCTTCATTGATCAAAGCCAAGTCATCTCTATGCAGATAAACCTCACCTCTGAGGGTCAGTTGATCTGGAATGTTTTTTCCCTGTAACTTCAGAGGTAAACTACGAATCGTTGCAACGTTAGCCGTAACATTTTCACCACTTTGACCATCTCCCCTGGTTGCAGCCAAATGAAACAAACCCATGTTATACTGAACCTCTATGGAAAGACCATCGACCTTCGGCTCGACAACATATTCGAGATCCTCCATTTCAGTAACTTTCTGAATGCGCTGGTCAAATTCTCGAAGATCTGTTTCATCATATGTATTGTCCAAGGAATACATACGATGCTTACGTTTGACCTTTTCAAAGCCTTGTAACACCTCGCCTCCAACACGCCTTGAGGGAGAGTCTGACTCAATCCATTCTGGATGTGCGGTCTCCAATGCTACAAGCTCTTGATATACCCGATCATATTCTCGATCACTCACACTTGGAGCATCCAATACGTAATATTCGTGGTTCCACTCTTGCAGTGTTGCTTTGAGCTTTTGATAATATTTCTGATCGTGTTTCATGATTGTAACGAATGCTCGCTCAATACCACTGGCCCTTCAACTTTGCAAAATTGCAAAATTCGCTTTTTTTCGATCTCTCGCTATAATCCCCTGAGCATCTAAACCCATCGAGGAGGTATATCAAGATGAGCAAAATCCACGAAACCTTACAAAAGTATATATTGGCTGACGGTCTACGTCCTGTATTCGACGTAGAAAAGAGCCATGGTAGCTACCTTTTCGATGCAAGTTCTGGAAAAGAGTTCTTAGATTTATTTTCATTTTTTGCGACGCAGCCCGTGGCCTTCAATCATCCAATGCTGCGCTCTGGTGATTTCACCGAAAAAATTGCCAAGCATGCAATTCATCGCCCTTCTCTGTCAGATATCTATACAGAAGAATATGCAGAGTTCGTAGACACTTTTGTAAGGCATACAAATTCCAATGAACACTTTTCGCATTACTTTTTTATCGAAGGTGGAACCTTAGGTGTGGAAAATGCTTTGAAAGTTGCAATGGATTGGAAAACTCGAAAAAACCTAAGCAGAGGAATTGAAGGAAAAGGCAATCAAATCATTCATTTTCGAAACGCATTTCATGGTCGATCGGGATACACCCTCTCAATGACCAACACCTTCGATCCAAGAAAATATCAGTATTTTGCGAGACATCCATGGCCAAGAATCGAGGAGCCTGCGCTTTCATTTCCCTGTGACGACAAGGTCATACGCAGTGTAGAAGAAAAAGAGCACAAAGCCCTGGAGCAGATAAAAAAGAGTCTACAAGATCATCAAGACGACATCGCAGCTCTTATCATTGAGCCCATTCAGGGGGAAGGTGGAGATCAACATTTCAGAAATGAGTTTTTTCTGCAGTTGCGACAGCTTGCGGACCAGCACGAGTTTTTGCTTATTTTTGACGAGGTACAAACGGGGATTGGGCTCACAGGAAAAATGTGGTGTTTTGAGCATTTTGATATCAAGCCAGATTTGATTGCCTATGGGAAAAAAGTCCAGGTTGCCGGATGTGCTGCTAGTACAAGAGTCGATGAAGTGCCAGACAATGTCTTTCATACTTCTAGCCGAATCAATTCGACTTGGGGTGGAAACTTGGTGGATATGATTCGATGTCAGCGTTATCTGGAAATCATTGAGAAGGAAAAGCTCATTGAAAATGCAGCCACGATGGGAAACTATTTTGTAGAGCAGCTGCAACAATGGGCAAAAGAAAAAAATCAGATTCACAATGTCAGAGGACGAGGACTCATGATCGCTTTTGATTTTGAAACCAGCGAAAAAAGAAATATCGCAATGAAAACGCTTTGGGACAAAGGCATCATCATTTTGGCCTGTGGTCCCAAAAGTCTTCGTATTCGACCGCATTTGGATCTAAGCAAACAAGACATTGATCACGCCATGAATATCATAAGCGATCATGTGAAAGGATAATACTCATGACAAACATCGAAACCAAAAACAATGGCACACAAGAAGAAACCTACGGAAAAACCATCGTCGCATACAATATCATCGAAAATGAACAAGTATGCCCCATCAAAGATGAGTACTTTTCTTCGACCAATCCATCCCAACTTTTAGACTGCGTAGCTCAAGTACCTGCATCTACAAAACAAGATGTTCAAATGGCGGTTCAAAGTGCAAAAAGAGCCTTTGCTTCTTGGAAGCAAACGCCCTCACCCATTCGAGGCACACTGATTGGAAGACTGGGACAGCTCATTGAAAAACATAAAACATCTCTCGCACATTTGATGACAAGAGAAATGGGAAAAACTCGCAAAGAAGCAATGGGGGAAGTGCAAGAAGCTATTGATACTTGTCACTTTTTTCAGTCCGAAGGAAGAAGGCTCTATGGGCAAACCGTTCCTTCGGAAATGCGCAACAAGGAATTGTTTACCTACCGAAGACCTTACGGTGTAGTAGCCATGATCACACCTTCTAATTTTCCTTTGGCCGTGGCTTCCTGGAAAGCCATTCCAGCTCTCCTCGCAGGCAATACTTTGGTATGGAAATCTCCTCCAGAGGCGCCTGCAATTGCTTATCTTTTTTCTCTGCTGTTCTTGGAAGCTGGATTTCCCAAAGGCTGCATCAACCTCATTCATGGAGATGCCGGTGTCGGTCAAATGCTGATGGAAGAAGTAGATCAGGGAAACATTCAAAAGGTTTCGTTTACAGGTTCGACTCGGGTGGGCAAAATCATTGGTGAAATATGTGGTCGAAATTTGCAAACACCTTCTTTGGAACTTGGAGGCAAAAACCCTCTTGTGGTGATGGAGGATGCAAATCTAGACTTGGCAGTTC
This sequence comes from Bdellovibrionales bacterium, assembly GCA_020434365.1. Classification (GTDB taxonomy): domain Bacteria; phylum Bdellovibrionota_G; class JALEGL01; order JALEGL01; family JAGRMV01; genus JAGRAX01. Next base: position 9,435 of record JAGRAX010000028.1, read on the forward strand.
ATGGCGCCGTATGGGCATCCTATGGAACTGCAGGACAAAGATGCACATCTGCAGGGAATATCATTCTTCACAAAAGCATCGCTGCAAAATTTGTTCAGGAGTTTGTCAAACAAAGTAAAGCCATCAAAATCGGGAATCCCAATCTAGACGAAAGCGTTTTATACGGGCCGATGATTGACAAACACTACTTTGATCACTTTATGGAACATTTCGAAAAAGCTCAAAAAGATGGGGCCAAGCTGATCATGGGAGATGGTCGCATCACCAAAGATCACAAACCTGAAAACTTTTCTGGAGACCCCGAGAATGGTTACTACTTGTGGCCCACGCTCTGGGAAAATATAAAAATCGATGACTGGCTCGCTCAAAATGAAGTATTTGGACCCTGCGTTGGGATCATCGAGGTTGGATCCATTGAAGAGGCCATAGAATGTGCAAATGGAACCAACTACGGTTTATCCAGTGCCATTTACACTCAAAATAGAATGTACGCCTATCAATTCAAAAGCCAAATTCAGTCTGGGATGTGCTCTATCAACAACTCAACAACTGGAGCAGAAGCTCACCTTCCATTTGGAGGGATGAAAAACAGTGGCAATGGAACTCGTGAATCTGGAATTTGGGTACTCGATGCATTTACGCAGTGGCAAGCAGTAAATGACGAACTTTCGGGAAAACTTCAGCTCGCTCAAATGGACACCGAAATGTTAGATCAAGAACTGTCTTCGAATCTACAGCTCGATGAAATCATTCCCGGAGCACGTTCATAGCAAGTGTAAAACGCGATTGCCTTCCTATACTTTAGTATTGGGGTCAAAGAGTTTTTGATACTCATCAATGGCAAAACGGTCCGTCATACCCGCAATATAGTCGCATATACTTCTTTCGATGCTTTCACTTTTGTTTCGCTGCAAAAAATCTTTGGGCATTTGTGAGGGTCTTTCATGATAGGCTTGAAATAAGCCTTTCAAGATTCGTTTTGCCTTTTCTTCCATCCGAATCACACGAGGATGGGTATACATATGTTCTCGCAAAAAAGACTTAAGCTTACGATTCATGATTTGAACTTCCTCAGAATATCCTGCAACACCCTCGCCAAGAGTTCTAAGATCCTCCATGCTTTGGATCTCGTGCGCCTGAATATTTTTACTTGTCTGATGAATTAGATCATTCACCAAAAGCGTGATCATCGCAGAAATGATGGGTCTTTTAAGCAATGAGACCTCCTGCTGAGGAAAGCGCTTTTGTGCCAACTCTTTGGCTCTGCTCCACAGCTCCAACTCTTCGAGTTCCTCCATCGTGACCATATTGGAACTCAAACCATCATCCAAATCATGATTGTTATATGCAATTTCATCAACATAATCGATCAGCTGCGCCTCTAGACCCGGAAACTCATCGGGTGCCAACTCTTGGGGAATATTTTCTCTTTTCCAATGTGCTGAATGTTTGACAATCCCTTCCCTCACTTCAAAGGTAAGGTTAAGGCCAGGAAATGTTGGGTAGGGGTGCTCCAATCGTTCTACCACCCGTAAACTTTGTAGATTGTGCTCAAAGCCACCATAAGAACTCATAAGCTCACTCATCACTCGTTCCCCAGCATGACCAAAAGGTGTATGTCCCTGATCGTGGACCAAGATCAGTGCTTCAATCAAGTCTTCATTGAGAGACATGGCCCGAGCGACACTGCGCCCAATTTGTGCGACCTCCAAACTATGCGTCAATCGAGTTCGGTAATGGTCCCCCTCATGATTGACAAAGACCTGTGTTTTATACTCCAATCTTCGAAAAGCTGTAGAGTGTAAAATTCGATCCCGATCTCTTTGAAAATCAGTTCTAGAATCCGAAGGCGCCTCTGGATATATTCTACCCTTTGAATTCTTAGATAAACACGCATAGGGTGCCAATACTTTTTGTTCCAGCTGCTGCGTTTTTTCTCGACCATACATGATATTCACCTTCTCCCTATCATAAAGCGTATCAAGCCCTTCTCAATTCTTTTGACTTCTCTATTCAAACAAATTACAGTGCTGCGCACAGTCATGAAAAAGATCAGTACCACACTCCTCATCCTTTTGGCTATTTTCACTTGTCTTGTTTCAGCATCCAACAATCTGCTGGCTCAAAACAAAGACATCGACACCACCCTTTTTGGATACAGAGATCATCCCTACGGACCTAAAGCGGGTACAATGACCGTAAGCTTGTTCGCAGGTATGTATACCCAAGGGGAAAACCAGAATTTTTCTACGAACGTATCCAAATGGAGTAACATTTGGACCTATGGGGTCAGAGCGGGTTATAGTCTCACTCGTGCGCTAGAAGTCGAATCGTATTTTGCTTTTACACCTACCGTCAATCGAAACTTTAATTTGTATTACTACGAAGGTGGAATTGGTCCTCTTTTTAATTTTATTTTCAATGATCAGATTGTGCCTTATGCCATTGTAGATTTTGGGGCGAGTTATATGAAGCAATCCGACGGTTTCTCTCAAAGTAAATTTGCGCTTGGATATGGAGCAGGAATTAAGTTTTTTGCATTCAAAAGTTTAGCAATCCGACCTGAGTTTAAAGCTATTACAAGTTTTAGTTCTACGCACACATCCATCGTGCCAACGCTGAATCTTACTTATTATATGGGCAGAAAAACACATCAGCGCAAAGACAAAGACGGAGATGGAATCGAAGACGCCACAGACAAATGTCCCGATCAGCCTGAAACGGTCAACGGATTTGAAGATGAGGACGGTTGCCCGGACAAAGTCATCAGTGATCGTGACAAAGACACCATTTTAGATGAGAACGATCAATGTCCAGACGAAGCTGAAAATTTCAACGGTGTCATGGATGAAGACGGTTGCCCTGAAGAGCTTTCTATTGATGCGGATCACGACGGAATTCCCGATGCTGTTGACAAGTGTCCTACCGAACCTGAAACCAAAAATGGATACCGAGACGAAGATGGTTGTCCTGAAGATCCGAATGATCCAGACATGGATGGAATCGTAGGAGAGGATGACAAGTGTCCTTTCCATCCGGAAAACATTAACCAATTTGAAGACCAAGACGGTTGCCCAGATCAAGACCCTGTTGATAGTGACAAGGATGGGATTTATGACCATTTGGATCAATGTCCTGAGCAACCTGAAGTGATCAATGGATACAAAGATCAAGACGGATGTCCCGACCATGAGTTGGATCAATTCAGCGGAACCGTGGAAGGAATTTTCTTTGACTACAACGACTCTTCGATCACAAGAGAGTCCTATGGAGTCCTAGATCGCGCAGCTCAAATTTTCAAACGATATGAGCAATTGAAATTTATCATTGAGGGATATACCGATAGTTTGGGTCAAGAAAGTTACAACCAAAAACTCTCACTACAACGAGCGCAAAGTGTTCAGAACTATTTGATTCAGAGAGGCATTCCATCGTCTCGTATGCAAATCAAGGGTTATGGTGAGAGCAGACCTAGAGCCTCTAACGATACTGAGGATGGGCGCGCATTAAATCGCCGAATTGAGTTTAACATTTGGAACCTCAATGACGTTAAATCTCAATTGTCAAGATAACAGCATCCAAGCACCTTTTTATAAGAATATCTATATTACAGGCGCGTTGTTTTTTCTTGTATGCACTTTGCTTGCCTGTCAAAAACTGATTGAGCTGTCTTACAAGACTTACGCAGACCCCAATTATGGCTACACCTTGTCTTATCCAAGATCCTGGGAACTCAAGGAAGGCGGAAGTTTGGGAACATCTCTGGTTCTTTTGTCGCCCGATGAAGGGCAACTGTTTAGAGCAAACGGCAACATCGCCATTGCTGCAGTTGGCGATCAAAAACTCAAGCAGCAGGTCGAACAGAGCATCAAGCAGCTAAAATTTGTTTTAAGAGAATATGAGCTGATTTCTAAAGTATACAAGCCCGTGGGATCGATACAAAACGGAGCCGAGATTAGAGCTCGCTATCAGGCAGCTGAAGGCCTCAGAATCATAAGAACTTTTTTTGCCATGACATCTTCTTATACCTATGTACTTACATTTACAGCTAGCTCAATCCACGAAAGAGAGTTTTCAAAAAAAGTAAATCGTATTGTACAAAGCTTTGTCCCAGGTCAAGAGTAAGGGTGTGATGTTCAATAAGCGTTGCCAATAGAGGCTAGCAAAGCTATATTGACAATCATGACAAAGATTCAAAAAACTCAAGAATATCGGTTTTCAGACTATTCTATCGAGAAATTTACTTTAGAAAACGGTTTGTCGGTCATTGCGATGGAAGATCATAGCTCTCCTGTGTTTGCCTACCACACATGGTTTCATGTGGGCTCCAGAAATGAACGAGATGGAATTACGGGCATTGCCCATCTCTTTGAACATTTGATGTTCAAGGAAACCAAAAACCACAAGGAAGGTGAATTTGACCGAATCTTGGAGGAGCAAGGGGGAAAAATCAACGCAGCTACCTATGTAGACTGGACCTTTTACCGCCAAAGCCTTCCGAGTCCAGCTCTTTCAATCATCACCGAGCTCGAAGCAGACAGAATGCAACACATGATTTTAAGCCAGCAGCAACTGGATTCAGAAAGAGAAGTCGTTGCCAACGAAAGGCGATACAGAGTGGATAATAGTCCCTCGGGTAGCATGTATGAAAAACTCTATGCAAATGCATTTCAAAATCATGCATACCATTGGCCCGTCATTGGTTGGATGAAAGATATTCAAAGCATTGGACTACAAGATTGTCTGGACTTTTACTCGACATTTTATGCACCCAATAATGCCACAGTCGTGGTTGTAGGTTCATTTGATACTCAAGAACTTCTTTCTCAGATTGAGAAACACTATGGAGATATTTCTTCTTCTCAAGTACCTAGCTACCTTGGAGTTCAAGAGCCCATACAGAAAGAAGCAAGAGAAGAAAAAATCTCTCTTGAAATTCCTACAGAGAAAGTTCTGCTCGGCTACAAAAGCCCTGCGGGAACCCATCCAGATTATTTGGTTCTAGAGATTATCAATTCGATCTTTTTTGATGGGAGAAGTGCAGGTCTATATAAAAAACTCGTGCATGAAAAAGAAATATGTTCACAGGCGGGGGGATGGGTCAACCAAACCAAAGACCCTGGCCTTCATATCTTTGACTGCTCTATGCGTAAGGGGCATACCAGCCAAGAAGCCATAGATCTGATAGAAGAAGAAATACAAAAACTTCAAAAAGGAAACTGCAAAGATGAAGATCTAGACAGAGCCAAATCAAAAATTGAGACTTCTTTTTGGAATCAATTTAGAACCGTAGATCATAAAGCGCAAGCACTAGGGTTTCATGATCTGGTATCTGGAAATTTCACACAAGCCTTTGAAGAAATGCCAAAACTCCTTTCAATCACAAAAGATCAGGTGATTGAAGCAGCTCAAAAATATTTAAACCCCGAACAAAGAACCACCATTCAAGCCTTACCTCGTCAAAAATCATAAGAAAGTATATACAATGAACCAAAAAAGCCTTATCCCTTCATGGATTTCTCATCATGGCATCGACGCCATTCAAATTCCTAAGCATGATCGCCCACTGGTAAAATTTAGTCTTATTTTTCCAACAGGATCTTTTTCGGACCCGCTTGGAAAGGAAGGCTTAAGTAATTTTATGGGAGATCTCCTCTTACGAGGTACAAAAAACAAGTCAAGAGATCAAATTGAAAGCCAGCTGGATCATCTGGGTGCTTCGCTCAATGCATATATTGGCTATCACTCTTTTATGATTGATGGATATTGTTTAAAAAGAAATTTGCAAGACCTTTTGGAATTGACGCAGGAAATTCTTTTGTCTCCAAGTTTTGATGATGGCGAAGTTGAAAAACTAAAAAACGAACTGTATTCCGACTTTATGCTTCGTTTGGAAGACGATCAAGATCTTGCAAGAGATTGCTTTTCAAAAAATCTTTTTCAAGGCAATCGCTATGCCAGGGATGTAAGTGGAAATAAACCTAGCATTCAAGGCATTACAAAATCTGATGTAGAAAAAAAATATAAAGAAATCATTCATAGAGATAAGGTTTTGCTTGGTGTAAGCGGAGACATCGAGGAGCATACTTTTTTGCAACTTATTGAAACCTTATGCTCATCTTTACCAGAGGGCTCGAGAGAGATCATTTCAGATCACCATGTTTCGCCAATCAAAAGAAATAAAATTTTTCTTGTAGACAAACCTGAACGAAGCCAAACACAATTTTTTTTAGGACACCCTTGTCTTCATGCAAATCATCAGGACTTAACTGCTCTTCAATGCTTTGCAAATGCCTTTGCTGGATCTATTTTTCAAGCCAAATATATGCAGGAGATTCGTGTAAAAAGAGGATGGTCTTACGGCGCTTCTGGGGGAGTCGATGCAAAAAGAGATGCCGGAAGTTTCTATCTCTATACCTTTCCAAAAACCCAGGACACCATTGAAGCGGTAGAACTCAGCATGAAGCTTTTTGATCAAGCTGTACATGGAGATTTAATTGAAGACCAACTGCTGGAGTTTTCTAAACAGTATATGCTGAGATCTTATCCATTTAAAATTGACACCCCTGAAAAAGTTCTTTCAAGAAGAATTTCAGATCGACTTTTGGATCGACCTGAAGGGTACTTTGAATCCTATGTAGATCGCGTGTCTGCGCTTAGCCTTGAGCAAATGAGAGATGCAGCAAAGGCTCACCTAGATCCCAAGCACCTTATCATCAGCATTTTATGTACGGCAAAAGATCTAGAAGGAATAGAAAATCGACTTCATATTGAAGAAAAAGAAGTGATACCTTTTGACCTAGAATAAGGTTATACGTAAATCTCAATCAGTCTTCAGAGTCTAAGTAAGGATATCGAGGAAACTGATTTTTATACCTCTCGAACAAATCATCACTTTCTGATTGGCTCAATCCAACTTCTTGTAAACGATTGCGAACAATTGCGAGAAGTTTTTCCTCTTCGTATCCATACATCTGCATGGTATCCGAAATGGTATCTCCCCTCTTCACACTCTTAATGATTGCTTTTCCTTCATCGTATACAACTTCCACGTCATTGACAGCGCCAAAGAGGTTATGCAAATCTCCCATGGTATCTTGATAGGCTCCTACCATCAATACAGCAACGTAATAAGGCTGCCCTTCTACAAGCTCATGCATTTCTAAGGCATATTTTGTGTCTTTAAGATCAACAAATTTATCAATTTCTCCATCGGAATCGCATGTAATATCTACCAACGTCGCTTTTCTTGTAGGTTTTTCATTGAGTCTATGGATAGGAACGACTGGAAACAATTGATCAATGGCCCAGTGATCTGGAATGGATTGAAAAACAGAAAAGTTACATACAGCCTTGTCGAACATCTTTTGTTCAAGTTCTACAAATTCATCAGCAACAAATTTAGCAGTTTTACTTGATCGTATGGCCTTGATCGCAATTTGCCAATATAGCCACTCACCTTTGGCACGGTCTTCGATATCTAGCATCCCCAGATTGAAAAGAGAGTACAGTTCATCTTTTTTTTCTACAGCATCATGATAATACTCTCGATAATTTTTCACGCTGATATTTTCATTGATATAGATCAACTCAGACACAACCTGACTTTCTTTGTTTTGAAAAACAGGAGCCTGACTGTGTGATTCACTGATTTGATCTCTGACATCAAAAATCAACATAGAATGGTGTGTAACCAATGCCCTTCCACTCTCTGAAATGATTTTAGGATGGGGGACATGTTCGCTCTCGCACACTTCGGCAATGGTATAGACGACATCATTGGCATACTCTTTTACTGTATAGTTTACTGAAGCATCTGAGGAGGTTTTGCTCCCATCGTAGTCTACACCTAGTCCTCCACCCACATCTATATAATCAATACCAATGGCATTTTTTCTAATTTTTGCATAAATCCGTGCGGCTTCTTTTATGGCAGATTTAATTTTTCGGATCTCGGTTACTTGGGAGCCGATATGAAAATGCAAAAGCTTGAGTTGAGATAGCATGTCATGTTTTCTCAAAAACTCAATGGCCTGCAAAAGTTGTATGGTCGTCATTCCAAATTTACTGGCCTGCCCGCCAGATTTTTCCCAATGACCTGATCCTTTAGCTTGAAGTTTAATACGTATCCCCAGCCAAGGCAAAACCGCCCCAGACTTTTTTAGTTTCATTAATTGCTCAAGTTCAAAAGGCTTTTCCAAAACAACTACAACATTTCTACCCATTGAAGCGCCGAGAGATGCCATCTCAAAGTAACTTTGATCTTTAAAACCATTGCAAATTGTAAGTGCATCCTTAGGGAGTTCCATTCCCAGAGATGCCATGAGCTCTGGTTTGCTTCCGACTTCCAAACCCAAATTATGTGAATAGCCGGACTGCAAAAGGGATTGCACCACATGGCGAATTTGATTTACTTTGATGGGAAACACAGGTGAATATTGTTCTTGATAGGAAAATTCACGAATGGCGTGATCAAAAGCTTTGCATAGCCTAGACACTTGGTGTGACAATATCTGAGGAAAACGGAGCAAGACCGGAGTTTGAACCCTACTTTTTTTCAGTTCTTGAACAATTTTTTTTACATTGACAGATTCGCCTCTCTTTTCCACCGGCGAAACCAACAAGTCTCCTTCTTCAGAAACTGAAAAGTACTTTCCACCCCATGCATCAATTCCATACAAGCTTTGAATGTCTTCGACTGATATTTTTTCCATATGTTTTATTTCCACCCAGATCCCTATTGATCCAATACAATGGACTTGATTTACTAAATTTCATCTTATAATGAAATAAAAAAGCATTCAGGAAGGAAAAGAAATCACAATGACTACAGACACCAAACACCCTATATTTCTAGCTCCGGAGGAAGGGAACTGCCCCATTGAGAAGGCCTCTGTTATCGTGATGCCCTTACCCTATGAAAAAACAACCTCTTACAAACAAGGTACCTCAAAGGGACCTTTGGCTCTCCTCGAAGCAAGCAGTCAAGTAGAGTTCTTTGACCCAGAACTAGGCTTTGAACCCAAGTCCATGGGGATTCATACAGATTGGTCTCTTGCTGCCATGGACCTCGAACAAGATCCAGAAACTCTGCAGCTTGAAATTCACAAACAAATCGAACCCTATATAAACGAAAAAAAATTCATCCTTACACTCGGGGGAGAACACACCATCACTCCATTGATTGCGCCTCCAATCTTACGGGCCTATCAAGATGACATTACAGTGGTTCATATTGATGCGCATGCAGATTTAAAAGCACAATACCAAGGCTCACCCTTTAGCCATGCCTGCGCCATACGACGCATTCACGGAATGGCGCCCATTCGCTCCATTGGAATTCGTAGCCTTGATCAAGAGGAGTATCGTTTTGCCCGAGATCATCAGGACATTCAAACCTGGTACGAGCACGACCTTCGCCACCAAAAAAATTGGATTTCTCAGGTGCTAGAAAGCATTTCAACCCAACATATATACCTAACGATTGACCTTGATGGACTAGACCCTTCCATTATGCCTGCAGTGGGAACACCACAACCCGGCGGGCTTTTGTGGGGAGAAACCTTAGATCTTATCTATACCTTAGCAAAGAATCACCACATTGTATCGGCTGATGTCAATGAGCTCTGCCCCATAGAGGGTCAGATACAATCTGATTTTCTGGCCGCAAAACTGTGCCATAAGATCATAGGCTACTCCTTTGCTTCACGCCAAAAAAATACAAACTAGCTATAAGCTTGGAAAATTCACGGATATGAAAGAGGGAGAGAGAAAATCTAGTCTAAGGAAAACAAACCAGAGAAAAAACAAAGCCACTCCCAGCCATAGAAACAGGCCTGTCCAGAAAAAACTTCCACGATAGACGGGGTCTCTTTCCGTGACATCATCCGCCAAAAACTTTCCTTCACCTATGGCGATTTCACGCGTTTCTTCTGTTACCTGACTGGTTAGAGCTTTGCTTAGATTTGTGGCTTCTGACTCATTTGAATTTTTCATAAAAGATCAACTCCCACACTTATTTTTCCCGTCACCGCAACGATATTATACTGCGCGAGAACTTGGCTACTGCTACTGACGATTTTTAAAATATAATTTCCTTGATCCAAATTAAAAATCACAAAATTACATTCATCGTCCGCAAAACTTCCCGTAACCAAAGCGCTTCCATCAGAATTGAAGTACAGACTATCAGAGCTTCCAATCGGAGCCGAGCCATCAGAAGCATTGACCAAAACCGCTTGATGAGCTTGACCACACCCACCTCCAGAGCTCGAAACTTGTCCAAGCACCGTTGCTTTATTGTTGGTATCCACCATAGAGATTGCCGCATTTCCCAGAGACACAATAGATGTCAATGCAGTGTTTGTTAAAGATGCAAGAGAAATCGAAGAAAGCTCATCAGATTCAAAAACATAAGAAATCACCGAAGCCAGCTGACTATGGCTCAGCTCAAACACTTGAGACTGATCTGTTTCCACCCCTTCCATAGCAAAAACCCTTTGGTTGCCTCCTGTGGTACTGGCCTGATATTGAGTTGTAAATTCGCTTGCATCATGTCCAGCGACTTTCAATACCGGATCTGGAGAACTCGGCACAGGTTCGCTGGTCAGAGAAATCAAAACTCCTTGGATACTTCCAACAGACCCATCTCCTTTGCAATAGACACAAATGAGACATAAAGCAGCACAAAGAAGGCTTTTACTCCACAAGTTCAATGAGAACACCTCCCGTACTTTTGGGATGAATGAAAGCAACTTTACTCCCCTCAGCCCCTACCCTAGGCGCAGGCTCGATGAAGGTAAATCCCTTTTCTTTGTACATATTGATAGCGCGATCCATATCATCTACTTTGAGCGCCATATGATGAACCCCTTCGCCTCTTTTTTCGATAAATTTGTGAATGGGAGAGTCTGGACCGATTCCCTCCAAAAGCTCAATTTTGGTCTCTCCAACCTGGAACATGGCAAGCTTGACTTTTTCCGACCTTACTTCCTCAATGCTCCCAGCTGACTGAAGAAGCAAAGATTCATAGATTTTTACTTTTTCATCTAAATTTTTTACAGCAATGGCAACCTGATCTACATAGCGAATCATAGTAACAATTGTATGCCGGGCAAAAGTCCCTGTCAATCAGGGATCTCGACATAAGTACCACAAAAAATTGGTTAATTTTCGATTTTTGCTATAGTAGCGGCCCATGCCGAAGCCGCGCGTCCGACCTCACTTAAGCGAAGAAAATCTCATTGGTCTCGGAGAGTTCTTTATTGGACAAAGAAGAATCGAACAGGCCGAAAAGGTTTTTCAATTGCTTCATGAAACATACAACCATCACTATCTCTATCACTTTCTTGTCGGCAAATTGGCCTTTGAAAAAAAAGACTTTGATCAGGCCAAACAGCACTTTGAGAGAGCCAAAGAACTGAATCCTTTTTATCAGCCTGCTTCGATTTTCCTGAGCAAAACTTTTTTACATCAAAAAAACCGATCTTCTATGATTGAAAGCTTGGTAGATGCCTTTTTGCTCTCCAAAAAAGGACAAAAAAAGTCGATCGAGGAGTTTTATCAGCAGCTGGGACCTCACGACTTCAACCAAAATCAACTCAGAGAAAAAGTAGATCAAGTCTTCCAAGAGAGAAAAACGTATTTTAGGGATTTGATTCAATCGAATATTTCTCAATACCTTGTAGAAGGCAGCGAAACGGTTGAAATTGAAATTGACGATGAAGACGAAAGCCCGGCTCTCGAGCAGGAGCTCGATGACAATTCTCAGACTTCGGCCTTGGAGAGCTCTACGAACTCCCCTCCCTCAGAACACCCGGGGGAACCCGTCTCGCCTTCACCTTCAGCACCAGACTCATCTCCCAGCTCTATGAATTCCGACCTTGCCAAAGAGTACCTTGCAAAACACTATGCCTTTAAAAGCTTAGGTGAAAAAGATCTCGAGTCTAT
>JAGRAX010000029.1 GCA_020434365.1 Bdellovibrionales bacterium
AAACAAGGGCTGTTCATGCATGCTTATTGGTATCGAATGTATTCCGAAGTAAAACCAGAAATTGCTAAAGAAGCCAAATATAAATGAGATGACAACTGAGTAGAGCAATACAACACACAAAGATCCATGCTTTGAATGCAGCTGAGGAAGCTTTGCAGCGCCCCACCCCACAGATGCCATCAGAAAAGCCTGGTATGGAAGCCACGGCCCAATACCCGCAATCATAAAAGCACTGATAAGTGTTCCAACACCTCCTACGAGAATTCCTACCGTACAACCAAAAACATAGCCGGAAAAAATGGGTATAATGAAAGCCAAACTCACACCTCCTGGCAAAGGAATACTTCGAAAGACCGCACATAAACACAGTAAAGAAATTAGCAGAGAGCTATGAATACCTCGATGATGCTTTGTTTCTTCAAAAGAAGCATATGTGTCTTGAAGCCATAACACCAACAAACCCATGACAAAAATAAAATCGGCCATTGCGCCAGCTGAGTTTTTTCCAATATAAGATAAAAAAGACAATCGAATCAATACATAAAAATAAAATACTGCATTGATAAAGAAATTCACTTGCGACCCGCTACAAGCCACTGATCATATATATGTAACTTTTTATATCGATCTCTAAGATCCAATACGATGTCTTTGATTTCACAAATTCTCTGATCGTCTAGATGCATAAAAGGATTGATCCAATATATTGGATCGTCAATATTACATAAACTCAGTCCAAGCTGAACCCAAGTTTTTTGCCCGCTGCTCAATGTGCTTAAACTTCTATTTTCCCAATGTGAAAATGTAAAACGTTGATACACATATTGAGACCAAGACTTTGATCTCATATACCTCTTCCACTCATCTTGAATATAAGAACAAAAGAAAAACTGAAAATCTTTCTCATCCCATATTGAGTATTGATTCGAACTTCGTTGATCTAAATATATTTTTTTTGATTCAACACAAATGCCTTTGGATACTAAATCATCCAAAAAAATAGATTTATCAATCAAACCCTTATGATTCTCTGAATCCAATACATATATATCTGCTTCCATTTTTGAAAACCTAGAGGAAGAAAAAATATAAATTTTTTTATACTTTTTCTGATCTTCAGAAAATAACAAATATAGCTCATCAAATTGATCCTGATCTATGATATTTGAGACATCATCAAGAACATTTATTTCTTTATCTATCATTACACTTAGACATAACTTCATTTTTTCTAGTGTAGATTGTTCTAAAGAAGAAAACGGTATGGTCTCTAGATCTTGAAGGTCAAAATATTTCTCAAGCTTATGACTTACTTCACTTTGACATGAATTTTTTTGATTGGACAAAATCCATTTCTTTTCCTGGCAATAGGTCTCTCCAAAAAGAATTTGCGTATGGTGAAAGTAATTTACAGAAGATATTTTTTTTTCTTTCTTGTTTTCGTAATATTGAAAAAATCCATTACATTCTCCAGAACCATAGGCATCCTGAGTTTGAGAAATCAAGCGAAGAAGCGTGCTTTTTCCGCATCCATTTTCTCCATAAATAAAACATAGCTTCTCACTTGTAACATGAAGGCTTTTTATAAAAAACGCTTCTTGATTTTCATGTTTATACTGATACGAAAATTTTTTAAATCTAAGTTCTTTCATATTTCACATAAAACCAAACATAAAAAAATGAACATAGTAAATACATATACACGAAAAAATCCTTATTCTGAGACTTTGCCACATTCATCAACAACCACAGAACTAAAAATAAATAAACTACAATATATTTTTTTTTCATAATCGAAGTGACTCTTATCAAAAAGTCATGTAGAAATTTTTTTAGTATAATTTCTTTTCTTACAATCAAGAGCATTATTCTTAAAGCTGTCCCTACAAATACAAACACCAAACTTTCTATGATTTTTTCATACAACACCATACCAACAATCATGCTCAGCATAAAAATAGATAGAATTATATTCGCTTTAGATTTCTTTTTGAGAAAATTATTTTGTTCGTTATTTTCGTAGCCTCTAAGATACAAAGTCTGAGAAATTATAAAAACACTTTCCAGTGATTCTTTTGCACAAAATTGAAGCGCAATTAAATTTTTTTTTACTTTTCCTACAGGTATTTTTCTTTGATTTGCAACATGTTTTGCTCGATGAAAACTCCCAATGGTTTGAGGAATGATATTGCTCGTCAAAAAAAAATATCTCATCCAAGAATACCTTGAGCACAATTGCAAAATCTTCATCTTATTTGACGTAAATAGTGCTGAAAAAATTGAAAATATAATATAAAGATTAGCAAGCCTTAGAGAAAAAAATACGGCGTCGACAACATAAAGTTCCACTGCAATTTGGCCTATTGCAAATTTGTAGGGGGAAAAAATGGCCAATTCTGGTCTGAGAAAAAGCAGCAAAAGAAAAAAAACTGATCCAACAAAAATGCTCCGGAACAAGCGCAGGAAAAATTTTTCTGAAGAATGAGCCACCACACCTTGATAAAGCAAGGCGTGAGTTAGAAAAAACAAAAGGACAAAAATAGGCTGAAGATATAAAGCACTAAGGGTTGACAATATATACCATAAGCTCAGACCCAGAAGAGAAGCTAAAGGAGTTTTCAAAGGCTTCGTAGACATCTTTTTATAGCTTTTTTTTGTGAAATCAATGAGTTATAATCGTCTCTATACATGCATCCCATTCAAGAACTTTATATATCTAATTTTTCAGAAAAAATACAAAGTCTCATTGGTCCTGAGGCAAGTATCGACAAAAAACTTTCAATGGCAGAGGGTCTCATACCTCTATCTCCCAAAGAATGGCTTCCAGCCCTTGCTTTTCTTCTATACGATGAAAGTCAGAAAGTCGTAGAAAAAGCTCTGCATAGCCTACAAGACCTTCCGGAGTCCTTGGCATTGCCAATTGCGTCGGATTCTAAAACCTTGCCCTTTGTTCTGGATAAATTGGCGCAAAACCGTACTGAAGAAGATGCGATTATCGAACATATTCTTCTCAATCCGAGTACACAGGACCAAACAATTATAGATATCGCAAAGCAGCTGAGTCAAAAAAACGCAACCCTTTTGATGAGCAACCAAGTGCGAATCATGCAAAATCCAAAGATTGCGGAATCGATTCGACTTAACCCTCAGGCTCTAAAGTCAGACATTGAAAAAATGGTCTCGTTTCTTCGGATCAATGGAATTTCAATTGAGGGTGAGGCTTCTGATTTGACCATGGCTGAAATTGAGCTCATCTTAAAAAGCCCCGATGGTGAAGGCATGAAAAAAGTGCCTGAATCGCTTTTAAAAGAAGAACAAGAAGAAGTTGATGAAGAAACAAAGCTGAGCATGTATCAGTTGGTGCAAACCTTAAGTACAGGAGAAAAGATCAAACTAGCTTTGAAAGGAAACAAAGAAGCTCGTACTCTATTGATCAAAGAATCCAATAAAGTAGTATCCTCTGCTGTCATCAAAAACCCCAGAATTACTGATGGAGAGGTCCTGGCAATCTGCAACAATAAGGCAATGAATGAAGATATCATTCGAATGGTAAGCGAAAAAAAAGACTGGGTAAAACATTATTCGGTTCAGCAGGCTCTGGCTGGAAACCCTAAAACACCACACCTCACAGCCATGAGATTTACCCGAGCTTTACATGTCAATGATCTGCGTCGCTTGGCTAAAAATAAAAATGCACCGTCTCAAATACAAAAGCTTGCCAAGCAAATGTTTCAACAAAAGATGAAATAGCTTCTTATACTTTCATTTGCAAGTGCAATGCTGGTTTTCCTGATACGATTGAGTCTACAATGGCTGGCAGATCTTCTATTCTAAGATTTTGATACCAGATTCCTTCTGGATAGATCACCATGACAATTCCTTTTGTACAAAAACCAAGACATCCGCTCTGATTGACACGTATATTTTCAATCATTCCTCGGTCTTTCAAAGCTTGTTTCAAAGCCATCCGAAATTCATGGCCTTGAATATCTCCACAACCTGACTTTGGTAGTGTTCTCTGATTTGTACATACAAAGATATGCTTTTCATACATATTGGTGTCGATTTTGCTCCGACTTGGACCGATAATCAACTCTTTTATAACAAATTTTCTTGGCCGTTTCCTTGCATAATACACAAAGGAAATGAAAAATAACCGTAATCTCACTTGCAAAGGACAGATTGTTTTTGAGTATCTTTTACTGTCTTTGATCTTATCTACGATTCTTTTTGGCATCATACTAAAAACAAACGCAGTATTAAATATACTGATTTCAATAGATAAAAGAGATGTAGACATTCAAAGAGAACTTGAAAGCCCTCTTCCTTGAGCAGAAAGGAAAAAATGAACATCAAAACAAGAAAGAAAAACATGGCGCAAGGAATGACAGAGTATTTGATCATTGTTGCGCTTATTGCCGTCTCTTCTATCGCTATAATGAAAACAACCTCCAACAGTATCAAAGTAGGTTTTGGAAGAATTTCGGCGGCGCTGCAAGGGAAAAAGTACTCAGAAAGCCACTACGAAAAAGTCAAAAGCAAAGACACTCAGGGCAAGTCATTTGAGGACTTCGATGATGGCGCCAAATAATATAGACAAGGTACAGTTCTTACGCTTTGGGTAAATACAGCAACGGGTCATAAGCTAGCTTTGCTTGCCGAATTTCAAAGTGCAAATAAGCTTTTCCTTTTTGATTGGCTGCTTTTGCGATGGTCTGCGATTTTCTCACCTTTTGCCCCTGCTGCACAAGAATAGAGCCCAAATGAGAATACACAGTAAATAGATTTTCTGCATGTGCAATGATGACCGTGGGTCCATAGCCTTGTATGTCTTGTCCCACAAAAATCACATGACCCTCAAGAGAAGATTCAATATCTGACTGAGGAGACAATTCAATATCAATTCCATTATGCATTTTTTGATCTCTCCGACCAAAAGAAGATGCGATTTTCCCTCGAGCAGGCCAAGAAAATTGTGCCTGAAAACTCTTTCTTTTTGTCGAAACGCTTCTTTGTACCTGTGTTTTTCTTACTGAAGTATTTTTATTTAACTTTTGGGAAGGCGGTGCAGACCGACTTTCGATAAGCTTTACAACTCTTTTTTCTACATGTTTAAGCTCGGATACACCTGGAAGAAGGACTTTTTGCCCCGGATATAGACGATGTGCTCTTATTCTTGGATTGGCTTTGAGAACTTCCTGCATACTCACGTGGTGACTATGTGCAATTCTCCATAGAGTATCACCTTTTTCAACATAATAAATCGCACCGCCCCTTGAATGACACGAAACGGTAACCAAGAGCACGAGTATGCATATAAATTTTTTTACATTGAAAGACAAAATCCTTTTCACGGCAAGGCTGAAAGTATCCACTGCTATGATATAAATGGAACAAAACTACAATCACAGATTCTAGTTTCTTTGATATTTTCTCCGCATTTTTCGATAAGAAACAAACTTTGTTTTTTTCTTCTCTCAAATGGAGCTACGAGCCTGCCACCATCTTTGAGTTGAGAAAAAATGGGCTCAATATTGCTACTCACACTCGCAGTAATCATAATGTGATCAAAAGGGGCAAACTCTTTCCATCCCCAGAGCCCATGGTCAATTTTTACAGACACATTATGGATTCCATAGGCCTCCAAGCGAGACCGCGCTTTTCTAGCCAGCTCAGGAATTCTTTCCACGGAGAAGACACGCTTACATAGTTTTGATAAAATGGCGGCCTGATACCCTGACCCCGTTCCAATCTCTAAAATCGTTTCATCACCTTTCAATTCCAGCGCACTGGTCATTTTTGCAACGACATAGGGCTGAGAGATAGTCTGATCATAGCCAATGGGAAGAGGATGATCCGAATACGCCCTCTCTCTCAATATTTCTGGAACAAAAAGCTCTCTTGGAACTTCCTCCATGGCTTTGAGAACTCTAGGGCAATCTACACCTTTTCCTGCAACATATTGCTCGACCATCTTGCGAGCACTCATCACTCTTTGACTTCTGAGACTCATAACAAATTGTGCTTTAAAAATTCCATTTTTTCAAAATGCGTCATTTCCAGCCGCAAAGGAGTGATGGAAACACTTCCTCTGCCTATCGCAAAGGAGTCTGTACCTTGGGTTTCATCAAATGGAAGTTTATCTCCACCGATCCAAAAATATTCATTGCCTCGTGGGTCCATATTTTTTTTCAAGTTGCCCTCATAATAAGAAGAGCCCAACTTGGTCACTTCGACATCATATTCGGTCTCTTCAGAGGAAGGAATATTTACATTGAGAAGAAGATGAGATCTATCCATTTTTTGTATTTTTTTCAATAACTTAGGTATAAAGTCTTGAGCGAGTTCTTCTTGGTACACTCTAGAAGGAGTAGAAACCAAAGAAAAGGCTATCGATGGAATACCAGAGAGTGCGCCTTCAATTGCAGCCCCCACAGTACCCGAATACCATACATCAGTTCCTAAGTTGGGACCCAAGTTGATTCCAGACAAAATCACATCCGGCTGAGACTCCCCATAGAGATCCAGCAATGCATAATGAACACAATCTGTAGGTGTTCCGTAAACAGAGTAGCTATTTTCATTGACGTGATTGACTCTCAAAGGATGATGCAAGGTCAAAGCATGAGACGTACCACTTTGGTCATTTGTAGGAGCTACAACAGTGACCTCCCCAAAAGGAAGGGCCAACTCTTCCAAAAGCGTAATTCCCCTTGAATCAATACCATCATCATTCGTAATCAAAATCTTCATGATGACAAAGATCATACCCGATTGAGAGCGGCTCTCCAAGCACTCTAGTAGTTTTGAATCCAAACTCTTTGAAAGTTCATATTTCCTTCATCCGAATGAAAAACAGTTCATTTTGGATTCGATATCATGGCCCTGGCTTTGCAAAGATCCCTATCATGATCACACAGTGGATCCTTACATTCACTCTTTTATGCATACTTTTCTTAAGTATGTTTCTATGCTTAGAAATCCTTTGGATGCGGGATCTCCACCACTTATTTCACTTTTATGCCTTTCGAAGCCATATTGTTCAAAGAAACCTCTCCGATTCTCAAGACTACTTTGACAAGCTCCAAAGCAAAGAAGAAATCCAAAAACTATTTGGATACAAAATCACCTTACAAGAGGACAACTCGAAGCAAGAGATCACGACCTCTTCTGATCTGCATTTTTTTTCAACTTCATTGCACAATTCATTTCATTTTCAGCAAACACTCAAAAGCTATATCAAACAATGAAAATCCTACGCATTCAGTATAAGAAAAAAAACAGTGGATTCATTCTGATCGTTTGCTTCTTCTTCCTGCTAGCATTTCTCCAACTGATCCTGTCAAAAAGTTATCAAAGCATTGCCATCCTAAAAAAAATTGAAAGACAAAAAATTTCGGATCAGGAGCTATATACTTTCTTACATCAAGAAGCACAGGCTCTCAATACGATCGCAGCCTACAATCAAACCATAGAAACGATTGCTAACAGACTAGCTCTCATTGAGTACATGGTTGCGAGTATTATTCTTTGCATTGTAAGTACAGGTCCTTTTTTGGGAGGACAGTGTTCTAGGCTTTTAGGAAAAATCATGCCTAGATTGAAAGCATTTTATGAAAAGATCGATAAGCTTGTAAAAAAAACAATAGAAGAACAAGATCAAATCGCACTATGGTATGGTCAACATAGATGTGAACAAAATATAAAAAAATTTCTTTTATTTACAAAAACAAGTTACTCGTTGCACCCCAAATTATTATACCCATCTCAAAAATGCTCTACAAAATCTGATCAAAAAAAAGTTTTGATCAGAAAAAACAAAGAAAGTATATCAGGAGGAAAAATCTCTTCTTGTAAAACTCTAACAGAGAAAAACATCGAAAGAGTGCATCAAATCGGAAAACAGGCAAACTTTTCTGAGCATATACGCTATTCAAAAATCATAGTTACATATAAAAACACTGATGACTTTCATTTCGTTCCCATAGAAAATATAAAAAAGCTATCAGATCTCCCAAAAAAGATACTTACCGGCGCAAAAACATATGGATTTTATAAAGCATCTCTCACCAGGTGTGAATCAGTGAGATCTTTACAACACCGCTTTCCTTTGCTGTCCTTCATGTTGATTTCAATTCCAGGACCATATGATTTTTCAACACTCCATGAATCATCTTATAGGTCTTTAATTTATCTTAAAAGTTGGAAAAAGTATCAATGGGATCAGTTGATCCAACTACCTACGCATCAAAAAAAACCTTCAAATCACTTTCTTTCTGCATGGACTTTAAGTCAAGCCTCTATAGAACGTTTGGACCTTATGAAAATGGAATTCAAACCCAAAATTGAAGCCATTCATTTATCTCCTGAGCTCTATAAAAGCATAGAAAAAGACCCTATAACAAAAACCTGGACTCAAATTTATAAGCTTCCAAGTGAGGAGACCTTTGAAAAAAAATACATACATTAAATCCAAAGCATTTATAGAGATTATATTTTGCATTCTTTTGATGCTCTCAGTAATTCTCTGTACAGTTTCCCTTCGCAGCTTTATCTATGAGAAACAAAAGTTGGAAATCCTCTCCTATCAATTCTGGCACAACAAAGCACATCATCGAAATCCGTATTTGTCGTCAAAATACTTTTTTCGAGATCAAAAAATAGAAAAAAGTATCAAAGAAAAAAAATCCCCTCGATGCCTTTCAAAAGCCAGCTTTGGAAGAAAAAGTCTATATATAGGAAAGAATCTACCAAAGTCATTTTTAAGCTATATTTTGACACACTGTGAAAAAGAGATTCTGTGGACAATGCCTACTCAGAGCCTGAAATCTTTACATCCCTTCATGTTTTTTGATGGCAAAGATACATTGAACTTTGGAAGCACGATCGAAACAAAAACCATACTTCCTCCAAGTTCTTTTGAAAAAGACTGGAAACTAAAAAAAATCATACAGCAGAGTTTACTCTCTCATGCCGGATTTACACCTTGGATACCTATTGAATTGTTAGGATCTGAACTGCTAGGAATTGGAGAAAAATATGCAAAAAAATAAATTATTTTCTGTCTCTTATTTAAAAAAACAATTTCAATTTGCTGGCAGAGAGATCAAAAACAATCCCTTGCTTTACCCTTTTTTGGTTCTCTGCATGGTAGCTTTGATGATTTCTTTTAAGGTTATGGGAATGATCAAAGAAAAAAGGTTTTTTTCTCGATTTGATCAAAGTGTGTTGATTTTTTCAAAACATCTTTCTCAAGGCAGTATGCTTCAAGACGAAGATTTTGACATCATGTTGCTTCCCAAGGAGCACCTTCCTGCCAACGCAGTTCGATCGAAAGAAAAAGAAAGCTTCATAGGACAAAAGCTCCTGAGATCTGTAGAGAAAAATGAAATGCTCTTTTGGGATCAGTTCATTGTAAGATCTCATGCCGTTCCATCTCAAAAAATACCCCCAGGATACAGAGTCATTTCAATCCCCACGGACGAAGTCTCCTCGGCTTCCTTTCAAATTCAATCGGGAGACCATGTAGATCTTGTTATAGAAAGTCAAACGGAACAGCAGAGCAAAAGCTTCACCTTGCTGCAAAACGTCACAGTGCTTTCTACCCATTCTCTGGATGATGGATTATCATATTCAAGCCTGAGTCTCATGGTTCTTCCTGAAGAGGTTCCCATGATAACACATAGCATTAGAAACAGTTCTATAAGTCTATCCCTTCGAAATCCATCAGATCTTGAGGTTTTTCTGGCCAGTCCTATGGTCGACAATCAAACTCTTTTGGATCTAGGTCATAAAAACACCCTCCAATCTGATCGAAAACAAAAAATAGAAATTTTGAAGGGCCAAAATACTGAGTTTTTCTAATCATTACCTTGACTTAGCATAGCACCACTCCGTATGATATATGGATATGCTTGCGGTATACGAGTGTGGGGTCTGTAATCACAGGTTTGAGTTAAATATCAATTCTCTGCCATCCGGTGGAGCAAAAATCACGTGTACACAATGTATGAGCTTTTTTTATTTGCAGGTTTCCAACATGCAAACCCCTGGCCTAGATCAACCCATTGTCGAAGCCCTTTCTCCGAAGCAGCCAATATCAAATTCAAACCAAGAAACATCAGCACAACCAAGTAGTTCGGAATCAAATGCTTCCCATGATCAAGGTCTCCAAAGTGTAGAACCCGCTGCAAGACATATGGAGCATGACTTCCATGAAAGTATGCACGGAATCGAAGCGCCCGGTGACCAAGAAATCAAAAATATGGACACGCTCAACTTCGAAGTCTCTGATGTTGTAGATGAATATTCTTCAGTTCAAGAAGATGAAACCCAGATCATTACTTCACCTTTCATCAAGGAGAATGTTGAAGAAGATATGGAAATCAACGAAGACGAAGAAGTCTCAATTGAATTGGCACAGCCTGAAGATATGGATGAATCGGATTCTTTTGATTCATCAAAGCCTATAAATCTGAGCATGAAAAGCAATATCAATCAAGTTGGAGATTTCACAGATCCAGAGGCAAAACTCGCCTCAGATCCTTCTCCTCAAAAAGTTCCCAAAAAATCATCCATATCCGATCTTATCTCTGATTCAATTGGAGTAGAAGAAGCCCCTGAAGGCAATCAAAAAAGTGCTTTTACAAGCTCAAAGGCTTTTGACGTTTCATATACACATAAAAACAGATCACAAGAACAACCTACATCCAAAAAAATACCAGAACCAAATTCACAAATACTCTCTGAACCACAGACAAGCCGTTATAGTTTCAGAAATCAAGACATCAAATCACAAGAAATTGAAACGACAGAAAAAAGTTCAAAAATAGAAAAATATCTACTGACTCTATCTTTGGTCGTCATTGCTGGTACACTCGTAGCATTTTTTCTCGTCTACATGAAAGACAATAAAGCCAAACAAAATGAGAAAAATCGTCTTGAACAGATCCTACTCGATGAAGTAAGCCAAGAAGATCCAGACTCAAAACAAGAGCCAAAACAAAAGTTTGGATTCCAAAAACCTCAATAACGAAGCAGTCTACGTTGACAATTTAGACTTGTGATGGCTTGACTGGATAATTCGCCGTAAAACAGGCATCACAGAAGTTATTTTTTTGCCCCTGCTGAAGAGAAGAGTACATCCCCTCTTCGCTTAAGTAAGATACCGAGTCAGCTCCAATAAAATCCTTAATCTCTTCCAAGCTCATATGAGAAGCCAAAAGCTCAGCTTTATTGGGTGTGTCGATTCCATAATAGCAGGGACTTTTAAATGGAGGGGAACTGATCATCATATGAACTTTCCCAGCTCCAGCATCTTTGAGCATTTTGACAATTTTTTTACTGGTGGTCCCTCGTACAATGGAATCATCCACAACAATGAGATCTTTACCCTCTAGAATCATGGATACAGGGTTTAATTTTACCTTAACTCCAAAACCTCTGATGGACTGTTTGGGTTCTATGAAAGTACGCCCCACATAGTGATTCCTAATAAAACCAAATTCGAAGGGAATTCCACTTTGCTCCGAGTAGCCTAAAGCCGCATAATTGCCCGAATCAGGGACTGAAATGACGTAGTCCGCTTTCAAAGGATGTTCTTTTGCCAATTGCCTTCCTAAATTCTTACGAACAATATACGCAGACGAAGAAAACACTTTGGAATCAGGCCTTGAAAAATATATGTGCTCGAAAATGCAAGACGCTCTTTTTTTATTCTTTGAAAATGTGCTCGAAGATAAGTTGTTGTCCTTATCAACGATCACAACCTCACCAGGTTCTACATCTCTGATATACTTGGCCCCTATGAGATCAAAAGCACAAGTCTCAGAAGAAAAAACATATTGCCCAGTTTTAAGCTGTCCCATACAAAGCGGTCGAATACCCAAAGGATCTCTCGTTGCAATTAATTCTTGAGGAGTTAAAAATAACAGAGAATATGCCCCTTGAATTTTTTCGAAACATTCATAGATACGTTCCAAAAGCGTAGCTTTGTTAGAACGTGCAATCAAATGAAGAATCACTTCGGTATCTGTCGTTGCCTGAAGAATTGCTCCAGACTGTATAAGTTCTTTTTTGATTTCAGCATAATTGGTCAAATTTCCATTGTGAACAATAGATATTTTACCTATATCTGTCTCTACACTAAAGGGTTGTACATTAGACATGCCTCCGTCACCCGTCGTAGAATACCTCACATGACCAATAGAACTTCTCCCCTTCAATATCTGAAATGAATGCTGAGAGAAAGCATCAGAGACCAGTTTTGGTTTTCTAATTCTGTAAATTTGCTCCCCATCTGTCGATGCTATTCCTGCGGACTCTTGTCCTCTATGCTGCATCGAATACAGTCCCAAATAAGTTAAATTCGAGGCTTCCCCATGACCTTGCACTCCAAAAATACCACACATATCTACAAGGTCTCCCACAAGTTGTTTCTGTATTGATCGAGTTTCGTCAGATCTATACTCAGCTCACCCAAAATCGATAATTTTTTTCCACCACTTTTCCCCAAGTAAAAATAGTCTAGATTACTTTGGTCCATAAAAGTTGTAAGAGACTCTGACATGGCTTTTGAAGTAGAAAGCAAAACCCCGCTGGAGTATTCTCCAAAGAGAAACGGCTTGGATGGTACTCCATCAGGAATCGAAACTTCACATCCAAATGTACTACAAAGCGAAACCAATGCCTTGAAAAGTCCACCCTGAGCAATAGGTCTAGTCGACCGTATCAAATGTTTTTCGGTAGCATTGAGAAGAAATGTCTGCAAATCCTTTTCTTTGTCTATGCTCAATGGAGGACAAGCAAGATCATCGATCTGATACATTTCTCTCACGACAAGAGATTGGTACATCTGAGAAAACTTGTGAGACGCATCACCTACCCAAAAGATCTCATCTTCTTCGTCCTCAATAAAAGCCGAAGGAACTATTGTTCCTGCCTCTACAATTCCCACCATCCCTATACATGGCGTGGGATGAATATTTATTTGATCGGTTTGATTGTACAAACTCACATTCCCACCTGTAATGGGACATTCAAACTCTATGCAGGCATCTCCCAAACTCTGAATCGACTGTTGAATTTGAGACATGATCCAAGCTTGTTCCGGATTTCCAAAATTGAGACAATTGGTTGTTGCCACAGCTTTGGCGCCTACACTGGCAAGACTACGTACACACAGGGCCACAACATGCTGCATCCCCTTGTATGGATCTGATTTGCAATAGGAAGCCAAGCTGTGCAGCGTGATGCCCAAACGCTTTTCTGAGCCTTTGATTCTCATGACAGACGCATCAGCCCCTGGTCCTTGCAACGTGTCGGTTCCCACCGAATAATCATACTGCTGATAAATCTCAGATTTTTCTGCAAAACTCGGAGACTGTAAAAGTGTTATAGCAATTTTTTCTATACTGTCATTTTCCCAAGAGCTTAGATCAAAGGTCTGAGAAGAAGGCTCTCTTCTTTCTAATGGGCGGTCATACATCGGGGCATTGGAAGAAACAGGCGCAACAGGTAGATCTACTACTTTTTCACCATGATGATATGCAATGACTTTTTCCTGAGCGATAATCTCACCTATCGCAGCACAATCAACACCCCATTTTTTTGCTACACCTAAAACCTCTTCCAATTGCTCTGGATGCACAACAGCAAGCATACGTTCTTGAGATTCCGAAAGAAAAATCTCATAGGCGCTGGTATTTTCTTCACGTAGAGGCACATGATCTAGATTGATCTTCATTCCACATTCACCTTTTGATGACATCTCAAAGGTTGAACAGGCAATACCAGCGGCTCCCATATCTTGGATGGCCACAATCAATTTCTTTTGAATCATTTCTAAGGTGGCTTCCATGACAAGCTTTTCCATGAAGGGGTCACCGACCTGCACTGTAGGGCGTTGATCGGCACTCTCATCATCAAACTCTTCAGATGCCATTGTCGCACCATGAATGCCATCTTTGCCCGTCTTGGAACCAAGGTATAAAACAATATTTCCAATACCTTCAGCTTTGGCAGTATAAATCTCATCAATGCGACAAACACCGACTGCCATGACATTCACCAGGTTGTTTCCGTTGTAACAAGAATCGAACTTGATTTCCCCATTTACAGTTGGAATTCCCATACAATTTCCGTAGTGAGAAATTCCACTCACTACACCCTTGAGCAAGTGTGGAACCCTCGGATGAGTCGCATCTCCAAAATGAAGAGAGTCCAACACTGCGATGGGCCTCGCACCCATGGTAAAAATATCTCTTAAAATCCCACCAACTCCTGTGGCAGCACCCTGAAAGGGCTCGATAAAAGAAGGGTGATTGTGACTCTCAACTTTAAAACAAACTGCATACCTGCCATCTAAATCTATAACTCCGGCATTTTCTCCTGGCCCCTGAAGTACATAAGAACCTTTCGTCGGCAAGTTCTGCAGATGAATTCGTGTACTTTTGTAGCTACAATGCTCACTCCACATCACAGCAAAAATACCCAACTCTACCCTGTTGGGCTCTCTGCCCAAAAGCTCTACAATACGCTCGTATTCATTTTCTTGAAGGCCTTGAGAAAGGGCCTCAGTCTTTAAACTCATAGCTCACATCTTCTAACAAAGGATTGATCAAAATTTGTTCACAAAGCTCGTTAATCTTTGTACTTGCCTGCTCTTTTGTCATACCTTCAATCTCGAACTCTATGACCTTACCCACTCGAACATTGCGAATGGTTTCAACACCCAAACGATGTATGGAAGCTTCTAGAGCTTTTCCCTGTGGATCTAAAATTTCAGTTTTAATCTTTGCCAACAAACAGACTTTCATGAAATATCTCCTTCAATCCTACGGTATACTTCTTCATAAGCCGGGATCAAATCCCCCAGGTCCTTACGAAAACGATCTTTATCCATAATGTTTTGAGTCTCTTTATCCCAAAGTCTACAACCATCAGGAGAGATCTCATCTGCCAAAAGCACATTTCCCTGAGAGTCAAGACCGAACTCCAACTTAAAGTCAACCAAAGTGATACCTCTCTCATCAAAAAATGACTGCAAAAGGTCATTGATCTTGAGGGCTTGCTTACGAATCCGATCTAAAGTTTCTCGATCACAGAGCTCCATGAAAAAAATATGATCAGGTGAAAAAATAGGATCGTCCAAATCATCTCTTTTATAATAATATTCGACCAAAGGAGGACAAATAGCTTTCTTTTCTTCAATTCCCAGTCGCTTACACAAACTGCCCGCGGCTATATTTCGAATCACAAGCTCAATGGGGATAATGTCTACTTTTTTGACCAAAAATTCCCGATCAGACAGAGCTTTTACGAAATGAGAACCAATCCCATGTGATTGAAGATATGAAAAAATTCGTGCTGAGATCTTTGCATTGAGCTCGCCTTTTTTCTCGATTACAGCTTTCTTTTTTGCATTGAAAGCCGTTGCATCGTCCTTGAAGTAGAGTACAAAAAGTTCGGGGTCATCTGTCGCATAGACAATTTTGGCCTTGCCCTCGTAGACCGGAGATTTCTTATCCATAGATCGGCGGCACTATAGTCAAGATGAGACGGAAGAGCAATAGGAATTTCAAGAGGCTCAAAGTCCCTCTAGACACGCTTACGATGAGTCATAACATTCTTAATCTGCGTGATCATTTTAATCAACAGTCCCGAAATCATGGTCTGTACTCCAATCAATATCAAAGCCGCTCCCAACATCAGCCAAGACCAATGAAAGCTAAAACTCTTGCTAAGCAGATATTGACCAAAATACATCCCATTGATCATTAAGCCTAGACCCAGAACCAAAAAACCATAATAGTTCATATATTGGTATACCTTGAGATGTTTATTGATGCGATGAATCCATGCAGAAGTCTCATAATGCTGGAAAAAAGTCGACACCAAAAACCTCGCCAAGATGCCGAACAATATGACCTGAACTCCCCCCACCAAAAAATACAGAGCCGCGATGGACCTATAAATATAGTCTGAAAATAGCACATCTTGATTTGCAAGATAGACCATCACAGGTTGTAGCATCAAAAGCGATGCAAAAAGAATCGATAGCGTCCCCAAATACAAAAACACCTTAAATGGGTTATAAATCAACACCGTCTCCAAAATGATCCTTAAAAATCTCAGTCCATCGGTTACTGCATTGAGCTTAGATTGCCCACTTCTCTGTGCATAACTAACAGGCACTTCACACATTTTGATTTTTTCATGCAAGGCTTTACTAGACATTGCCGGAGTAAAATGAAGTCCATCAGGCAGTGGATACAATTGATGCAATACATTTTTCTTAAAAATCCTAACGCCACTTGCTGTATCTTCGACTTTTTCCCCTGCTAAAAATGAAAGTAAGTACGCAAAAAAGTAATTTCCGAGCTTTCTGACCTTTGGCATCCCAGACTCTCTGGTTCCAAATCTTTTTCCTACCACCATATCGGCATCTTGCGCCATCATTTCGTTTGCCATGTCTACAAAACTCATAGGGTCAATGGTTCCGTCTGCATCCATAAAAGCAAGGTAATTGCCTCGAGCCGTCTCAAAACCTGTTTTTAAAGCCGCCCCATACCCCAAATTTATTTCATG
The DNA here is from genome assembly GCA_020434365.1 of Bdellovibrionales bacterium. Taxonomy (GTDB): domain Bacteria; phylum Bdellovibrionota_G; class JALEGL01; order JALEGL01; family JAGRMV01; genus JAGRAX01. Next base: position 16,588 of record JAGRAX010000029.1, read on the forward strand.
CCTGACAACAGAGACATTTTCATTGGCTCTTTTTTTAATTTCCTCTTGCGTTCGATCCACTGAGCCATCATTTACAACAACAATTTCCAATTCATCAAACTGGGTATTCTGAAGAATAGCAGGTCTGCTTGACAATACTTGATCGAGCACACGAGAGATGTGCTCTTCTTCATTGAAAGCTGGGATTACAATCGATAAGAATTTTTGATTCATAGATACACTCAAGATCTTGTCAGGATGCTACGATAAAATTGTAGATTCCACAAAAAAAAAGGAACCAAAAAATATGGACCTGCGAGAAAGAAAACTACTTTTCTACGCCTGATCACAAAAAGCATGGATAGAGCGATGACCGATACCAACCAAAAAAGAAAAATCTGAAAGCCCAAACCTGCCAAACACAATCCAAGTGTAGGTAAAAATAAGAATATAGAGATCCATCCTGTCATCTGTAGTGTTTTGTGTTTCTTTGCTAACTTTCCATGAGCCTTTCCATATCGACTCATCATCTTACAAAAAGATATAAAAGTCTCCGGTCTTCGATGAACAACTTTAGCATATGGAGTCACATATAATTTTCCTCCATCTTTCGAGATCTTCATATCTAGATCTAGATCTTCACACGGCCAAAGCTTTTCATCAAACCCTCCCACACGTCGCAAAGCCTCTGTCTCGTACAAAGAGTTACAAGTTGGATTATGATGTACTCTCCGAATCTCACCTTCATGATGTAAATAATCCGAAACAAAGCTTAAGGCTTCCAAAATCTGTCCATTCCATTTCTCATTCCATGAAGCTTTTAAAGATATAGATTGAAGCCCTCCAACTCCGACACAGTCATACTTCTCCGACTCCAACACCGCCAACAAAGAATCTAGCCAAAAAGCATCAACAACACAGTCTCCATCCGTAAAAGCAACCAAAGGCTTGTCTGTATGATCTATAACCAAGTTCCGACAAGCAGAAGGTCCAATCCCACGAGTTTGAATCAAGCTAATACGATCCCCAAAAATCGACAGTATTTTACAGGTATCATCATTGGACCCGTCATCTATAATCACGATTTCTGCCTTTCCCCTTGCAGCAATGATAAGAGAGTCGACGCATTCTTGGATGTATTTGGATTCATTTTTTACGGGAACCACAATGACTACATCTGCATGAGTATATTTATTTTTTTCCCAATCCATTGATATTTTCTTAACTTTCAGTCCATCTATAAATCTTGATCTTACCTCGGTCTCCCGAATCCTTATGAGCTTGGACAGATGCAACCTTCTTCCAATGCTCAGGACAATCACCTTGAATGCACCCATCACCATTGTAGAAAGAGAAAATCAGGGATTTTCTGGCTCTTTCATTGATAAAAAATACAGCATTTCCGTACTCCATGCTCTCTCTAAAAAAAATTTTTCTTTTATATTTTTGGTTTTCCATCCTTGTCCACAAACTATACTCTGGGTATTCGACCAGCATAAAATCATAATTGAACTTATTTCTAAGTTCATTGAGACCTACAAGATCTTCTCTAAGCAAAGGAAGGCTTTCATACAAGACCTTTCTTGCCTCTATACTTCCTGCTGCCTCCAAGCCCAAAAAATATTGAGTCCAAGGCACAAAATCAGGATGAACAAATACAGATACCTGATGATCCAATGAAATATTCTTGATTTTTCCTAGCGCATCATATGCAGAGTCAAAATATTCATTTCTTTGATATAGATGGGGATCTTCCTCAGCAGAACTCAAAATAATACAGGTCATACAAACCAGAGACACCACATAGAGTTGATTGCATTTCTTAACAAAAACTTGCTTCGAAAGAACAAAAACCATCGAAACAAAAATAAGCCACGAAAAAACCCAAAATCCAAATTTCCATTGAGAATCATAAAATGCCATCCCAACGGTCACTAGAAACAAGCCGATCCACTCGTAACAAAATAGCTTATGTTCCAAAAATTTGGGCTTTATATATGCAAGGCACCCCAAAGCAATATAAAACAACGAAAAAACCCACACACTCGGTAGCACTGCTGACAACACAACGAAAGAAACAAAAACTCTCTTCTTTTCATTTTTTCTTAGCCACTGATGATACAAATAATGAAATAGAAGACCAAAAAAAACGATAAGACTCTTTTCAATGCTGCTACCCATATTTGAAAGAAACAAAAATTTTGAAATCAATGCAAATCCCAAAGCACCAAGAATTGAGAGAGCATATTTCTGCAAATGAAAGAGCAGAACAACTACTATCAAAACTGCAATAAAGAAAGAAATCCCCGGAGAACCATAAGCATACAGTTTAGTTCTTAAATCTATATCTTTCACTGGAGAAAGTGTCCAAGATTGAACCCTCGCCAATACAAAATCTTGCACGTTGGTTTCTATATTTGATTTTATCTTTCGATATGAATCTTTACGTAGTATGGATTCTACACGATCGATTTCATCCCAAGATTTCTCTTCTTGAAAATAAGGACGGCTATTTTTAAAAATATACCTTTCATTGTATGTCCTATTGTGAAAACTCAGTATTCCAAGAACAACCGATAGGAGAATCAGAAAATATTTTTTATATGGTACAAAAAAACAAAAATCTTTAAGAAAATGCTTCATCTATCGACTATAAAAAAAGATCTCTACTTTCTGATCCATATAACACGACCTTTTCGTTTTCATTGAGGCGCATGATCTCTTCAATCACTTTATGATTTTCTACATCAGGCTTAAAAATAACTTTATAAAAGTATTCTATCGCCGTTCCCTGTCTAACTGTGCTTGTTGAAACCTCATTTATACTCATGCATATAGAAGAAAGGTATTGTTTGAATTTTTCAATATTTTTGGACTCAATAGGAACAAACACCTTTAGATAATAGTGCAAGGCATCTTTTTGGCCAAACCTAAGTCTAGACAAAACATACAACAAGCTTCCAATAAAAAAGGCTGTAAAAATTGCGATTCCTCTAAGACCAACTCCACATGCCATACCTACTGTCATCGCATAAAAAATATAAACCGTATCTTTGGGATCCTTCATTGCAGTCCTAAACCTAATGATAGATAAGGCACCCACAAGACTAAAAGCTCTCGCAATGTTGCTACCTATGACAATCATAATAATTGAAACGACAACACACATTACAACAAGAACATTGAACATCGACTCCGAATAACTAGATTTTTTTGTACTATATCTATAAAAATAGCCTACAACGAGAGCCAAGATGGCCGCCAAAATGGCTGAAATCACTGCCTGAAAAAAAACAACTTCAGAGTCTAATCCTGCTACCGGTCTTCCCAAAAAATCAATCATATTTTTTCCTTTACTTTAATCTAGTTTGTTTCACAGCCTCTACAAATTTTGAAAACCTTGTTTTCTTCAAGCCAAATCTATGAACAATATCAGAAAACCATGCAGGCAAGGTTTGATATCCTTTCGCCTCAAAGACCACTTGACTTGGCGGAAGCAGAGGAACCATACCTTCACATACACCACGTCCCAAAAAAAGTTCCGCAGCCTGTGAGCCTGACAATTCAAAATCTAATGTAAACCGATTTTGATCTTTTCCATTACACACAAAGGCCTCACGTCTATAATGCGTATACACACAGGGTTTAAGTTGTTTTCTATCAAAAAAAGTGCTTATTTCCGTAAACCATAGCTTTTCTTTCAAAGAATCAAAACTATTTTCTTCAATATTATTCCATGATGCAATTTGATCTCTATGCATACCAACTCTTTTTTTAAATATACGATGCTTTTCTCTACACTTCATTTCAATAAACACTTTCGAAAATTCGTTGTCAGCATCGTAATTTCTAAATCGCAGCTTTTTTCTAAATCTCATTCCCTCAACATTCTCATAAAAACAATCCAAGGATGAAGTATCATAATACAAACTCAGTACATTGTATTGCCCATTGATACCATTCGAATCTCTTTCCGACACTTCAGCCAAGAAGCTTGAAAGCTCTTTAGCTTTTTCTATGGAGACTATATATTTGTATTCAAATCGATCCATGGCGCTATCTCTTCCAACTCTTTATATTGACGTTCCCATTTACATTCTTGATCAAAAAACCTTCTCGTCGGAATTTTATATGAAAAATCTTTTTGTCTCTTTATGATTACTTTATTTGTATTTTTATCGGAGTTTTCGATTTTTAATGCATCTTTCTTTGGAAACACTGCACATCCACCGGCAACAAATTCGTTTTTCTTTTGATATAAGCTGACATCGGACTTGTTGTCTAAAAACCTATTTTCATAAAAACCTGCCCGACTTTCGTCTTTAATGGCCACACCTATCACTGAACCCGCAATGGTATTTTTTGCCATAGAGATATAACTTTTTTCACCTACAGAAATTGCTTTGTCTGTTGCATCAAAAAAAGAATTTTTTTCCAAC